>JBILUQ010000304.1:0-4418 GCA_044370935.1 Chthoniobacteraceae bacterium
CTTCCGCGAGGAAATCTTCGGCCCCGTGCTTTCACTCATGCGCCCGAAGACTCTCGATGATGCCATCGCCACCATGAACCGCCTCTCCTTTGGAAATGGCGCATCCATTTTCACATCGAGCGGAGCGGCCGCTCGTGAGTTCACCCGCGAGATGCAGTGCGGAATGCTCGGTATCAATATCGGCGTGCCAGCACCGATGGCGCTCTTTTCCTTCTCTGGCTGGAATGACAGTTTCTACGGCGACCTGCATGTGCAGGGCATTGAGGGCGTCATGTTTTACACACGGCAGAAATGTGTGCTATCCCGCTGGGATAAAAGCTACGTCCGCTCACAAGGCTGGTAACTCACCATGATCTCACAGTTCAACATCCCCTCCACGGTCATCATCGGTGCAGGCGCATCGCGCGAACTCGTGCCACAACTTGCCCGCATGGGCGCCCGGCGCATCCTCTTGGTCAGCGATGCCTTCATGGCTGCCAGCGGACTTGTCGAACGCTTTGCCCAAGCACTCCGGGCTGGTGACATGACGCCCGTGGCCTTCACCGAAGTGCAACCCGACCCCACGGATGAAAATGTGCGCGCCGGTGTGCGCATCCTGCTCAGCGAAAAGTGCGACGCCGTCGTCGCGCTCGGTGGGGGCAGCCCCATGGACGCAGCCAAAGCCATTTGCGTCCTCGCAACAAATGGCGAGCCTCTCAGCCGCTGCCAAGGTTACCATCAAGTGAAGTCACCCGGCCCGCCACTCATCGTCATTCCCACCACCGCCGGCACCGGCAGTGAGGTGACCAAAGTGGCTGTCATCACCGACACCGGGCGCGATGTGAAAATGATGATGCTGGACCGGCACCTGCTTCCGACCGTTGCCCTTGTGGACTACGAACTGACCCTCACCATGCCCGCATCACTCACAGCCCATGTCGGCGTGGACACACTCACCCACGGCATCGAGGCGTATGTCTCCCGCAAAGCCACGCCATTGACCGATCCCCTCGCACTCCAGTGCATTCACCTAGTCGCACAGCATCTGGAAACCGCCTGGATCGAGCCGGACAACCGCCCCGCACGCGAAGGCATGATGCTCGCCGCCACGCTCGGAGGCATGGCCTTTGCCAACAGCAGCGTGGCATTGGTGCATGGCATGAGCCGCCCCATCGGCGCGCTCTTTCACATTCCGCACGGACTATCCAACGCCCTTCTGCTGCCTGCTGTGACTCGCTATTCCCTGGCTGGCGCAAATGATCGCTACGCCACCATCTCCCGCACACTCGGCTGCGCCAGCGCCAGCATGAACGACGAGGAAGCCGCAGCCGCCCTCGTTCCTGCCTTGGTGAAACTCAACCAAACTCTCCGGGTGCCCAGCCTCAGCCAGTGCACAGGGACAACGCGCACCCGCTTCGACGAGATGAAGGCAAAGATGGCCTCCGACGCCCTCGCCTCCGGCAGCCCGGCCAACAACCCCATCGTCCCCGGAATCGCAGACATCATCCGGCTCTACGAGGAAGCGTGGTGACACGCAGAAAACCCGTTTCCCTCGTAAAGCGGACCTCCTGTGTCCGATTCACGCGCTAGAAAAAGATGTAAAGACAGCCATTTCAGCTATCTTTTCAGCTGCATGCCCAAGAAAAGTCGAGAACCCGCCCACCCGCTGAACCGCTATCGAGTCCCCATCCTTGACCGCACGCTGGATCTGTTAGAGCTTCTCACCCGGCATACCGAAGGCATGACGCTCACCACAATGACCGAGGCCCTGAAGATGCCGAAGAACTCCGTCTTCCGGATCGCCACTACGCTTGCCCTGCGCGGCTACGCCGAGCGCGAGGAAGACACGAAGATCTACCGCGCCAGTCGCAAGCTGCTGAGTCTCGGTCATGCCGCCGTGGGTGGCGAGCGCCTCACCCAAGCCGCTGCGCCGATCCTCACCGCCCTGCGCGATACCACCGGCGAGACAGCCTTACTCGGCACTTTGGCCGGCAATCACGGTGTCGTGCTCGATCAGGTCGCATCATCGCATCCGGTTAAAGTGGTGGTTGAGATCGGCCACGCCTTCCCCCTGCACACCGCTGCGCCCGCAAAGGCCATTTTGGCCCACTGGAGCCTCGAAGAACAAAAGGCCTTCGTGCAGCAGATGAAGTTCACCAAACACACGCGTCACACCATCGCCAGCGCCACGGCTTTCCTTGCCGAACTGAAGCAAGCCAAAGCCAGTGGCTACGCGCTCGATCGAGGCGAGGAGAGCGAAACCTTCGCCTGTGTCGCCGCGCCTGTTTTCGATCATCGCGGCCATCCAGTCGCCTCCATCTGGATCAGCGGCCCTTCGGATCGCGTCACGCCCGGCAGTCTCGACAAGATGGGCCTCAAGGTTAAGCAGTTCGCCGATAGGCTTTCGCGGCAGCTCGGGTATCAGACGTGAGAAGTGGCTGCGACTTGAGCCGCAGGCTTAAGCATCTCCTCGCAAAAGTCCGCTCATCGCCCGAATACCCACCTCGACATGGATTTAATGGAACCGGACAATCTCCGTCATGAAGTTTGTGCCTGGCTCGAACGTGTCGAACCGCCGCCACATCGTCACGCTGGCCTGCTGGAAAACATCCTTCGCATCGTGACGATTGCCAAGCAGCGACGCCAGATACGCCACCAACCGGTCGTGCGTCGCATTCAGCAGCCGCACGAACCGTTCATGCCGATCTTCACCCGGCGCGGAGAGGAATTGCCTGTCCCCTTGAACTGTCCCCTTGAACTGCAGTTCTCAATTTGTCTACAGCGCGAGCGCGTCCGGATTAGAGCTTCTGTGCGAAGGCCTCAAGCGATTCCGATCGGAAAGCGATTTCGTGGAGCTGCTCAAGCCGCTTCGGATCTGGGATGACGTCCAATGCTTCGCGGATTCCCTCCGGACAAGAACCATGTCGGATTTCCAAGGCTCTTTGTACAGCTGTTCGAAAGGCGAGTAATTGACCTTCGGATAGACCTTCCAGTTTACCTTCTGTTTTGCCTTCGTTTTTGCCTTCTTGTCTGAGTTGATCGGCGAGAGTCATTGTTTTGGTCTGAAGAGATTTGCTGCGGATTGTTTTGAGGCGTTCCTTGAGCAGGGAGACGTTTAGGTCGGCGTTTAAAATATAACGCAACATCCGCTCCAAAGCACTGTCGGAAATCGCGAATAAAAGGGACTCCTCCCACAGCGCATCGCTCAGGAGTTCATCCAGCGGTTCCGCCTTCAAAGCGCGCAGTGTCAGAATGCCCTCCGGCGTTCCAGCGAGCTCTTGGTAAGGAATACGCACCAGTTCGAGCAGACGGTACATGAGCGTGGGTTGCCAGGGGCGGATAATGTCTGCGACTTCAGCCGGCAGGTTGATGAGGTCCTCCAAGCGCGGGGCCGTTTTCCAAGGGCGTTTCCCCTGCGCGAGCACGATGGGAAGAATGGCTGGCAGTTTTGCCGGAGTGGGATGCGCCGCAGCGAAGCGCTCCCAGATGCGCAGGATGTAGGAAAGCAGGCGCAGCGCCATGCGCGGATCCTCGGAGCTTTGGTGTTCAAATAGGATGTAAAGGAATGCGTCAGATTCGGCGAGTTTGAGCGAGAAGAGCAGATCGCTTTCGGACGCGGAGAAGTGCGGATCGACAAAGGTTGAGGACTCGAGGCGGAGGGAACTCCAATCAACGGCGTGGGCGATTTGCCGGGGCAGATAATTCTCAAAGAAGCCACGGGCGTTGTCCGGGTTCGAAAAGGTGGCTTTCAGAAGTTTGTCGTTTGGATGATGGATGGGTTCCTCTGGCATGGCTCTTCAAAAGAGTCGCAGTCGGATGAGGAGGCTGCCGTCAGGAGTTGGCCGATGAGCGTCGGGCACGGGACTGAGGGTGGGATCAGGTCATTCCGCAGAGGATGCCGACACGTTCAAATGTGCAGAAGAGCGGCTTACAATTGCGCAAGGCTCGAAAATAGCCGCTTTTTCACTCGAGTTCGCGAAGTCAGGCTAATTTCTGCTTCTTTACAGCTTTCTGCGCCGAAGGAGGCATACGGGGACGATTGGTTGCTTTCAGGGACAGGCAATCACGGTATTAGCGGATTCGCGCAAAATGCCGGCTCAGCCCCTAAATCGCGGCGGCAGCAAGCGCGTGAAGCTTGGCAAGTTCCTCCGCGCTTAGCGCCAGGTCAAAAACAGCCAACCCGCCAATCCAACCGGTGAATCCAACGCCCCGCGAGGATGTTCTCCTGCCGCCGATCACCCGCGAAGAGAGGGAACGCGACTGAGAAAAACACATAGAGGAAACCGCTCACCGGAAAACTCCGAACAAAAGTTGTGCGCGATGCGCGCGCGTCCCGAAAGTAAATCATGAGTGGAGCCATTTTTTAATTGATCGAGTTGTCAGAAAAACAGATCAGGGTTTGCAAGCAACAGCCGCCGCTTGATCTTCGCAATCATTTC
>JBILUQ010000305.1:0-4412 GCA_044370935.1 Chthoniobacteraceae bacterium
GAATCTCATCGGCTCTGAGCCCGATATTTCCCGCGTGCCGCTGATGGTGGATTCCTCCAAGTGGAGCGTGATCAAGTCCGGGTTGGAGTGCATTCAGGGGAAATCGATCGTGAACTCGATTTCGCTCAAGGAAGGCGAGCAGAAGTTTTTGGAATCCGCTCGGGAAGTGCGTCGCTTGGGGGCGGCTGTGATTGTGATGGCCTTTGATGAAAAGGGGCAGGCGGACTCGTTCGAACGCCGTGTGGAGATCTGCGAACGTTCCTACCGACTGCTTGTCCACAAGGCTCACTTCCCGCCGCAGGACATTATTTTTGACCCCAACATCCTCACGGTTGCGACGGGAATCGAGGAGCATTGCAATTACGCCGTCGACTTCTTGAAGGCCACGCGATGGATTAAGGAAAACCTGCCTCACGCGAGGGTGAGCGGGGGAGTGTCGAATATCTCATTCAGTTTCCGTGGCAATAATCCGGTGCGCGAGGCGATGCATTCCGCGTTCCTGTTTCACGCGATCCAGGCGGGGTTGGACATGGGGATTGTCAACGCGGGCATGCTGGAGGTTTACGAGGAGATTCCGCGCAACCTGCTCGAACTGGTGGAGGATGTGCTCTTAAATAGACGGAGTGACGCCACGGAACGTCTTGTGGCTTTTGCGGATACGGTACAGAAAAAAGGCAAGGCCGAGTCTGCAGGAGAGGAGCTGGAATGGAGAAAGCATTCTGTCGAGGAGAGGCTCAAGCACGCGTTGATCAAGGGGATTGTCGACTTCATTGACGCGGACGCAGAGGAGGCTCGGCAGAAGTACGGGCGTCCGCTTCTCGTTATCGAGGGGCCGCTGATGGATGGAATGAACGTGGTGGGTGATTTGTTTGGTGCGGGCAAAATGTTTTTGCCACAGGTGGTGAAGTCGGCCCGCGTGATGAAGAAGGCGGTCGCATATTTGACTCCGTTCATGGAGGAGGAAAAGAGGCTGTCGGGCGGTGGCAGGGCGCAGGGAAAGGTGCTACTGGCAACGGTCAAGGGCGATGTGCACGACATCGGGAAAAATATCGTCGGGGTGGTTCTTGCGTGCAACAACTACGAGGTGATTGACATTGGGGTGATGGTTCCGTGCGATCGGATTTTGGAAGCAGCGCGCGAGCATGGTGTGGATGTCATAGGTTTGAGTGGACTGATCACTCCGTCGCTGGACGAGATGATTCATGTCGCCCGGGAGATGCAGAGACAGGGATTCACAGTGCCTTTGCTAATCGGTGGCGCAACTACGAGTAAGGCGCACACGGCTGTGAAGATTGCACCATTCTACGAGCATTCGGTGGTGCACGTGCTGGATGCAAGTCGCGCAGTTCCGACCGTTGGCGCGTTGATCAGTCCGGAGCAGCGCAGAAAGTACATTGCAGAGAACCAGAAGCTGCAGGAGTCGCTCCGCAACCAGCATCAGCAGTCTGTGGATCCGCTTGTTTCGATTGAGGCGGCGCGGGCAAACCGGATTTCTATCGAATGGAATGCGCAGGACATTCCAGTGCCGGCGTTTCAGGGCGTCCGTGTGCTTTCGTCAAACCTCAATGACGGTATTCGCGCGCCGCAGTTGGATCCAGCGGGGGCGCCCGAGTCAGAGGTGAGTCTGGCGGAGGTTGCGGCTTACATCGACTGGGGGCCGTTCTTCCATACTTGGGATTTGCGCGGGGTGTTTCCGGCGATCTTCAACAGCGAAAAGTACGGCGAGGCCGCTAGGAGGCTATACGATGATGCGCAGGTTTTGCTGAAGCGTATCATCGATGGAAATCTGCTCTCGATCCGGGGCGTTTATGGATTCTTTCCGGCCGCGGCGGAGGGAGAGGATGTGGTGTTGTTCACCGATGAAAAACGGAGGACGGAGTTGATGCGGTTTAGTTTTCTACGACAACAGCGCGAAAAGGCGGCCGGCAAGACCCATAAGTGTCTTGCGGATTTTGTTGCGCCAATCGACAGCACTTTGCCTGACCACATCGGGGCGTTTGCCGTTACTTCCGGATACGGGTTGCCCGAGTTGATGGAGGAGTTTCATGCGGTGCACGATGATTATTCAGTGATCATGGCGGAGGCGCTTGCAGACCGTTTGGTCGAGGCGTTTGCTGAGTGGTTGCACGCGAAAGTGCGCTCGGAGTGGGGCTATGGCGCTGCAGAAAACCTGAGTGTTCAGGATTTGATCGATGAAAAGTATCGGGGTATCCGGCCCGCGGCAGGTTATCCCGCCTGTCCTGACCACACCGAAAAGGGCAAACTCTGGAACCTCCTTAACGTTGAGCAGCGACTGGGGATGCGCCTGACGGAGAGCTTCGCGATGTGGCCCGGATCCAGCGTGAGCGGGCTGTATTTCGGGCATCCGGAGGCTTGCTACTTCGGTGTCGGCAATCTAGGCCGCGATCAGATCGAGGGCTACGCAGAGCGCAAAGGGATGCTGGTGACTGAGGTCGAGCGCTGGCTCGGGCCTTGGCTGGGATACAACCCGGGCAGCTGAGAGGGTCTATGTTTTGTTGCGGACGGTGCTGAGGGTGGGGGCTTGCAGTGACTTCTGACTGCATTGTCACGGCTTCGTCATCTGATTGACACTAGTCGGCCTGAAGTTGGAGCCTTGGACGGAGGTCCCGTTGCGGGCTTGTTCCTGTTCGAATCAACTAAAAATCTATGAAACTCAGCATTTCCATTCTTTCTTTGGCCGTGGCGCTCGGAATTTCCAGCGCGCAGGCTGAAACCATTGTTCTCAAGGGTTCTGACACCCTTGGCGCTAAGCTCGTTCCGCAGCTTGCTGAGGCCTACAAGGCAGCCAATCCCGGGACTCAATTCTCGATCGCCGCAGAGGGGTCGACGACTGGTATCACCGCCGTCATCGACTCTACCTGCGATATCGGGATGTCCAGCCGCAAGGCCAAGTCTACGGAGGAGTCGGCTGCCGCTGCAAAAAATGTGAAGCTCACTCCCACTGTGGTTTGCTACGATGCGATGGCCGTGATCGTGAACGAAGCAAACCCTCTTAAGGGTTTGACCAAAGAGCAGGTAGAGAAGATTTTCACGGGCGAAACCTCAGACTGGTCTGGCGTGGTTGATGTCGCGAATGCGAAGCGCCGCGGTCCGGGCAAGATCTCCATCTACACGCGCAATACATCCTCCGGTACGTATTCGGACTTCAAGGACCTGGCCATGAGCAAGCGTGATTATGCGCCTAACTCGCAGAAAATGGCCGGCAACGAACAGATTGCATCCGAAGTGGCCAAGAACCCGGATGGCATCGGTTATGTGGGTATTTCTTACATTAAGACTCCGGGTGTAAAGGCTTTGACCATTGATGGGCGCTCCCCGAGTGCCTCGGCGGTCAAGGGATTGAACTACGCCTACGGACGCCAGTGCTTCTACTACACCAACGGGGCGCCTTCGGGGAAGGGCAAGCCCTTTGTGGACTTCTCTTTGAGCCCAGCTGGTCAGAAGATTGTGGAGCAGGTGGGGTTCATCACCGTCAAGTAGGTTTGACGAGCGGCGATTTCGAAAGCAGCGGAGCGTGAGGCAGGTGGGTTGTGCGGGGCTGGGGCTCCGCGCTCCCAGGTTGTGATTCTCACAAATGATATTCGAACACGGCCGCGCGCCTAGCGCCCGCTGTCGGAGCGCGGAGCCCCAGCTCCGCTTTCGCTCTTTGGTGAAGCCGAAGAGCGCGCTGCTGGGAGCGGACAGCTTTTCCTCTCTGTTCTCCGAGCACTTATTTAGGCTATCATCCACCCCTTATGCCAGCCAACACCCTTGAGTCCAAAGATCAGTCCGGTAGCCTGCTTAAAGCGCTGCAGGGTACTTCGCGTCGAAGGGTCTTCGGACTTACCTTCGACGATGTGGTGCGGTATTTCTTTGCGGGAAACGCTTCTGTCGCAATCGTCGTTCTCGCATTGATTATGGTTTTTTTGCTCAAGGAAGGGGCGGGTTTCTTCGGGCAGAACCAAGAGAACATATCGATCTACCGAAAGGCGGGCTTGGAATATGTGGATCTCATGCGGCGTCCGGTTCAGGATTTTCAAACTCTCAAAAGGGCGGTGGGTAAAATCCGAGTGGCGCGGTTGAATGCAATGCTCTCGGGCGGTAAATCGCTTGAGGACGCCAGTGTCGAACTCGAGCCGTTTGATACCTGGGAATCCGAGTTGGGCCGCTCGGTTCGCGAGGCGCAGGGGCTTGTCTCGGATCTCACGGAGGCGGCTTCAGCAATTAAGACCAAGGCGCAAATTGCTGCTGATCAGGTGGAACGCAAGGAGATGCTTCTGCGCGCTGGCAAGCAGGCTGAGGCAGATACCGTCGTTATTGAGGAGATCAATTTTCAACAGGAGTTGAAGGTGCTGACCGGAACTCGTCTGCAATGGGCGGAGGCAGCTGCGGACTTTGACCAGAAGCTGCAG
>JBILUQ010000068.1:0-15755 GCA_044370935.1 Chthoniobacteraceae bacterium
GGAAAGACGGTTACGCTCATCCTGCGTCAGGCGTCCGGAGATAACCAGACACTAGGTAAATTTCGAATCTCAGCGACTCAAGCTCCCGGACCAATCCGCGCACCAAGAGTGCAGTATCCGGAGGAGATTTTGAAGATAGCAGGAACTCCATCTCAGAAAAGGAGCGCTGCCGACAGTGCTAAACTGTCCTATCACTTTCGAGCGACCGCCCCTCAATTCGCAGAGTTGCGGCGCAGTATCACAGAGGCTGAGGTTGCGCTGTCTAATTTTGAGAAGTCGGTGGCGCATTGCATCGTTTCAATTCACACGGACAACAAGCGAACCGTTCGTATTCTTCCGAGGGGCGACTGGCAGAATGATTCTGGAGAAGTTATTGAACCTGGACTGCCACACTATCTCCCGCGTTCAAGTGCTCCAGACCGCCCTCTGACGAGGCTGGATCTGGCTAATTGGATTGTGGCTAGGGAAAATCCACTCACGGCTCGCGTTTTTGTAAACCGACTGTGGAAGCAGTTTTTCGGAGCCGGCCTCAGCAAAGTGCTTGATGATCTCGGCACGCAGGGGGAACCGCCGCTTTACGCGGAATTGTTGGATTGGCTCGCGTGTGAGTTTGTTGATAGCGGATGGGATGTGAAACACATGGTCCGACTCATCGTCACGAGCCGCGCATACCGCCAGAGTTCCGCAGCCTCCAAAGAGCTGCTAATTTCAGATCCATACAATCGGGAGCTCGCAAGGCAGGGGCGCTGGCGTCTCGAGGCGGAATTTGTGCGTGACACCGCGTTGAGTGTTTCCGGTTTGCTCAATAAGTCGATTGGCGGACCAAGCTGCAAGCCGTACCAGCCCGAGGGGTACTGGGAAAATCTCAACTTTCCAGCGCGAACTTATCCAAACGACAAAGATGACAGACAGTTTCGGCGCGGGCTTTACACTTGGTGGCAGCGGTCGTATTTGCATCCGAGCATGCTTGCGTTCGATGCTCCGACCCGCGAGGAGTGCACGGCCGATCGTATTCGATCCAACATCCCCCAGCAGGCGCTCGTACTCTTGAACGATCCAACTTATGTTGAGGCCGCACGAAATCTCGCGGCGAAAATTGTGCTTCTCAATGGAGGTGATTTTTCAAGCCGGTTGGACTGGGCATTTTCTCAGGTGCTGCAGCGTGCGCCGAACGAGGCTGAGTCCAAAGAACTGACGGCGCTTTATCGAAAGCACTTGAGCGAGTTTGCTGCGGCTCCTGAGTCTGCTGAGAGTCTGATGCAAGTCGGGATCTCTGAGCGGCCGGGAAATGCGTCAACGCCTGAGCTGGCTGCGTGGACTAGTATTGCCCGAGTTCTCCTGAACCTGCACGAGACGATCACCCGCTCATAGTGGAGCAGGGCTGGACGTCACTACTCAAAACCCATCGATATGGATCTCCAAAAAGAACTCCTTCAATTCAACGCACAACAGATGACGCGACGGGCGTTTTTGGGCAGGAACTCCGCTGGTGTCGGCGCTCTTTCCCTCGCGCTTTTACAACGAAAGGCGACGGCCGCCCAACAGGAAAGCAGCTTCGTGAGGGGCGTCATTAGCCCGCTGCATTTTCCAAGGAAGGCCAAGCGGGTGATTTATCTTTCAATGGCTGGCGGCCCCTCCCATTTGGAGACATTTGATCCGAAGCCCAAGCTCGCGGCGATGCACGATCAACCGATGCCCGAGAGTATGACCAAGGGCAAGCAGATTGCCCAGCTTCAGGGCAGGGAGCTCAAGTGTTTTGGTCCGCAACATCCTTTCAAAGCGTTCGGAAAAAACGGGACGGAAATTTGTGAGCTTTTTCCCAACATCGGTTCCGTGATCGACGAGATCTGTCTAATCCGATCGATGCACACGGATGCGATTAATCACGATCCGGCGCATATGTTCATGAACACCGGTTCGCAGATCGCCGGGCGTCCATCGATGGGATCGTGGATCACTTACGGACTTGGATGCGAGTCGCAAGATCTTCCCGGCTTTGTGGTGCTAACTTCTCTTGGCAAAGGTGGACAGAATCAGCCCATCGCGGCGAGGCAGTGGGCTTCCGGCTACCTGCCCAGTAAATTTCAGGGTGTGCAGCTGAGGGCGAAAGGCGACCCGGTGCTTTACTTGACGACGCCGAATGGAGTGAGTGCTGCCCAACAGAAGGATGTGGTTCAGTCAATCAATGCGGTCAATGCGGCGCATGATCGCCTCGTTGATGATCCTGAGATCTCAGCTCGAATCGCTCAGTATGAAATGGCGTTTCAGATGCAGAGCAGCGTGCCTGAGCTCATGGATTTGTCCCAGGAGCCTGGCCATGTGATGGATCTTTACGGGTGCAAGCCTGGGGATGGGAGTTTTGCCGCGAACTGTCTGCTGGCGCGGCGACTCGCTGAACGAGGTGTGCGCTTTATTCAGCTTTACCACAAGGACTGGGATCACCACGGTGGGGTGAAGAACGGAATCGAGTTGAAGGCGTCAGAAATCGATCGGGCGTGCATGGCACTTATCACTGATCTCAAGCAAAGGGGGATGCTGGAGGAGACTCTGATTGTATGGGCTGGGGAGTTTGGGCGGACGCCGATGAGCCAGGGAAGCGGCCGCGATCATCACAACCACGGGTTCTCAATTTGGATGGCGGGCGGGGGAGTCAAGCCTGGTGTCGTATATGGAAACACTGACGAGCTCGGATATGATGCTGTTGAAAATCCTGTCGCGGTGCACGACATGCACGCCACGATGCTCTATCTTCTGGGAGTGGATCACTTAAAGCTGACCGTGAAATTCCAAGGGCGTGATTTCAGGTTAACGGACGTGCACGGAAAAATCCTCAAGCCGATTCTTGTTTGATATTGCGCTGAGGCGTTCTGCTATTTCCTCCGTCGTGGCATCGGGGGGCGTTAACTTAGGGGTGGGAATATTTTGCTTTTGGATTTGGATTTCCAAATGAGTTGCTCAAGTCTTTGAGTTGATAAGTCGTTGGCAGTCAGTGGCTTTTCCCCTCGGAGATGTGGAGTAGTTCTGCTCTAAGGCAGCGGGTGAGTTTAACCGATGGAATGGCCTTAGATTGGAGTAGAGTGCTCTCATCTCCGCCGAACCTCTTGACCGTAGGGAGTCGCAGCGTAGGTTATTTGAATGAACGAGGCGACGGAGAGGCTGTTGAATGCTCGCGTCCGGCCTTCGATTCGCCCAGTAATGCATCAGAAGTGGGTCGATTTGTTTTTCATGCACTGGGAATACGAGGCTGGGTTGATTCAATCGAGGCTTCCTTCCGGGCTTACGGTCGACTCCTTTGAGGGCAAAGCTTACCTTGGAGTAGTTGGTTTCCGGATGAGATCGATTCGCCCAGTTGGGTTGCCATCGTTGCCTTGGCTTTCATTCTTCAACGAGCTGAACGTCCGGACTTATGTTCGCTCTGCCTCAGGGGAGCCGGGTGTGTGGTTCTTTTCACTCGATTGCGACAGGGCTCCGGCTGTCTGGATCGCCCGGATGGGATTTGGACTGCCCTACGAGCATGCGAGAATTTCGTTCGGCCCGGGTCTTGCGATGAGCTGTAGTAGGAGTAAACAGAGCCAGAGTGCGCGGTATGAGTGGGGTGCGTCGTCTCGCCCTTCCGTTGCCACTCCTGGTTCCTTGGAGTTTCATCTCGCGGAACGCTACAGTTTCTTCTCTCTTAAAGACGGAAGTCTTTTTCGTGGGCAGGTACACCATTCTCCGTACGAGTTGAGTGTCGCCGCTGTGACGTCATCAAGTGACTTGCCGTTGAGATGGAATGGTTTTGAAGTGGGTAATCGATCTCCCGAGTTGGCTCACTGCTGCAAAGGGGTGACGGTCGAGGCTTTTTCTTTGATCGGCACGAGCAAAGAATGATCAGGTGGCCGGTTTAAATACGTTTCTGTAAATTGATGCCCTAGAAGCTGCGGAACGATTCCTAGCGAGACTGATGTGGCGGTGGAGCAGGTTCGCGCTGGGGTGGTTTGGGTGGTGCACATTTTGACCACTGCGAAGAAGACGCCTGATTGGAGTTTATTGGTGGCTGTTACCGCTTTTAGAATCTCGAGATTCTGCCTAGCTCCACCACCTTTCGTGAAGCCCGATGACGCGGGCTACGGCTCCCATTTCCTTGGAGACCCAATCGCGCACATGGCGTGGATCTGTCCATGATTCGGGAGATGTTCTCACAAACCGGAGCGGCTTCCCGAGTGTTGGCAACGCACGGTGAGGACATACAAAGCCGCGAGAATTCGTGTTTTTTCTGCGCGGTCCATGAAGCCAAAGAAATAGTTATCGCGCTTTCACTGGCCTAGTACACGAGTCAGGAGGTGCCCATCGAGGCGCCGACTAAGGAGCAATTTGAACACGTTGTGGCGCGGTGCTTTCTGGACTAAGACAAGTCGGCGATATCGGAGTCAGACTTTCCGGGTCGCAGAAATCCGCGAGACCCTCGTTAGCTGGGACTCGCCTTTGCCGGTGATTTGAAAAAAGCGCTTTTTTGAGCGCTCAAAAAAGGCCTGTCCCGAGGCAATAACCTTTTTGTGGATTTTCGGGAGGGTTTTTTGAATGGCCCGGAGCGCGTGCTCGCGCGGTCTGCTCTTTGGTGCGGCCTGCAGCGCTTCGGCGAGGAGCATCAGGTCGCGTTCCCGGCCGGCGAGGTCTCCGATTTTTTCCGCCATTCGGATAAATCCCTGCCCCGGAGAGTTTCGAATTGGGGTTGTGAGGCGCAGTTGGTAGGAGAGTCGCTTGGTGAGTTTTCGCCAGGCATGAAAGGTTTCGACGGACTGATCAGACTGATAGGCGCAAAAAAGAAGGCGTGCCTTGCGGTAGGTGCGCCGGAGTACCCTCTCGACGTCGCTTTTACCAAGCGGCCGGTCGGGCAATTCCTTCAAGCTTTTGCGCACGCGCATTAGACAGCGTCGTGCGTTGGAGAGAGTGAGTACTTTCAGTGGGCGACTTTCGGCGGCAGGAGCAGAGAGTGCCTCTTGAAGGGTGAAGAGCATCGTCCTCGAAAGAGCGCCACTGCAGACGAGCAGCGAGAGGCTCGCCGAGAGTGAATCGATATCTCGGAATTGAGACATCTGCTGGGCGGCCTTTCGGAGGTTGGATTGGAGCGAGGCGAGGGTTTTGGTGGCGATGGCTGGGCGCAGGAGAAGGAGCAGGGCGCGCAGTTTCTTGATAGCGACGCGGCTGCGATGGATAGGCTTCGGACGTTTTGGGAGCCTACGGATCGGGTGAACTGCCTCATCACAGATACCAAGTGCGAGGGAAAGCAGGTGCGCCTGGTATTCGCCCCGTTGCTCACCTTGCCGATTCTGAGGCACAGCCGTCGGAGGCGGATGGCGTTTGTTGAGTCGGGGTTTCCTGAATCGTTTTGACAAATCGCGGATTCGCTAATGGTTGCAGGAGAGAAATTGGGCCATTTTAAGGGGAGTGTTTCCAAGACAGGAAAGGGTGGCGGGCAAGGTGGGCGTTTTGGTAACGCGGGTCGCCGGTGATCTCGAGCCCGACCCAAGGTGGGAGAAGGAGCGTTTCGTTTTCGCGCGAAAGTTCCGCCTCCGCAACAATCAGACCTTCATTTTTGCCCTCGTACTGATCCACAATCCACGGTCGGCCTGCCCATTCGAGGTGGTGGCGTCTTTTTTGAACCCAGAATGGCTTGCAGAGTTGGAGGAGCTCATGTGCGTCAACGAGGGGAATTGGGTATTCGCACTCGACTCTGACCGTATTCTTGGGCGGGCCCTTAATGGTGAGGGTGGCGCTTTGGTGGATCAAACGCACCCGGACGGTGATGGGGGAGCGGGCGCATAGGTATCCTTGGACCAGAGGGAGAGCGCCGGGCGGGGGATCCCAGAGTGACCCGATGACCAGGAATTTGCGTTCAATTTCGGTCCCCATGGGTTGTTGGCGGATTGGCTTTTTCCTGAATCGTGCGGAGTGGTTGTACTGGCGGCCTTCCCAATGCCGTTCCACTCCGGCGGCGCAAGTGTCATCATGAAAATATTTTAAAGGTATAAGTCTCTGGGGTTCGATTTTTCAGTTTGAACTCGGAACCCAAAAATTCTTCCAACTCCGCCACATTCCCTCTGGATTTGGGGTACACCCGCACCCTCTGTTAAAAAAGACCCGAAGTCCTCGCTGCTGTTCCTCTCCGACAACCCCAGAGCTGTGCACGCCATGCTGCCCAACAGCACTTGAAACTTCTTTTTCGAGTTCTGAAGCATCAGATTCTCGCTTCTCGAATACTCGGCCCCTCTACCCATTGCGGAGGAATCATGATATGGCGCGGCACCTCTGGCACTCCCTGCTCGCGCAGCGAAAGCTGGGAGACCACTAGGTCAACAGCCGCGGCCGCGAGTTGGTCGCGTCGCTGGTAGATACCCGCAAACTTTCCCATCCTTGGCGTCCAATCGTGAACCACGAATCCCATGTCGTCCGGAATGCGGTAGCCCATCGCTCGCAGCCAATCTGGAATATGGGTGTCGAATGTGATCAGCGCATCGGGTCGGTATTTCTGCAACCAGTTGGTGAATGCTGCCCGGCCTTTGCTGATTTCGTTGCTCGGTAACAAGAGTAGCGGCACGCGGTCCTTCGCGGGAAGGCCGTGCTGCCAGTGGAAGAGACCCCCGCTGTAGCCGAACTGTGAGCGGGTAACAATCCACTGCGTCACCGCTACGCCAATTCGGCGATAGCTCCGTGCGCTGAGTTGCTCGGCCGCAATTTGGATACCCACTGTCATGTTGCCGGCGCACATGTGCAAGGCCGGCTGCTGCATGGCGTTTCCAAACGTTACGGCGGCAAACGGCGAGTAGTCAATTTGCGCGCAGGGAAGCTGCGTGCTTTGTGGCGAGACGATCACCGCCTCGGTGCCGCGCGCGAGCAGCACATCTTGAAGGCGCTTCGGAGTCAGTCTGTCTTTGCCAAGAAAAAACTCCTCCACCTCGTATCCGTAACCTTGTGCTCGGCGGCGGATGTCTTCCACGGGCACGTATTGATACGAGGGACCGAGCAAACCGTCCTGCGGCACGTGTTCACGGATCACTGCAATGGTGGCCCTCACAAGGCTCGTCTTGTGGCTGCGCACGGCCTCCATCAGGCGTGCGAGATGCGGGTCGGGCTTGTAGCCGAGTTTTTCTGCAGCTGCGATTACGCGGTCCCGAGTGGACGTGGACACCTTTGGGGCGCCGCGCAGCGCCCGGGAGACGGTCATCGTCGAGAGTCCGACCGTCCGGGCCACGTCGTGCAGAGTGGGGCGCTGATCCGGCATTGTGTTAGCATAACACCTGCGTGGATGTTGTCATCCCTTCCTCGCTGCTTTCATGTGAACCCTTATTTATGAAACAACTCCCCCCCTGCTTGGCATTCGTCCTTGCTTGCATCTTTTATTTTCTCCCACCGCTGCTCCAGGCCGAGACCAAGAGCGAGCAAACCATTGCGAACCGGACATGGCAGGGGATCCCAGGACTCGAGCGTACGGCGAAGGGAAGGGTGTTCTCCTCTTGGTTTACCGGCGGACCGAAAGAGCCTGCCCCCGAAAATGCCGTGCTCCTTTCCTGGAGCGATGACGGGGCGAGGACTTTCACCGTCCCGCAGGCGATGGGCGAGCCTGAGGACGGGACCAGATGCTACGACCCGACCGTGTGGATCGATCCGAAGGGGAGGCTCTGGTACATTTTTAATCGCGGAAACAAGGACACGGCTCAGCACGACGTCTGGGCGCGTATTTGCGAGCAACCCGATGCGCATACGCCTGTCTTCGGCTCTGAGTTCAGGGTGGGCTATGACGCGCCCTTTGCATTTCGTATGAACAAGATCACGGTGCTCTCTTCGGGCGAGTGGCTGATGCCGGTGACTCTCGCGCAGAAGCCGATCCGAGCATGGAGCACCGGCTACAACGATCAGCAGGAGCCCACCCTGCACGGCGTTGGTATCTCAACCGACGAGGGCAAGACCTGGAAGCTTCATGGCGCCGTGAAATCAAGGCCATGGGCCCTCGAGAACATGATTGTCGAGCTCAAGGACGGCCGACTGTGGATGCTCATACGCACCAGCAGCGGTGCGCTCTGGGAAAGTCATTCCTCTGACAAGGGGCAAACGTGGAGTGAAGGGAGGGCAAGCGCCATCCCAAGTCCGGGTTCGCGCTTTTTCATCCGGAGGCTTTCGTCTGGAAACCTGCTGCTGGTAAATCATTTTAACTTTAAAGGCCGTAACAATCTCACCGCGCTGGTTTCCACTGATGACGGCGCCACATGGCGCGGCGGTCTACTCCTCGACGAGCGGGTTGAGGTTTCGTATCCAGACGGGGTGCAGGACAAGGACGGCTTGATCTGGATCACGTATGATCGTGACCGGCAGGGTGACGGCGATATCCTGCTTGCGAAGTTCAAGGAGCAGGATGCGCTCGCGGGGAAGAATGAGTCGGGTGCGGTGAGTTTAAAGCAGGTTATTAATCGGATCGAAGGTCCAAAGCTGCTGCCTGTGGAATGGAATGCGGCGTTAGCGGGTGATATTGTGATGCAGCGGCTGCACAGGGTCACCGCGCCCCATGTCAAAGGGGCACATGACGCCGAATTTGTGTGCGTCGGTGGGCGGGCGTACATCGTCGAACACGACAATGATATTCAGCCGGGTCATGGTGCAGGGAAGGCGGAGTACTGCGTGCTTTCCGTGGTGGATCTGAAGACACAGGCGGTGGAGAAGGTGATTCCTTTAGCCAAATCAGAGGAGGCTTTTGAGAACGAGACGCTGCCCGTGGGTGCGTGCTTTGTGCCGCGCATTCTGCAGAAAGACGCGTCTACGTTGAGATGCTACTTCACGAGTGAAGATGGCAACAAGCGGGAGGCGCAGATGTGGTATCGCGATTTTGATTTGAATACAGAGCGCTTCGAATTGCGCATTCACAAGGCGAAGCTTGAGACCAAAGCGGGTGTGTTTGACATGCAGCCGCGCTATTTCCATGCCGACGCGGCAGCGGCCGGATTCAAGAAGCCGCCCCAGAAACACGGCTTGTACATTTTTGACTCGTTCAAGCAGTTTGATGGAAAGCGCTACATCGCCCTGAATAATTTTCCGGGTAAACAGAATGCGCTCGCGATCTTGCGCGATGATTTCGAAACATTCCAAATTGTGGGTCACTACAACGAGCCTGAGGAAGCCCAGTTGAGCGAATCTGCAGTGAACCGACTTCCCGATGGGAGTTGGATGGCAATCTGCCGGAATGATTTGGGGAATTACCATTTCACGACGAGTAAAGACGGCAAGCAATGGTCCACGGGCCGCGAGATGCCGTTTGTGAGCGGCGGGCTCAACTCAAAGCCGGTGTTCGAGAACTTTGCTGGTGCTTACTATCTCGGCTGGCAGGAGAATACGAAAATCGGCGGCTCGAATCGGAGCGTGTTCAATATCGACGTTTCGCGTGACGGCAAAAAATGGGAGCGTAAATACCGTTTCGAAACGCCAGAATCGTTTCAATATCCAAGCCTTCATGAGCATGAAGGTGTGGTTTGGCTTGTGGTCACGCAGAGCGATCACGGGGGCACCACGGACCGGATCATGTTTGGAAAACTTGAGGAATCTGGCCGGTTCGAGAGGCAGTCTGGGAAAAAGCGCGTCGCATGGCCCTCTCCGTCCGAAGAGCCGGCGGTCATGCGCAAGGGTGTCAGGCTTTTCACGGACCGCGACTACACCCTGACCGAGGCGCCCGAGTTCTTGTTGGGGCGATCCTTCCTGCGCACAAGCATCGGTGGATATGAGCTCGAATGCACAAAACCTGGTGAGCTTTTTGTGATGACTCTCAGCCAGCCGCATGAGTCCAACCAAGGCGCCGCTTTGGAAAAAGCCGGCTTCGTAAAAATCGGCCCGCCTGAGTTCCAGCTTTTTCCGGGTGAAATCAATCGGGTCTCGACTTGGCGCAGGCAATTGAACCCGGGAGACCGGGTTGCTTTCAAGAAACTCGCCTTCGCGGTTTTGGGGGAGGGATTGGAGGTGAAATTAAGATCTGGAAGCGAACAGAAGCCGGAAAGCCCGGAGCAAAGGGCGGCTCGGATCGTGGAAATGGAGAAGGTCGCGGAGCATGCGCTTGTGCCTCCTGTTTTAAACACGTCGCCTCTTCCGAGGTATGATTATGAGAATTTGGACTATGGAATGACCATCGGGATCGAGCGCACACCACGCGGCCGCTTGTGGGCTTGCTGGGTGGCGGGAGGCGACAGTCCTGAAGCTTACTTCGTTCTCGCAACATCGGACGACGATGGGCAGACATGGTCGAAGCCGCGCATGGTCGTGGACTCCCATTCAAAAGAACTGCCGCGCGAACGCAGCATCTTGGTTGGAAACTTGTGGACGGATCCTCTGGGCAAATTGTGGCTCATCTTTGATCAATCGATGGACATGTTCGACGGGCGCGCCGGGGTTTGGGCGACCGTTTGCGAAAATCCGGATTCCGATTCTCCAGCGTGGTCTGCGCCAAAGCGAATATGGCATGGAGTGACGCTCAACAAGCCGACGGTTCTCTCAAACGGCGAATGGATGCTGCCAATCTCGCTGGATCAACGGGGCGGTTTTGGTCCCTTCAAGGGATGCTTTTCTGAATTGGACCCTGTACGCGGCGCAAACGTGTTTGTTTCTGCGAACCAGGGAATGACGTGGGAGCGTCGTGGAGTGGCCACTTTCCCGAATCCCGATTGGCAGGAACATATGATTGTGGAGCGCAAGGACAGGTCTCTGTGGATGCTCGCGCGGACACAGAAGGGGATTATGGAATCGGTCTCAACTGATGGTGGGCGGAATTGGACGGAGGCGGCTGATGCGCCAGGGATCCGCCACCCGAACGCGCGGTTCTTTATCCGGCGGTTGCTTTCTGGCCGCCTGCTGTTTGTCAAGCACGGGGACCAGATCGACTCGCATCCGGGACGTGTCCAGCTCAGTGCTTGGCTCTCGGATGACGATGGAAAGACATGGCAGGGGGGGCTTGTCTTGGACGAGCGCAAGGGGATCTCGTATCCCGACGGGTTTCAGGCGCCGGATGGGACCATTTACATTTCCTATGATCGGAACCGATCGCCAGACGGGGAAATTCTGCTTGCCCGTTTTAATGAGGCTGATGTTTTGGCAAAGGTGCTGACTGGGCCAAAATCCAAGCTGAAGGGGCTGATCAGCCGGCCGCTCGCGCGCTTCACCAAACCCGAGGCGGAATTTTCGCCGATCTTTGACGGCAAGACGTTTTCGGGCTGGGAGCAGTCCGGGAACTGGAGCGTCGAGGATGGTGCGTTTCACCGTAAGTCAGCCGGTGGTTCGCTTAGATACACGGCCGCCACGGTGCCCGATGACTTCGAATTGCGCTTTGAGTGGAAAGTGTCCCAGGGATGCAACAGCGGCGTGTACTATCGTCCGGGGCAGGTGGAATATCAGGTGCTGGATAACCGAGGAAGTGCTTACGGGGAAAACGCGCGTCAATCAGCGGCGTCGCTTTTCTTTTGCATGGCTCCGTCCAAGGACGCCACGCGGCCGGTCGGTGAGTGGAACACAGCACGGATTCTCTGCAAGGGGACGGTAATCGAGCATTGGCTCAACGGCGAGCGGGTGTTGTCGTTCAATTATGCGGATCCGAAGTGGGAATGGTATGTTCAATTGCTTGCGGCGCGCGGTGGTGACCTTACGGGGCGCAGGGGGCAGATCTCGCTTCAGGACCACGGACAGGATGTGTGGTTCAAAAACCTGCGCTGGCGCGAGATTCCAAAGGGCGAGGTGATCGCGCCGGAGCCATATTTTGAGCCGATGCAGGTCGGCGGCGCGGCACTCCAGAAGGAGGAGGCGAGGGTCAAGGCCATGCTCGAAGCCAAGGAAAAGCAGAGGAAACACTAAGGAAGCTAGGCCGTTCAGTCTTGGCGCATTTCGGGTTCGGGTCTTTTATCTTCAATTTGTCATGCAACGAATCTTAGATGCGGTGACTGGCTACTATCCATTCTGGCTCTTGGGCTGTGTGATGGTCGCTCTTGTGAATCCGGCATCCTTTTTGTGGTTCAATGGCGCGTGGATCACCGTCGCGCTTGGTACGGTGATGCTGGGAATGGGGCTGACTCTCACAGGTGGCGATTTTCGGCGGCTCCTTAGCGCTCCTGGAGCGCTAAGCCTCGGGTTCCTTGCCCACTACACGATCATGCCTCTCAGCGGTTGGTTGATTGGGCGAATGCTTCAGCTTGAGCCAGGAATGGCGGTGGGTCTGATTTTGGTGGCGAGCTGTCCCTCCGGCACGGCGTCAAATGTGGTGTGCTATCTTGCGAAAGCCGACGTTGCGCTAGCAGTGTCGGTGACACTAACGTCGACGCTCTTCGCCTTCGCAACCACGCCATTGTGGTGCCAGCTCTTGGCGGGACATTATGTGCCGGTCGATGCGGTGGGTCTTTGCTTGTCGACTTTGAAAGTGGTAGTCGCGCCTCTGCTCATTGGAGTCTTGTGCAACTGGCGTGCGCCTTCGGCGGTTAAAAACGTTTCGCGGTTTGGCCCAGCCATATCTGTCATTGCTGTCGTTCTCATTACCGCTGGGATCGTTGCGCAGAATGCAGCAGCGGTGATTTCGAATGCTGGAAAACTGATCCTCGCCGCTCTCCTGCTTCACGTTCTTGGATTCGTTCTGGGTTATCTTGTCGCTCGGTTATTGGGTTACCCGGTGATTACGGCGCGCACGATTGCGATCGAAGTTGGAATGCAGAACGGGGGAATGGCGGCGATGCTCGCGAAGAAGAATTTTCCAACTCAGCCGCTTGCCGCTGTCCCTGCGGTGTTCAGCGGTGTGATGCAAAATCTCATCGGAAGTCTTGTGGCCGCGTGGTGGAGAAGGAGGCCGCCTGCCCCGTGAGCCGCGCTGGGATTTACTATTGGAAGTGTGACCGCCCGGCAGCGTTTCATGGTACGCAGGCCAGCTCACGTGCAGACTCGAGCAGTGTGGAAGCATTGCGCAAGGAGTTGCAGACTTACTTTGGTGCAAGTGCTGTTTCAGTAAGTGCGGGAACCGGCCAGGGAAACCATCTGACTTGGAATGCGGATGTGGACGGAACCCCAATGTTTGTCCGCGTCGAGAATGGTCCCGAGAACGACGGTCATCTTGCCGTAGAGTCTAAAGTGCTGGATAGGGTGCGCGAAAGTGGCGTTTCGACTCCACTGGTTCATGGGTGCGACATTCGGCGCAGTCGGGTGCCTTTTGCTTGGCAGGCTCTCGAACGGATCGCTGAGCCTGACCTGAATCACTGGTATAAGCAGGGATCTCTCGATGTGATGCGCATCGGGTTTGAGATTGGAGAGGCAGTGGCAAAGTGGCAGTCGATCAACCTGATCGGCTTCGGAGCGCTGGATATTTCGCTGAGCGGGTTCGAGGCGAGTTATTCCTCGTACTTCCGGCTCCATCTCGAGCGGCATTTAACGTTTCTGGTGGCGGGCGGCTTTCTGAAGCAGGATTACAGCGATGAGATCGTCGCGGTGCTTGCCGAGCACGAGTCGTTGCTTGATGTGGCGCAGGGCTGTCTTGTGCACAAAGACCTTGCCCTCTGGAATATTCTTGGCCCGCAGGATCGGATCACGGCGTTCATTGATTTTGACGACGCGATCAGCGGCGATCCCATGGACGATCTTTCGTTGCTTGGATGCTTTCACGATTCGGTATTTCTTCGCCGTGCCTTCGAGGGCTACCAAAGCAGACGAGCGCTTCCAGCTGAATATCGGCGGCGCTTCTGGCTGCATCTGCTGCGAAACATGATTGTGAAAGCGGTGATCCGCGTTGGCGCTGGCTACTTCGAGCGCGACTCTCAGTTTTTTCTGATTGGTCAGAAGGGCAGCGGCGCTCAATTGAAGACATTCACCTTTGAGCGTATTGTGGCTGCAATGCGCGGATTGCGGGAAGACCTCGATATTGAATCAGTATTATGAAAACCAAACTCGGCACTTGGCTCTCCATTCAGTCACCCGTTATTGCGGAGTTAGCCGCCCAGTGCGGGTTTGATTGGTTGCTTCTCGATCTTGAGCACGGCTGCGGCACAGAGTCGTCCATCTTGCCCCAGTTGCAGGCGATGCGCGGCACGGATGCGCATGCCATCGTGCGGGTCGGTGCGCCGCATCCAGATCTGATCGCCCGTGTGCTCGACTGGGGGGCAGATGGAATCATGGTGCCGCACGTCAATTCCGCCACGGAAGCCGAAAGCATCGTTCAGGCCACCCGTTACCCACCGCGTGGCAAACGCGGGTTCTCCAGGACAATCCGGGCAAACGCCTATGGACTGCGGCCAATCGAAGACGCGCCTCCTCCTCTTATTCTGGCGCAGATTGAAACATTAGAGGCCGTTGGTCTTGCTACTGAAATCGCCAGCGTGGACGGGGTGGATGTGCTCTTCATTGGTCCCTCTGATTTGCGGCAATACATCGCTCACCGCCGGATTGTTGGCGCGCGCGACGATGGTCATGAATACGACGAATGTCTTTTGCGGGTTCTCGAAGCAGCTCGCGGCGCGGGAAAGCAAGCGGGGATACTCATCCGAGACCCAGCCGACCTCGCCAAGCACCGGGAGCTTGGGTTCACGTATATCGCTGTGGATTCAGATATCGCGATTCTCCGGAACAGCTATCGTCAATTGCTAAGTTCGGAGGGTAGGCGTGGACGCTTATAATCACAGATTCACTTTGAATGCGCATCATTGACTGGTGCATGCGTTTTTTCGCCTCTGATAACCCGGGAAAAAGTAGCCGGCAAGGTCGATTGCCTCGATGTCCTACCAGACGCAAAAGTCGCAAGCCCCAAATATGTCGATGCCGTTGCTGGAGTCGGCAAGGTTCACACTAAGGTCCTCGAGAAACGTGTAAGCGTTCAAGCTCGGCGTGAAACGAGCCTTTCCGCCGGGCAACGTTGGTGCACATGCGGCCCGTGTTAGTGTGGGGCCGAGCGCAGAGAGTGTGGCGAACTGCAAGAATTGGCGACGGCCAATGATTGGGGGCATACAGAGACGACGCTCGCATGATCTGCTGCTAACGATTGATTCTTGCGGGTCTCGTTGGTGTAAAACTCCGGTGTGAAGCATAAAGGGACGATGCTGTTGTATGATTTGTGGACTCATCGATGCCTTTGGACTTTGCCGAGCAAATGCGGTTGTTACGTTTGGCGATGGAGCGGTGCCGACTTGGCTGCCGCCTCGCCTGCGCTATGAAATCCAGTCTGCTGATTCCCTGTTTTTGTCGTCTTCTTGTGATCATTGTCTGCCTTCAGGCGTTACATGCGGAGATCATAATCCCTGAAGGGGGTACGGAAATGCGATGCGTTGCGAAGGCTTTTGCAAACAGGGCATCGGGTAATTTCGAGAAGACCAATAGCGGTTGGAAGATTTCAGTGTCTCAGACGCCTATTCCGGTCCCTTCAAATCCGGAGGATCGCATCGGGCTGCGTCTTGAGTTTCCAGATCAGGAGATTCAAATTCATGAGCGGCTTTTCGGTATTGTTAAAGCCCGTGTCCAAGCGGATTATGGCGAGGTAAGCGTGAAGCTAAATCGCGCGGACGACTCGAAGGTGTTTTTGGCGAAACGGTTCCCGGTGTACGTCGGGACGGATTGGATGGAGGTGTGTTTTGTCGTATCCAGCGAGGATTCGGCAAAGCCGCCAGTCATCACGCTCGGAATGGGGGCGAGGCCGCAGGACGTCGAGATCGAAAGCGTCCGTGTTTTTCGGTATCCGGCCGGATACGAAATGTCGCGGCTGAATTTCCAGAAGATGAGTTATCCCGGAC
>JBILUQ010000306.1:0-4390 GCA_044370935.1 Chthoniobacteraceae bacterium
CAGTCAATTTTTCAGAAACCTACCGCCGCGCGTACCGATGGATGCTTCTAGCCCGGGTCGCTGAGGATAAAATCCGCAGTCTTTTCCTTGGAGGCAAGGTGACCGGCGGTGTTTTTTTGGGCAAAGGCCAGGAGGCTATTAGCGTGGCTACAGGGATGGCTCTTAGAGACGGCGATGTGTTTGCCCCGTTGATTCGCGATCAGGCAGGCAGGTTCGCTTTCGGCGAAAGTGTGGCTGATTTCACCATGACGTATATCGGATCGAGGTCAGGCCCCATGCGCGGAAGAGATGGCAATATCCACAGGGGCCGTCCACGGGAGGGAATGCTTCCAATGATATCGCACCTGGGCGCAATGGTGTCGGTTGTCAACGGCGTGCTGATGGCTCACCGTTTTAAGGGGCGCCGAAACACAGTCGGGGCGACTAGTCTTGGAGACGGTGCCACCTCCACTGGAGCATTCCACGAGGGCCTCAACCAGGCGGCCGTCGAGAAACTTCCGTTGGTGCTTGTCGTCACAAACAACCAGTACGCGTATTCAACACCAACAGACCGTCAATTTGCCTGCTCAAATCTTGTCGAAAAAGCGATTGGATACGGGGTTGATGGCCATTCGGTCGACGGCACCGACTTGGCTTCGTGTCTACGGACGATTGGCGATGCAGTTGAACGGGCGCGCAGCGGTCTCGGACCGCAGATGGTGGTCGCCACGAGCCTGCGTCTCTCAGGCCACGGGGAACACGATGACGGCCATTATGTACTATCTAATTTGAAGGAAAGCGAATTGGGGCGTGATTGCCTACAAGTATCGCACAACCACCTTTTGGAGCACGGGTGGGCAGATCAAGAAGCACTGGACTCCTGGAAACGCGACTCGATTTCTCAAGTCGACGAAGCAGTCGCGTACGCAATGAGAGAGCCTCTTCCTGATCCAGCCAAGGAAGACTGGTGCGCGATCTCCAGTCGTCACCTTGTGGAGGGAGATGTATAACCCAAATCTCTGCACCAGCCTCAAACCATCCTGACCAAGCGAGCCGCACTTCTGGACCCTGTTCCCGCTTCGTTTCCAAGCTTCAAAAAGCCAGCGGTAGCCGACCGGAGCAGGACGCAGCAACTAACCAACTTCCACTTTGATCACTTACCTAGAAGCCATACGCGAAGCACAGGCCCACGCGCTTGCCGCCGATCCCCGAGTTTATTTATACGGGCAGGATATCGCCACTTTTGGCGGCGCGTTTAAGGCGACGAAAAATCTCGCTCAGGCCTACCCTGGAAGAGTGCTCGACTCGCCCATCAGTGAAGACGCGATTGTCGGTTCTGCGATTGGAGCGGCCATTGAAGGGATGAGGCCGATCGTCGAAATGCAATTCGCGGATTTCTCGACCGTCGCTTTCAACCAGATCGTTAATCAAGCAGCGACCCTTCACTGGCGCACTGGAGTTCCGTGTCCAATTATTGTCCGCTTGCCTAGCGGAGGAACTCCCGGAAGCGGCCCCTTTCATTCACAAAGCTTGGAGGCAATTTACGCACACTACCCAGGCCTAATCATTGTGACGCCTGCAACCGTGGAAGACGCGTACTCAATGCTCTTGGAGTCTATCACGATCGAAGACCCAGTAATCTTCTGCGAACACAAATATCTTTATTACCACCTCAAGGCCGAATCATTGCCGTCCGAGGCATTGCCGATCGGCAAGGCGAGAGTCGCTCGGCAGGGCCGAGATGCTACAGTGGTCACCTACAGCGCCATGCTCCACGAGTGTCTCGCCGCAGCAGAGGAATTGGCAACAGAGGGGTGGGAGCTGGAAATTGTCGATTTGCGATCTATCAAACCGATCGATACCGACACCGTTCTAGCATCGGTCGCAAGGACTGGTCGAGTTTTGGCCGTGGGTGAAGCGTGGCCTTGGGGAGGTGTCACAGCAGAAATTCTCGCGCGCGTGGCGAGTGAGGGATTTAACCTTCTTGATGCGCCTCCAATGAGGCTCAACAGCAAAGACACCCCTGTCCCCTTTCACCCAAACCTTTGGGGCACTCATCGACCAACCGCGCAGACCATTGCTGCAGCTGCGAGGACTTTATTGAACAAATAAACAACGGAGCCGCTTCTTTTATTTTAACGCCATAGCACTGTTTTCCATATGCCACGCATACCCATTGTCATGCCTCAGCTTGGCGAATCCATCGCCGAGGCGACCGTAGTAGGAATTTTTTTTCAACCAGGAAGCAACGTTGAGGGCGATCAAGATATCCTCGAAGTGGAAACTCAAAAGGCAACAATGTCCGTGACCTCACCGTGCAATGGCACCGTGTCTGAGTGGAACGTTCAATTGCAGGAAAGTTACGCAGTCGGGGCGACTCTCGGCTACTTGGAGTGCACAGACGCTGAGGCGAAACGACTCGGGCTGGACACGCCTTCGAGGGCTGCAGTCGAGGATCACTCCCTCCCCCATGGGTTCTCTCCAAACGACAAGCCGACATCAATCTCTTCAGGCACGAAACGCTCCTCGAACGCTGTCGCACCCACACTACGCGGACTACCAGTTCCGGCCAGCGCTGCGGGCGCAGGTTTTCTCTCGCCGCGCATGCGCGCCCGGATGGAAGAACTCGGATTACATGCGGCGGACTTGGCGGGCATCGCGGGGAGCGGAGCGGCGGGCCGCCTGACCATCGAGGATTTCGAGAAGTTTCTCGCTCAACTCGACAATCATCAGATCTCAAATGCGTCGAGCATGCGGGTTGCGGTTGCGGATGCGATGCGGCGTTCGTGGACTCGTCCGCTGGCAACAGTCGGCATGGCGGTCGCTCTTGATGAAATGCTTGCGCACCGCAAGGCGAGCCAGCAAAAGGCCGGACCTGCGTTGTACGCGTTGCGTGCAGTTGCGATAGCGCTGGGCGAAAACAGCGCAGTCGCAGGTCGTCTAATCGGTGACAAAATCGTGCATCCGCGCTCGATCGACGTGGGATTCGCCGTGGAAGCCGAGGATGGCGTTCTGGTCCCGGTGCTCCGTCACGCGGATCAATCTCCGTTGAGCGAACTACTCATTCGCTACAACGACTTAGTCGACTTGGCACGCAGGCGACGCTTGCCCGCGAATGCGACAGGCGGATCAATCGCCACAGTCACGAATTTCGGGTCATTTGGCCTCGAATGGGCCACCCCCATACCGCTTCCTGAACAAACCCTAGTCCTCGGAATGGGCGCGGGAAAAGTGGTGCCCCGGTGGAAAATTTCGAGCAAGACATTCGAACCCGCGACCGAATCGCAGCTCACCCTGTCCTTTGACCACCGTGTTTTGGACGGCGGAGCCGCAGGCCGTTTATTATCGAGAGTGTCAGCGCTCTTAAACGCGCCAGAATCTCTTTAGAGGGTCATCCTTAGACTGGTGGCGCGAGGCTTGCAGGGATCACACGTCTGGTTAGGGTATCCGGGATGGATGCACCCCTCTCCAGACGCAGATTCCTGCGAACCGCCTTTTGTTCGAGCGCGGCGCTCGCGCTCAACGTACGGCGCACCATAGCGCTGTCATCGCATTCCCCTGAAGACGTGAACTTGCTGCTACTCGGCGATTTTGGAAGCGGCATGTCGCCTCAAACACAGGTAGCAGACGCAATGCGAGAATACACAGAGAGGCTCTCGCTCAATCCGAAGTGGCTTATCCTTCTGGGTGACAATTTTTATCACAACGCTGCACTAGGGGGCGGCCTCACCAAAGAGCGGTGGGAATCTGGCTTTGAAAAGATGTATCCCACGGCAACTTTTGCCTGTCCGTGTCCAGCGATTCTGGGTAACCACGATTATCATGACACTCCAGAAGGTCCGATCGCACAGCTAGCTTATGCACAGACACCAGGCACGCGCTGGACGATGCCGGCGAAATGGTACCGACTCGAAATTGAAGACAAGGCGACGTTTCTGTTCATCGATACTAATCTTAGAAGCCTCAGCGGCCGTCTAAATCCAAAGAATCCAATGGAGCGCCTGCCGTGCCTTAACCGCCAAGAGGAAGATTCCCAGTGGGAATGGTTACGCTTGCAGCTCGAGTCCACCCGAAATGGTTTTACCTTTGTGATAGGCCATCATCCAATTTTTTCAAACGGCGCTCATGGTGATTCCCCTGAGCTTGTTGAAAAACTTGCGCCAATGCTCGAGAAGTCTGGCGTGCATTGGTACATCGCTGGGCACGATCACGACCTTCAACATCTCGAGCTGGACCATCTGAAAACCAGCTACATTATTTCGGGTGGTGGCGGGGCGCACTCACGGGCAATTAAGAATACTGTGCGAGCAGCGCCCTTCGCCGAGCCAACCTATGGATTTAGCCACGTCCAGCTAAACTCACACGCATGCACTATTCGCCACATCAATGCCGAGGGCGCTCAATTGCACGC
>JBILUQ010000069.1:0-15708 GCA_044370935.1 Chthoniobacteraceae bacterium
GTGATCGAGGAGGTGTCGAGGCTATGATGTATTATCTCAGCCGGTGGAGCGAAGCGGGTCCGGAATGGATGCATGCGCTTAACGTTTTTCAGTATATCAGTTTTCGCGCAGTCGCCGCGGCGGTGACTTCATTCCTTTTGTGTATCCTTTTTGGTCATTGGGTGATTCGTAAATTGATTTCTCTCAAGCTCGGGCAGCCCGTGCGGACGGCTGAGGAAGTACATAAGCTTTTTGAATTGCACGGCAAAAAAGCTGGCACTCCAACAATGGGTGGGGTGCTAATTCATGGAGCCGTAATTGCGTCTACCGTCATTTGGGCACGCCCCGATAACTCTGCGGTTTGGCTGCTCGTGTTTACGATCGTCGCTTGTGGCGCGCTCGGATTTTGGGACGACTATCTCAAAGTTTCGAAAAAGAATTCCGGCGGAATTAGCGAGCGAGCGAAGCTCATTGGGCAGGTTTCCGTTGCTGCGGTTGTGGCGTATTTTTTCCTGACTAATCCGGCAACAGAAGTTCAGGCTCGTGCATTGTACGTCCCGTTCTACAAGGCTCCATTGCTAGAAAATCTGGGATGGTGGAGTATTCTCTTCTTCGCGCTTGTGATAGTCGGCACTTCTAATGCGGTCAATTTGACCGATGGACTTGATGGTCTGGCCGCCGGTTGTACCGCGACTAGCGCTCTGGCCTACGCAGTGATCTCGTACGCGGCTGGAAACGTAAAGGTTGCGCAGTATTTGCAGATTCCTTACTATCCGTTTGCAGGGGAACTATCGATCGTTTGTCTTGCGCTGGCAGGTGCATCCGTTGGCTTCCTTTGGTTCAATGCTCATCCGGCAAAAGTTTTCATGGGTGACACCGGCTCGCTGGCGATCGGGGGGCTACTCGGAGTGGTCGCGATCTGTTGCAAGCAGGAACTGCTCTTGGTGCTCGTTGGAGGTGTTTTTGTAATTGAAGCGACTTCGGTTTTGATCCAACGGGCAGTTTTCAAAGTGACCAAGCGCCTCCGAGGCGAAGGGTATCGCGTCTTTAAGATGTCGCCGATACACCATCACTTTGAGCTGCAGGGGTGGCCTGAAAATGTCGTGATTGTCAGGTTCTGGATTTTGTCCGTTCTTTTTGCCCTGCTTGGGCTGGCAACCTTGAAGCTCCGGTGAACACGCGCATTTCAAATAATTTGAATATTGCTGTTTTGGGCGCTGGAGAGAGCGGCGTCTCGGCAGCCCAGCTGCTCGCTGCCGAGGGAGCGAAAGTCACGGTGTTTGATACCGCAGCGGAAGATGTTCTGAAAGCCAAGCGGGTGATTTTGGCTGAGAGCGGAATCAACTTGCGTTGTGGAGAGGCCGCTCATCGGTTAGTTGAGCCATTCGCGTGGGGCGTTTTAAGTCCGGGTATTGATCCGAGCACTTCGCTGGTGAAGCAGTTTCTAGAAGCGGGAATCACGCTGGTCGGAGAGCTCGAGCTGGCGTTTCAGAGATGCGCCGCCCCCGTTGTGGCGATTACGGGCACGAACGGCAAGACGACAACCACTCAACTGGTCGAGGCGATGTTCAATGCCGCAGGAGTTTCCACTGTTGCTTGCGGCAATATTGGTCCTGCGTTTTCTTCGAAGGTTGCCGACAGTCAGCGCCTTGCCGTCATGACCGTGGAAGTATCGTCTTTTCAGCTCGAAAACATCCACAGTTTTGCACCAAAAATTGCGGTTTGGCTTAACTTTACCGCTGATCATCTGGATCGCTACCCATCAATGCAGGAGTACCTCCATGCAAAGCTTAGGATATTTGAGAATCAAAAATCTCATGACTGTGCCGTAGTCAACGCGCGTGACAATCTACCGCCTCTGAAAGCTCGTAAAATTACATTCAGCGCTTTTGAGAGTGGTGCAGATTTTTCGCTGCGAAATGATGTTATTTACTACCACGACACTGCATTGCTCCCGCTCGCGGAAACCAAGCTGCGCGGAGCACACAACGCGGAAAATCTGATGGCAGCATTGGGTGTCGGTCATGCTTGGGGGCTGCAATGGGACGCGATGCTTGATGCGATGGCGTCGTACAAGCCGCTGCCGCATCGGTGTGAATTGGTGGGGACGATCAATGGGGTTGATTTTGTAAACGATTCGAAAGCCACCAATCTCGACGCTCTTGAAAAAGCGCTTTCATCAGAGTCTCGCCGAGTGATTCTTATAGCAGGTGGAAAAGACAAGGGGTTTGAGTTTGGGGCTGTCACAGACTTAGTCGCCGAGAAATGTGTCTCTGTTGTGCTGATTGGTGAAATGGCGGAACGAATCGAGCAACTTTGGGGAGATGCAGTACAATGTCAGCGTTGCGAAAATTTAGGTGACGCAGTTCGTTCTGCGCGTTCGCTCGCGAAGCCGGGTGACGTCGTGCTTTTCAGTCCAGGAACATCATCTTTTGACATGTTTAAAAACTATGCCGACCGGGGCAATCAGTTCAGGGCTATCGTGCAGGGCATGAGCTCGCATGCCTCTGCGCAGGTTTATGCCGATCGAAGCTAAAATTTTCCAGATTCCACACCTTAACTAAACCACACAAACCTCCGCACCCACGCCATCCCGTCCATGAAGAAATTAAACATGCCAAACATCCGTGCGCTTCTTCCTCAGCCGAAGCCGAGAAAGCCGCGGACCCGCCTGCAGGCAAGCGCCTCACGACTCACTCAGCCGGTATACGACGAATACGAGGAAGAACCGACAACGAAGCTATCGACTGCTTTTGTTGTGGTGCTGGTATTGCATTTGGTCGCAGTGGGCGGAATTTACGCCTTTCATAGCATCAAGGCGCATCGGCGCGAAGCGGATGGCACAGCGGTAGCAGCGAATCCGAGTGCGGCAAAGAAGACTGCGTCCGCACAAGCTGCTGCGGCCGTCTCTACGGACAATAAAGCTGCAGCGCCCGCCGTGGCTCTAAAGCCTGCGGCGCTGCCACCTCCAGTGGCTCCAGCGCCCATACAGGCTGCAGCTCAAGCCGTTCAGGCCGCGCCGCCGAAACCGGTGGCGAGTGGCGGAGTGGTGGATAAATCACAAGCGACTGCGCAAACTGGACCATCCGCGGTGCTCCCGCAATCCAAGGTTGCCGCACCGGTTCCAGTTCCTTCCGCTTCGAAAAGCGCTACTCCAACTGCCCAGGCGCCTGCAGAGTCTTCAGGACGTACTTACACCGTGGTGAAGGGCGACAATCCGGTGACGATCGCTAAGAAAATGGGTGTCAATTCCGAGGAATTGCTAAAGCTGAACGGATTGGATGATCCCAAAAAGCTCCAGATCGGTCAGGTGCTCAAAGTGCCTGCAAAAAAGTGACCTTCAACTAGCGATCGCACGTTTCAGGTAAGTTTTTTTCACAACACCGAAAGATCCTTTTTTGAGAGTGCAATAACCATCCCAAGTTATGCATAGGCTGAGTGTCCTCCTAATGATGACCGCTGTCGCTGGGTTGCTCGCGTTGGGGATCGTGATGCTTGCGAGCACTGGCGAATTCGCGCAGGACGCCCACGGCAGACCGTACTTCTTTCTCAAACACCAGCTCATGTGGCTTGGCGTGGGAATTGTCGGATGCGCTGTCATGGGGCGGCTGGACTATAGGTACCTTATCAAAAAGTGGGGGTGGATTTATGCGGTGTCTCTCCTGCTGTTGGTCTTTTGCTTTGTGCCGGGGATCGGTGCCAAGATCAACGGTTCCTCTCGATGGATCAGGCTTGGGTTTGCAACTTTTCAGCCCTCTGAGTTAGCCAAAGCGGCTTGCATTCTTGCGATGGCTTGGTGGCTATCCCAAGAACATCAACTGGAGAAACAGTTCTTTCGCGGGTTTGTATTGCCACTCTTGGTTGTCGGTTTGCCGATGGGGTTGATTGTCTGCGAAGTTGACGTAGGTTCGACGGTTCTAATCGGCGGCACCGCGATGTGCATGTTGTTTGTGGCTGGCTCGCCGTGGAAATTCATCGGCAGTCTGATGGCTCTTGGAATCGGAGCTGTTGGACTGGCCATCTCGATGATGCCGGAGCGGTTGGGAAGATTTCTGGCGTTCATGAATCCCGAAAAGTATCCCGCAGATGCGTATCAAACCCAGCAAGGACTCATTGCTCTTGGATCAGGTGGGATGAGCGGCTTGGGACTTGGGAATGGCCGTCAGAAATTACTCTATTTGCCCTACGCACACACTGATTTCATTTTTCCAATGGTCGGCGAAGAGTTGGGGTTGATTGGAACACTGGGAGTGATTCTCGCTTACATCCTGTTTATGCTCGGCGGGGTATCGATCGCGATGAAGGCTAGGGATCGGGCGGGCTTGTTGGCGGGAATCGGCATCGTAATGCTGATCTCGATGCAGGCTCTGGTTAATCTCGGCGTTACCACCGAGCTTCTTCCCAACAAAGGATTACCACTGCCGTTTATATCCTACGGCGGATCCAACTTGGCTTTCTGTCTGCTGGGGGTTGGTGTCCTTATCAACATTTACAGACAGGGCGTAAGCGAGCGCGAGGAGGAGCAAATGCAGCAGCTCGAAATGGCTCTTCAGGCTGAAAAGCGCGTCGTGAGACTCTAGTAGAATCCTCGAACATGCGCTTTGCAATTGCAGCAGGAGGTACAGGCGGTCATTTGTTTCCAGGGCTTGCTGTCGCTGAGGTTCTGCATGCGAAAGGTCATGAAGTCATGATTCTCACGTCGGAAAAGCACATCGACGCAGTCGCCACTGAAGGCCGTTCCGAGTTTAAAATCGAACGACTGCCAGGAATTGGGATGCCCCGCGCGATTTCGTTTGATGCAGTAAAGTTTTTGTTTCGCTTTGCTTCTGCAGTCAAACATTGCGGCACGCTGTTGTCGCAATACCAACCGCGTGCGGTGCTCGGAATGGGAGGATTCACCTCCACTGCACCGATTCTCGCGGGTAAGTTGCGGGGGCTGCCAGTGTTTGTTCACGAATCAAACGCGATACCCGGCAAAGCAAATCGTTTGAATTCGAAAATTTGTGGCGGAATGCTGGTTGGGTTTGACGCGCTTGCGAACCGCTGCAGTTCGATGAAATGCGTCGTCACTGGGACGCCCATTCGCAGGGCGTTAATGTCTTATCCGAGTAGAAAGGAGGCTCGCGTCTCATTCGGCCTAGATCCGGACTTCCCGACTGTGCTTGTGATGGGTGGCAGCCAGGGTGCGTCTGGGATCAATCGATCTATGGTTGATTGTGCGATTCAGTTGGGTGCGCGTGGCGGATTGCCTCTCCAGTTCATCCATCTAACGGGGGCGAAGGATGAAAGCACCGTGAGAGAGGTCTACCAAAAAGCCGGTGTGAAGGCATGGGTTGGTGCTTTCCATCACGCGATGCAGGACGCTTACAGTGCCGCCGATGTTGCGGTTGCACGTTCGGGGGCAGCAAGTTTGACCGAACTCGCATTTTTCAAGCTACCTTCCATTCTGATTCCTTATCCGTTTGCAGCGGATGATCATCAAACCAGAAACGCAGAAATTTTTTCTAATGCTGGTGCCGGCTTTTTACTCAAGGAATCGGAGGCAGACGGCCGACGACTGGCCGATGAGATCACTTCGATTTTGGATCGTCTTGTGCACCAAAAAATGGCGAATGCGTGTGAGAAGCTGAACCGCATCGATGCGGCTGAGTGTGTTGCCGAGGTGCTTCTGCACTCGGTCGGATTGGGAGGGTAATCGAATGGGCGACTCGGACAAAACATTAGACAAAATCGGAGGGCTGGAGCGCTGGCTTGCTGGCGCCCCTCGGCGGATTCATCTTATCGGGGTGGCCGGTTCCGGCATGAGCGGTATCGCTGGTCTGTTGCTCGCGATGGGGCACAAGGTGAGCGGCTCCGACAAGGTCCGGACAATCGAGGTCTCTCGGTTGTGTGGGATCGGGCTGGATTTTTACACTCCAGCGTGTGCGGACATCGTCACGGAGGCAGAGCTTGTTGTGTATTCGTCAGCAATCAGATCGAGTCATCCCGATTTTGCGTGTGCGATCACATGTGGAAAAATTTTGGTCAGAAGAGCTGAAGCCCTTGCGGCACTGCTGGCTGCTCGGCGTGGAATTATTGTGGCGGGAATGCACGGGAAGACAACAACCGCATCCATGGTGGCTCATGTGCTGCGCGGTGGAGGGTTAAACCCATCGCATTATGTGGGCGCAGAAATTCCTGTGCTTGGCACGAATGCTCACTGGAATCCACAGGGCGACTGGTTCGTAGCCGAGGGTGATGAAAGCGATGGAACTCTGGCGTTGTACAAGACAGAGCATTCAATCGTGTTGAACATTGAGGAAGAGCATTTGGATTACTACAAAGATCTAAATGCGATAGAAGCGGTCTTTAGACGGTTATTGGAGAATACCTCAGGCAGTGTTTTCTATTGCGCTGACGACGGGCATGCTTCGCGCATTTGTGGAGCGCATCCCAGGGCGATTTCGTACGGTGAGCGGTCTACTGCAAAATATCGCTTTGATGATCTGCATTTGAAGGAGTTTCAATCGCATTTCCGGGTCGTGCGAGATGGTGTGCCGCTAGGGGCATTGTCGCTAAATATCCCTGGAAAGCACAATGTGAGCAACGCTCTCGCGGTTGTTGCCTTGGCCACTGAGCTCGGGGTGCCGTTTGCAAGCATTGCGGCGGGACTCGAAAGTTTTCGTGGCGCGCGCCGTCGGTTTGAGATTAAGCACCGGTCCGAACGTTTCATGGTAGTTGATGACTACGGCCATCATCCGAGCGAGGTTCGTGCAACGCTCGCTGCAGCGAAGAATGCAGGGCGTGGCCGCGTGCTGGTCATGTTCCAGCCTCATCGTTTCACAAGGACCGCCGCTCTTAAAGCCGAGTTTGGAAGAGCCTTCTCGGATGCTAGTGAGGTCTGGGTGACTGATATCTACGCTGCGAGTGAAGATCCCATTCCCGGAGTCTCAGGTGCTACAATCGTTGAGGAAATGGCGCGCGACGGACATCCCGGCGGACATTATCAACCCAACAGACAGCAGATGCTCTTGGAGGTCGGAAGAAGCTTGCAAGACGGAGACTGTGTTTTGACTTTAGGTGCGGGAAATATTCATGAGCAGGGCGCCGTGCTTGCGCGCGATATCGCTTTTATCGAGGAGCTGCAGAGTTGCATGGGCTTGGGCGTTGCAAAGCTTTACGAGCCCTTGTCCAAGCACACGACCCTCCGAATCGGAGGGCCCGCGCAGTACTGGATTGAGCCTGAAACGGAGGAGGGTTTTGCGAGGTTGGTTAGGTTTTGCGGGGAAAAAGGGGTGCCGATTTTTGTTCTGGGTCGGGGCTCGAATCTGCTTGTTCGCGATGGGGGGATTCGTGGGGTCGTTGTGCATTTAGCTCGGGGAGAGTTCAAAAAAATGGAGGTAAAGGGGGAGACAATCATCGCCGGTGCAGGGGTTCGACAGAAAGAGCTGGCGATCGCGGCGCGGGATGCTGGTTTAACGGGCTTTGAGTGGTTTGAAGGCATCCCTGGGAACGTTGGAGGAGCGCTTAGAATGAATGCTGGAGCGATGGGGAGTGAAGCGTTTGCACAGGTGTTGAGCGTGAGGTACGTGAATGCCAAGGGCGAGTTTCACACGCGGACCCCCTTGGAGATGGATGTGCATTATCGAAGTGTACCGTTTCTCAAAGATAACTTCGCCGTCTCAGCCACTTTCAGCGGTCATAGCGCTCCTTCCGCCGTGATCGAAGCTCGCATGGATGAGTCAGTCCAAAAGCGCCGCAGTTCACAGCCGCGGGAATCAAGTGCAGGCTGTGTTTTTAAGAATCCATCGGCGATTCCGGCAGGAAAGCTTATCGATGAACTGGGACTGAAAGGACAGAGAATCGGGGGGGCGCGAGTCTCAGAAGTGCACGGAAACTTTCTGGTGAACGAGAAAAACGCTACCGCGGCTGAGTTTTTGGATTTGATTGAAAAGGTGAGAGCCAAAGCTGCGGCCGAGAGAGGTATTGACCTTGAGATGGAGCTTCAAATTGTCGGTGAGGAGTTAGCAATTCATGAATGAAAATATGTACGAGCTAGATGTGACAGGGATGAGGATCGCTGTTTTGATGGGCGGGCCGGGTTCAGAGCGGCCCGTCTCAATGGCGTCTGGATCTGGCGTTTCGAAGGCGCTCGCCTCCCGCGGTGCAATCGTGACAGAAGTGGATGTGAGAGATGCCGACTTCACCCTGCCAGACAGCGTTGAACTCGCATTTAACGTGATTCATGGGACTTTCGGCGAGGACGGCCAGGTCCAGCGCATTCTAGAGCAGCGCGGCGTTCGCTACACTGGCGAAGGGGTTCTTCAGAGCCAGATGGCAATTGATAAGATTGCGACAAAGCGCCGGCTTCGCGAGCGAGGTGTTCCTACTGCGGATTTTGAAGTGATCGGGGCGGGAGATGTCCCTCGGTTGGAATTGCCTTTTGTTCTCAAGGCGCCGAAGGAGGGGTCTAGCGTTGGAATCTACATTCTGCATCACCCATCTGAAATTCAGCAGCGTCTTGCTGATGTCCGGAAGTATGCCGACGAGATTTTGGTTGAGAAGTTTGTGAAAGGACGCGAGCTGACGGTTGGAATCTTAGGGGACCAAGCGCTTCCTGTCGTAGAGATCAGGCCAAAGGAGGGGTTTTACGACTTCAAAAACAAGTATCCATTTCTGAACCCACAAGCCGCCGGCGCGGACCACTTCTGTCCAGCTCCCCTCGATGAGGATATGAGCCGGGACGTACAGAGTGTCGCGCTGGCGGCGCACAGGGCGTTGGGGCTTCAGGTCTATTCGAGAGTTGATGTGCTCTTGGATGAAAAAACCGGACCGTCTGTGCTTGAGATAAATACAATTCCGGGTATGACTCCTTCGAGCCTGCTACCCGAAGCTGCTGCTGCCGCGGGAATCAGTTACGCTGATCTCTGCGTTCGGGTAATCGCTCTTTCAATTCAGAGGTTCTCGCAGTCATGAGTTTATTTTCAAATAACAACCCAAATAAGCGCATCAAGAAAGGAGGCGCGCGTCGTACGCACAACCTGCTTGAAGTGAGTGTGCGTCCAGATGGCGAGCGGAAAGAATCTATCCTTCCACAGATTGTTGCGGTCCTCAAAGTCTTGCTGGTTGTGTCAACCTTCGGTGGCGTTTGTTTTGGAGGAAAGACTGCGATGCGTCGCTTGGTTTGGGAAAACCCGATGTACGCTCTCGCTGATATTCGTGTCTCAACCGACGGTCTTTTGACAAGAAAGCAGGTTCTTGAAATCGCTGAAGTTGAGGAAGGGCAGAATATTTTTTCGGTCGATTTGAAAAAGGCTCGAAAGAATTTGGACCAACTGCCTCAGGTCGACCGAGTAGAGGTAAGGCGGCTTGTTCCTGACCGGGTTGATATCAAAATCATCGAGCGACAGCCGGTAGCCTGGGTGGCTCCTCAAGCCGACTCGCCTTTGGCCGTGGGTGAGCAGGCGATGCTAGTCGACTCGCGAGGTTACGTGATGCGCTCCAGAAAAATTCAGCCCGAACACGCGGCGCTTCCCGTTATCATCGGAATCTCGATGGAAGATGTTGCCGCGGGTCAAAAGCTGCCATCCGCGGAGGCACTTGCCGCGATTGATTTGATTCGTCTTTGCGCAGATGATTTGAGGTGGCAGCCGCGTGTAGTCGATGTGAGCAAGGGGTATTGCTTGATTGTGACCGATCATCGCAAGGCGAAGATTACTTTTGCGTTTGATGGAATTGAAGATCAGCTCGCGCGCTTGAAGCATCTGATCGAACTCGTCGAGCCCACTCACAGAGAGTTTCAGTCTGTGAACTTAATGCTCGAGAAAAGCGTTCCGGTTGTTTTCGCCGCGCCGCCTTTGAGTAATCCGGCGGATATCAAGAAAAACACGGGAAAGACGATACAATCCAAAGGGAATATCTCAAACAGCACGGCTGGCGCAATTTCACAGAACATTCAACCCCCTGCCGTTATCGTGGTAGCACCAGCAGTCGCTACCGCCAGTGGGAACGCGGCTGCTGCAAATACGAGCAACGACAATGGTCCCTCTGGGGGAGTCGTTTCGCGTTCGGCTTCGATCCCTGCGCAGCGCGCTCCAGAGTCTGTCTCCGAGACTCGCCAGCAAGCTCACAAAAACGTGCGCGAACCGAGCGACAACCATTCGGCGGCGCTGCAGTCTGCGTCAAAAACGCCAATGGGTAGCAGTGCACCAGCCGCATCCATTGCTGTGAAGGCGCCGTTGAAGTCCGATAAAAGTCCCTCCAAAACTGATAAACCAGAAAAAGCGCACCCCGCTGCCGCCGGCGAGAGAGTGAAGGTTGAATCAGTAGAAAAAGCAGTGGAAAAAAAAGGGAATGGCTCAAAGCCTCCCGCATCTGGGAATAGCCTGCAGAACAGTTTGAGCCCGAGTGAAGCACTAAGAAAACTCTTTAATCCCCATGGCTAGAGAGCAGATTGTCGTCGGTCTCGAAATTGGAACGTCGAAAGTTGCCGCAGTTGTCGGTGAAATTCGCGCGGACCAAACAATTCGAATATTGGGCGTCGCGATGACTCCGTCGCGCGGGGTTCGCAAGGGAGAAATTGTTGATGTAGACAACGCCTCGCGTTGTGTTCGTGATGCGCTCGCTGACGCAGAGAGCTCGAGTGATGTTGATATTCGCTCTGTATTTTTGGGTGTCAGCGGCAGTCATATTCGTTCGTTTTGTAACAGAGGTTCCAAAGTGATTCCGGAGGAGCGTGGTGAAATCATCCCCGAAGACTTTGAGGAGGTTCAAGAGAGCGCGCGCCAAGTCCAACTACCGCAGGACCACTGTTTCCTTCATTCAATCTTACAGCACTACTATGTGGACGGACAGGATGAGGTATTGAATCCGGTTGGAATGCTTGGAAGTAAGCTCGAGGCCGATTTTCAAATTGTTCATGGCTCGGCTAAGAGGATCGGGAATTCCATTCGTTGTGTGAGAGATTTGGGAGTCGAGGTGACCCAGCCTGTTTTTAACGCCGTCGCAGCAGCTCAAGTTGTGTTGAATGCCGACCAAAAAAACTCCGGAGCGCTCATGATTGATATGGGCGGCGGCACCACGGATTACATTGCTTACACACACGGTGCAGTTAGGAGTTGCGGAAGTTTGCCGATCGGAGGGGATCACATCACCAACGATATTTCCATTGGGATAAGAATTCCCATGATTCGTGCGGAGCGGTTAAAGACCGAGGAAGGGAGCGTATTGCTCTCAGGTGAAGCGGCGCAGGGGCGGGTCGTCCTGAAAGCTGAGGCGGGTTTTGCAGGATGTGTCGTAGAACGATCCCTGCTCAACAACATCATTGGGTGTCGAGTGCGCGAGACTTTCGAGTTGGTGAAGCGCGAGTTGGAGGCAGCGGGTGTCTTGCGCTATCTTGGTGGTGGATTGCTTTTGACGGGTGGGTGTAGTCTCCTCGACGGGATCGATGAGTTAGCTTCGGATGTTTTTGGGATGCCGGTGCAGCTCACACATGCCCACGCAGTTTCAGGACCGGCCTCCGCATTCGAAAATCCCCAGCTCTCAGCTGCGATCGGCTTGATCAAATACGCTCAGGCGATCCAACCGCAAGAGGAGGAGAAGCCGATCAAAAAATTATTTTCGAGGATCTTCTCTCGCTAGAGCGTTCCATTTTATCGCTATTTATGATCGAGCTGTCCCGTAGTCATGAGCCGGTTGCCGCCGGAGTAATCAAGGTCATTGGAGTGGGCGGGGCGGGTAGCCATGCCGTGGATAGGATTTCGCGTGAGGGTATTGCTGGAGTTGAGCTTATCGTGACCAACACGGATGCCCGGGGGTTATCGGGGGCAGTTACAACACAAAAGATTGGAATCGGGCGCACGCTCACACGAGGGCTTGGTGCCGGAGGTGACCCGGAGTTGGGCGCCGCAGCTGCGAGGGAAAACGCATCTGAGCTTGCTGAAAAACTTGCTGGGGCCTCGCTGTTGATCATTGTCACGGGTCTCGGAGGAGGGACCAGTTCCGGGGCGGCGCCGGTGATTGCGCAGATCGGTAGGGATCTTGGCGCTCATGTCGTGGTTGTGGCGACACTGCCCTTCTCTTTCGAAGGTCGCCGCCGCAGGGATCAGGCATTCGAGGGAGTCAAGGCGCTGCGTGCTTGCTCGGATTTGGTGGTTTGTTTCGAGAACGAGCGGATGTCGTCGATTGCCGGAACATCTGCTGGCGTTTTGGATGCGTTTGCTGCGGTTGATGCGTTGCTTGCGCAGGCTGTTCGCTCTCTGAGTGCAATGACGCGCCGTCGTAACGTGCTAAGCGGTGGCATTGCTGAAATCGCTGCCGCCGTGGGAGGATCTTCCGCTACGGCTCTGTTTGGCTTTGGTATTGCCGAGGGCGAAAATCGGGGTGCTGGAGCGTTGGCTAGAGCACTGGAGAGTCCTCTATTAGACAGGGGAAACAAGCTCAAAGAAGCAACGTCATTGTGGGTTCATGTCGCCGGAGGAGAGGATATGCGGTGGGCTGAGGTTCAGTTGCTGATGGCAAAGGCAAGCGACATGACAGCCCAAGACGTTAAGATGTTTTTCGGGGCATCTGTGGACGCTTCCCTGGTGGGTACAATAGCGGTTACCTTGATTGCGGGTGTTGCGGATGCTTGTGAGCCGGTGTTCGCTGACTTGGTGGTTGCCTCGGGCAGCCGCGAATCTGAACGCATTGAACCGAAAAAACTTGATCATCTTGCTGCTGGATCGAATGTCCACGTTGATCAAGACGAAGCTTTGCAAATTTCTCAAACGCGCAAGCCGGCCCCAGTCCCGCCGTTTGAGAGCAAAGAAGAGATTCAGGCGGATACGGAATATGTCCCTCAAATTTCTGTGACGACCGTTGTGAACGAATCAGTGAATCGGGAGCAAACGGTTTCCGAGACCATCGATGAGGCGCCCGTTTTGATTCAATCTCCGGCACGTGTGGATGAAGCTGAGGTTGTGGCTGAGCCTCCGCTTGAGAAGGCTCATGAGCACCAACAAGCGGTCGTAATTTCCGCTCACCCCGTCAATAAAGCCGTGATGCAATGTGAGACTTCAGTCGCTGCTGAAACTGAAGGCGCGGTGAAAAAAAAGGAAACGGTTCAGGAACAGATGAGTTTTGAGCCGGTGAGCCGTGGCCGCTTTGAGAAGACGGATCCCACGATTGTGGACGGTGAAGATTTAGATATTCCTACCTTTATGCGTCAGCGCAAGGAATGACGGGGCCCGTATCTATCGCCTGTGTTCGAGCCAGATTTTGTTTCTGGTAAAATCAATTGTGAGTCGGTGACGTTTGAAGGGGCCCCAGCCAATCAATGTTTCTGTAGTCGACAGAGTGGTGTCGTACTCGAGCGGACTGATTTTTAAGTTACCAAGCCTTACCTCTCGTAACACGCCTACATCCTCGACTTCAACACCACCAACCCCCATTGCTTTCCTCTGTTTCAGATTTGTAGTGAGGACTCGTTCTTTTGGTATCGAGTCCAAAATCGCTTTAGGGATCCGTAGCGCGGTGCCGCAACCGGAGTCGAAGAACGCAGTAATCTTCTTGGATCCGATCCACAGGTCGACCCAAATCCGCCCGTCTTTCCGCGTAAACGGGATGCAAAGCGAGGATGTTTTAGGTGTGTAGTCTTTCTTGTATGCAAGCCGGACGGTTTCATCAAATCCGTCGAATGAGACGTAGGAGAATGATTCTAAAACAGGCAGGCCGAGGAGATTTAAGGGAATACTCTTGATGTTTATTCCAGCAAAAGTCGATCGATAGGAGTGAAGGAATACTCCAGCGATGCCTGGACCCAAAACGTCTTTTTTTCTGAGTTGGAGAGAATTAAATCTGGCTAAAGTGACATCCACATTTCCACCTATGCCTGATCCCTTTGCGGAGGAGCCTCGCAGGGTGCTTACCTCTGCCTTCGTGGCAGACTGAATATCCAGCAGAATCGGGAAGGTATTTCCAGTATCCAGAATGAGCGGAATAGGTTCCTCGTTGAGAACGGCATCAACGGTGGGAACCCCAAGCGGTGATTTGAGGGGGAGAGTTAGTTCACTGCCTGGAGCGAGTCTCCATGGGTACTTTAATATCAGCTGACCGGACGCAGAGACCTCATTCGCGGTTGGTTGGGACGTATTGCGTTGAAGCTTCTTAACGGATGAAGGCGAGGCGGTGGAGACGTTTTTTGCGCAGCCGCAGATCATCGAGGCAATGCCGATGAAATGCAGCAGGTAAGCTAAACTCGGGTAACGACGCACCCTTTTGTGAACATGGTAAAATCCTGATTTACTGGAGGAAGACACAAAGGAGAGCTTTTGCCTGAGAGCATGACGACTATCGCAAGGCAGTCTAGCTTATGCGTCGAGGTTGTAGATGAAAGGAACTGTCTAAGAAAGTGGCTTATGTTTCGTTCGATGAATTAAAAGGACGAGGTTGAGCAATAGTCCGCCGGCAGCGACTCCAAGCGCACTCTTAGCCTTCCAATTCCAAAGCAAGGGACGCGGTTCGGCACCCAAATGGACTGGGGCAGATTGATCGCCTGATATCAATACACGCCATCCGGGCAGCGGTTCCTCAGACTCTGGTGTGATGCTCCAAAGCAAGACTGTATTCGGATTCGCCTCTGGTACTTTGAACTGCAGCGGGCTTTCGCTTGGGCGCCAAGTCCATTTTGCTGTGACCAATTCAGATGAAGCATCCGTGATGTCATGAGACACGGGAATAGGCGCCAGATGTTCGAAGCGATTTGAAAGTGAAATGCTGGCGGTTCCCATCTCCCGCAGACGCCAGTGCTTACCGCTTGGAAGTTGTACCTGCAGGGAATTACCCAAGGCGTCTGCTATGTTATCGGACTCACGCAGGTGTGTGTTTTTTGATGCATCGACTGTCAGCTCAACCGAAACCTCGGCACCTCGGGTTTTGATGACTCGAGCAAGAATGACGTCTTCAGAATGTCCGTAGGCAAACCTTCCCAAGAATCCGAGAAAGACGAGGACTCTGGGCAGGATCGATATAACTAGCCTTATAGAAGCGGCAGGTTGCCGCATCATTTACGCGTCCATTTCAGCACGCGACCCCACTTGTTCCACTCGGTTTCAAGGATGTTTCCTTTGGCATCAAAGGTCACTCCATGGGGCGATGTGACTGTGTTGTCTCTCCAGTCTGATGGCTGGACTCCTGGTGTATTGGTTTGTCCCGGGGTGTCATTAGTTCCGAGTTCTGACACCAATTTGCCTTCTTTATCCCAGACGGAGATGCGCCCTGCGATTTCCGCAATGACAACTTGGTCTTCGTAAAAAGACGCGGAGCTGGGGTTGCGCAGTCCTGTGGCGATTACTCCGAGTAGTTCGCCGTCCAGAGACGCGTGCATGATCCTTTTGTTTCCGCGGTCGCATAAAAAAATGCGAGCGGGCGAGAATCGGTTATCGACATGAATTTTGTGACAGTTTGCCAGTCCGAACGGTTGTGCGGGGCCGCCGAATTTCTTCTTGAAATTGCCCTTGCTATCAAAAACAAAAATCCAAGAAGTGCCGTATCCATCAACAACGTAAATATCACCATTGGGGGCCTGATCTGCGCTAGTGAGCTTGAGGGAGCCTCGCGTATCCGCGCGCGATTCGGTGATGGCTGGTTTACCATCCTTCAACGCGATGTCGGATTTTTGAAATGTGCTGGGCTTGCCTCCGACGGTAAGCGTTACCGAGTTGTCTGTTATAGTCGGGTTGATGCCGTCTACCTTCTGCCCGCCTTTAAGTG
>JBILUQ010000308.1:0-4355 GCA_044370935.1 Chthoniobacteraceae bacterium
TGTTCGGAATCCACCACCGTGATGATCGAATCCATGCGAACTAGCTGCTGGAGTTGGGGAATGTTCAGGAACGTTTGCGCGATCGGTCCCGGCTCGGCGATACCCGTTGTTTCAATGAGTAGGTAATCAAAGCCGCCCTTTTTTAGAAGATTCTGCACACCCTTCACCAAATCCTTCCGAACCGTGCAGCAAAGGCAGCCGTTGCTCATTTCGACAACTTCCTCCTTTTGGGTTTCCACCAGTTGACCATCCACGCCGATCTTGCCGACCTCGTTGATGATCACTGCAAATTTGTATTTATGCTGCTGTTTTAAAATGTAATTTAAAAGCGTGGTTTTGCCGGCACCGAGAAAACCGGTGAGGATACTAACGGGGATTGGCTTTGTGGCAGTCATAGGAACACCTATACCCTTGGACGGGATGGCACCGGTTCGCAAGAGCTCCGTGCACCTTCTTGAATTTTCCCAAGGCATTCCCCATTTCCTCTGGCATGATCCCGTGCAGAACCCTGTCCGATGCCTACGAATCACGAACGTTTTATGAAAGCGGCCCTGCGCGAAGCCCTGCGCTGGACGGGATGCACAAGCCCCAATCCGGTCGTCGGGGCGGTCATCGTCAAGGGAGGGCGGATCCTTGCCCGCGGGGCCCACGAGCGGGCGGGAGATCCTCATGCCGAGGTGATGGCGCTCAGGAATCTCAGCGCGCTTTCCTCCGGCGAGCACGCGAGCGGCGCCACTTTGTATGTCACCTTGGAGCCGTGCTGCACCCACGGGCGCACCCCTCCGTGCACGGAGGCAATCCTCAAGGCCGGCTTTGCACGCGTTGTCATCGGGGCGCTTGATCCAAACCCTCTGCATGCGGGGCGCGCGGTGCGGATCCTCCAGGCGGGCGGAGTGGAGGTCATTGTTGGGGTGCTGGAAGCCGATTGCACGGCTGTAAACCGGGCTTTCTTCAAGCGGATAACCACCGGCAGGCCCTGGGTGATTGCGAAGGCGGGAATGAGTTTGGATGGACGCCTGACTCGTCCGCCGGGGGAAGGACAGTGGATTACCGGCCCTGCAGCGCGCCGGGATGCACACCGGTTGCGCGTTCGCGTCGATGCGATTTTGGTGGGCGCCAATACGCTCCGGATTGATAACCCGAGCCTCACGATCCGAGGCGTGCCGGTTCCCGCGCACAAGATCCAGCCTTGGCGGGTGGTCTTGTCGCGCGGTTCCAGCGAGCTTCCCAAAGGCGCGCATCTCTTCACCGACGAGCACAAGGACCGCACGCTTGTGTACTCGGGAAAATCTCTCGGCGAATTGTTGGACGACTTGGGTGCGCGCGGGGTGAATTCCGTGTTGGTTGAGGGTGGAGGAGAAACGATCGGGGCCTTCTTTGATGCGGGCTTTGTGGACGAGGTCTGCTTTTACATGGCGCCGTTAATCTGCGGCGGCCCGCACTCCGCGGTCGGTGGCTTGGGTGCTGCTGACACCGAGAGCGCCTGGAAGATCGCGGAGCCGAGCTACAAGAAAATCGGGCGCGATATTCGAATGACCGGGCTTGTAGCGCGCGGAGCAATCGCCGTTCTGAGTTGAAGGAGCCGCGCGGTGACCGCGTAGCGCTTTCATTCAGCCAAGGACCGCGCGCATCCGCGACATTTCCAGACGGCTTACCAATATCGGGTCGGGTGCTCCCTGAACATGCACTTCAAACTCCTCTCGGCTCAAGGCCTTCACGCATTCAATGCGCCGTTTGTTCAGGATGAGACTCCGGCTGGCGCGCACAAAAGTGCAGGGCGGTAGAGATTCTTCCCACAGTGAAATGGACTGCTTGATCATCAGGGTCCTGCGGTTCGCAATCGAAACGTGACAATATGCTCCGTCCGATTTTATCGCGAGGATGTCTGCTGCCTTTGTCATCACCAGCAATCCTCCGTCTTTAAGGGTGACGATGTCCTGAGGTTGATACTTTGCTCGCACTGTGCGGTCGTTTTGGTGGTCGCCGGGCAGCGGTGAATTCAACTCCTTGGCAGCGGTCCTTCCTCTTCTCTCTTGCAGACGGCTGATGGTTGTTCCAAGTCTGGACGCGCCGATCGGCTTCAGCAGGTAATCCAGTGCGTTCGCTTCAAATGCCCGCACCGCGTATTCGTCATGAGCTGTCACAAACACCACCGAAGGGTTGGAGGCGACGTCGCTAAGGTAGGGAAGCAACGCGAATCCGTTTAGAGGCGTCATCTGAATGTCCAGAAACAGCACGTCTGGCTGAAGGTCAACGCACATCGCCACTGCCGTCGAGACACTGTTCGCTTCCCCAACAATTTCGATGTCCTCCAAATGCTTGTCCCCAAGCATCTCGCCTAGGCGTTTTCGAGCAAGGTGCTCGTCGTCGATAACCAGTGCGCGTAACCGTTGATTCATGAAGTTGTCTGTGTGGTGGGAACCTGGATGCTCGCGATGATTCCGCTCGCGGTGCGGTCGATCTCGAGGGAAGCGCTTTCCCCGTACATGAGACTTAGTCGGCGGCGTAAATTTGCTAGTCCAGTGTTCAGCGATAGCGAGGGGTCGGGCACAACCCATTGGCCCGTGTTCTTGACCAGGATGCAGAGACGCGTCTTTCGAATGCTCGCCGCGATGTAAATTCTCAAAGGTGACTGGCTGGTCTGCTGTCCGTATTTCAGAGCATTTTCAAGCAGGGGTAAGATCAAGAAGGTCGGTGCCGGGCACGCCGCCGCTTGCGGCTCTGCGTCGATGTGATATTCGAGATCTGTTTCAAAACGTATTTTTTGCACCAACAGGTAGTTTTCGAGCGCAGCCAACTCCCTTTCCAAGGGTTCAATGCCTTCTCGCTGCTTGAGTGCGAACCGGAGAAAATCCGCGAGTGATTGGGTGATGATTCGGACTTTTTGCGAATCGCTGGCTTCGGCGATGATTGAATTGAGTGCGTTGAAAAGAAAGTGGGGGTGTATTTGGGCGCGCAGCGTGGCGAGCTCTGCGTCGCGAATCGACTCCTTCAGCACTGCATTCGATAAAAATTGCTTTGCGTTCACATAAAGGAGCGTCCACGCCACAAGGGTCGCCCAGCGAAGCGCGAAGAATCCGGTCAATAGCGCGGGAGCCTGCTTTTGATGCGGAATAAGTCCCGAGGCGGTTAGAATCCACAGCGACCCGAGGTAATCAATCAACGCCAGCGGAAAATTACCGGCAATCACAGCAATGCCAACTTTCAGAGGCTGCAGCTTTGCCCGGGCTAACCGCCTCCACGCCGGTCGAGCTGCCCACGTGAGGATGAATCCCGACACGGGTCGGATGGTCGCAAGAAATAACGCTTCCTGATTCTTGAGAATGTCAAAGAGCCAGAGAAGAAAAGGCAGGATGGAAAAGGCTCCCCAGACCGCGAACTGAGCAGGCCAGAAAGACACGCGCCACCTCCATGTGCCGATGCTGACCGTGCCCCCGCTGTCCTGTTCCTTGAGATAGCTTGCGATGAGGGGCATTGGCAAGTGGGGTGAGAAGACGCTGTTCACGCAAAGCTACCAGAGGCGCTCTGGTTACAGGAATGCAAAGTTTACGGACGGAAGACGGGCTGGGTTTTCATGCACTGCGCCCAATGTACTCCCAATAGAGATTGGGTTGCATGACGGCAAAAAAGGTCCGCGCTGCGTTAAGATGAGGCAGAAATTGCGGCCCAACTTTTCGCTTCGCGGGATTCGGAAAAGCAAGATTCCCATTTCGTGATCGAATTTGCCTAGCCTGTGATGGATTGGGCCGTTTCGGGTATTTGGTGTCCGGCTGGCACATGCTGCGCTCCTTTTACGAAGCCTTCGATTGCGCTGATTTGACCGGAACTCAAATCAGTCGGCCGCCACCTTCATGATGCACCACCCTACGCAGGCAGTACCGTTCGAGAAAATGACGGATCTTCATTCACGTCTCTCCGATCGTGGGCTTTACGGACATGTCGCTCGCGGTCTGATGCTGGCGGTGTTGTTGTGGAGCCTTGCATTTGTGCATCCTCTCAAAGCGGTCACGTACACGTTTGGCACAGGCCGGGATGTCCCTGTGGCGACTGGGATTTATAATTTCGATGGCACTTCATTTATGTACGATGGGCTGACATTCGGCGGTGACACTCAAATTTTAGCTGATCCTGTCGGCCAATGGTTAGTATTAGAGACCACCTCACTAACGATTTCATCTGGCCTCTCCTACAACGTCACCCTTGAGGGCAGCGTGGCCCTGAGGCGTAACTTGACATGGACCAACGATGGAGTTGGGACCCTGGGATTGGGTTCTACGTCTTTTCTTGAGATGAATAATAACGCGCTGACCATTGCCGGTAGTGGCAACACGGTTTTGGGCGGATATTTCGACGGT
>JBILUQ010000097.1:0-12828 GCA_044370935.1 Chthoniobacteraceae bacterium
ATGAGAGGCGCAGCTAATAGCAGGTGCAGCTCAGACACGGAAAAATGCAGCCACCCCAGACCGGACAAATCGTTCTGGAAAGGCGCAAAGGCAAATACCGCAACCAAAGGAATCGCAGGATATCGAATCGATAGGACCCAGAACCCAATTGCGTAGACCGCCAAGGCACATCCGAGCAGCAGAAGAGTTAAGCCGTTTGAATCAGCGTCCACGGTCACCTCGCTTCCGAAACCAATCCCACTTGAGGCAGGGGGCTAAAAAGCTGCCTTTTGAAAAGCCACGCCTTACCTGCACGCACCTCGGCCTTGCCAATTATAAGCCACCGCAAAAAAGCTCCAAGCGCCGTTGCAGCGCGAAAGCACAGAACTCCGAAGCGGCCGTGATGTTTCGCAAAATAACGGTCAACTCCCGAAAAAAAATACTCCCGCGTCCGCTCGGAACAAACCTGCCCGCTTGCACCCCCGAGATGGGTCGCAAAGGTGCTGGAAACAAAATGCGCCACCCAACCCGCTTCCCCGATGCGCTTCTGCAGATCGGTCTCCTCAGAATACAGAAAGAACCCCTCGTCAAAGCCCCCCACCTCCATCCAAGCCTGACGGCGAATCATCAAACAGGCGCCGCTCAACCAATCGACGCATCCCGAAAAGCTCGGAGATCCCTCGGTCTCTCCGCTAAAACAAGCCGTTTTAAACACCCTCTCAAGCCACAAAACGCCAAGGCATTCGAGCCATGAACGCAAGGGCGTGGGAAACCGATAGCATGAAGTTTGCTTGGAGCCGTCCGGATTTCTCAATACAGGCCCGACTACTCCCACCTTCGGATGACGCTCCAAATATTCGCGTAACCGCTCCAGGCAGCCCACATCCAAAAAAGCATCGCTATTTACAAGCGCGATGAACTCCGAATCACCACCCGACACCGCCCTGTTATTTGCGGCTCCAAACCCAATGTTTTCTTGCAGCAATATGGCACGAACGGGACCGCCCAACCTCAAAACCGCAGCCCCGGATCCATCCACAGACGCGTTGTCCACCACAGTGACCTCACGCACCGCTGCCGTTGACTCGAGCACCGACCGAATACAACGCAGGGTTAAATCCCGCGTGTTATAGCTGACCACCACGACCTGAATGCCTTTATCCATGGCACAAATCCCGCTCCCCACGGCGCACCCTCGTCATCGGGCGCTTCTGTGATTCGCCAGGTATCAGACTCGCTTGGAGGCGGCGGCTGCGAGTCCCGCGCGGCGCGAGCCACCCCTGTTGACGGAACACCTCCAGAAGGTCATCCACCCGGTGCTCCCAAGAGTGGTTTTCCGCCTCTCGCATCCGCCACAAACCGATCGTCGGATCCTCCTCCAGCGCACTCCGGCATGCGCCCAAAAAACCCGCCACTCCCTCACCGAGATTGCAAAGGTGCGAAAAGTCACGAAATCCGGCCACCGGCGTGCTGGCGATCGGCTTTCCAGATGCCAGATACTCCCACAGCTTGATCGGGTTCAAGCTCTCCGTGAAAGCATTACAGCGATGAGGAAGTATGCACACATCAAACCCGGCCAGCACCTTTGGAACCTCCGCATACGGAACCGCAGCGCGTATTTCGATGTTGGCACGAGTCTTCAGCCTTTGGTGCTCAAGAGGGCTCAGGAAATCTGGACCGCAGAGGACAACCTTACCAGCGGGCCACATGTCCGCGAGCGCGAGGACCAACGCGGAATCGATGCGATCCCCGTGCAACGTGCCGAGGTATCCAAAAACAGGAGCGACTGGCGCGGACGAAACGTGTGAATCGAGTTCTGCTCCTTCGCGGCTCTGCCCAATCGGATCCGATTCGATGCACGCCCTGTAATGAGCCGCATCAACCCCGTTAGGAATCCGCACCAACTTCCGCGCGGTGGGCTTACGCGAATCCTCGAGTGACTGCGAACAAACAACCACAAGATCCGCCCGAGCGCAGAGTTCCCGGTCGGCTTGTACAATACGCTCACGCTCTGCTGCTGCGGTTGAAGGCATCACCGTCCAGTCGTCAGTCACATCGTAAACCACCGCTCGTTCACCCAACTGCCCGCAAAGGTGTCTCGCAAAATGGTCATTGATCCATAGAAGCGGACCTCTCATGCCGATTTCGGATGAAACGCGCTGCAGATCGCGGCGCAGCAGCAAGGCATTGACGCTGCGCCCGCTGCTCAGCGAATTCGGCAGCAGCTTCATAGGACTAAAGATGCTCAGCCCCGGAAACTCACGAACTTGTCGTAGTGCGGGGCGTCCAAGGCCCGAAAACTGCAGGGTTCTCACTGCGTGCGATACATCGCGAGCGCGCTCTACAAAGAGCAAGCGCATGTGCGGAAAACGCCGCAAAAGCGAAGCGCAGATAAACTGATTGCGCCGCCAAACATCGTCCCAATTCTCCAGCGAAACAAAAATCAGATCCCGCATTTGTTCCTCCCTTCTTTGCCACCGTTCCTGACTCCATCATGCCCAACCTCTCTACAAACATCCCCCATCGATAGCCCGCAAACGCTCTGATACTCCATGCGCTGTATCGAGAATCACTAGCTCAAAACTCTAATCAAAAATCCAATATTTCCCTCGGTGCCCACAGCCGACCATCAAACAAAGAAACCCCAATCCAAAACGCAAACCATCATGCCTCCAGAAAACCTCATTTCAGCACCGGGCTTCCCCCAACAATCACTTCGATCCCAAGCGCCCCTGAAGCCTTATTAAAAGCTGCGAACAACCCACAAAATCTGCCGGCCCAGCAATGGCTGGAAAAACTCCCTACTGAGCTGAGAGCTGTAGAAGCGGACCACCTCGCTGCGCAATCAGACCCTTGGCAATCCCTTGTGCGATCCGTTCCCGGTAACCATCCTGAACGATGAGCGAGGCCTCTTTCGCACTCGTCAAATAACCGCACTCCATGAGCACCGCAGGATTTTCATTGGATCGAAGCACCCGGAAACGTGCGACGCGCGCACCCCGATCGGGCATGTTCACCTCGCTCGCTAGCGTGTGAACCATCCGCTCGGCCATTTGTCTGGATTCCGGTGAAATGTAGTAGCTCTCAATCCCCATGACCGGCTTTCGCCCAGCGTCATTAAAGTGGATGCTTACAAACACTGCGTCGGGATAGCGGTTTGAAATTTTCGCCCGGTCCTCAAGATGGACAAACACATCTGACCTGCGAGTGAGAATGGTGCGAAATCCGGCCGCTTGAAGCTTTGGAGCGACTTTCAGCGCGACGTCCAATGCGAGGTTTTTTTCCAGAACGCCCTTGCGGGTTCGGGCACCGGAGTCGAAGTCGCCATGTCCAGCGTCGATGATCACGGTCTTGAACGTCCGTGCATTGTCACGAACCCGTCCGCCCCCCTGGGTGCCGGCGCAGGCCGCTAGAATGATTGCTACGCTGATAAGTAAAATGCTTCGTACCGCCCGACAGAAAGCGTCAGACTCGGAGGTGTCGCCCAGTTGAGATTTATTATCTAAAAGTTCCATGCGTTCACAACTCTCGGTCATTGTTGGATTCTGTCTAGCAACAGTCCTATGTTATGCATCATTTAGCGATGCGATAGGAACTGATAATATTGTGAAATCTAAACATCAGTCCAACGAGTTGGCCGGAGAGAAAAGCCCCTACCTGATCCAACACGCCAAAAACCCGGTGCACTGGCTTCCATGGGGTGAAAAGGCGTTCCAACGCGCCAAAAGCGAAAACAAACCAATCTTCCTCTCCATCGGATATTCCACCTGCCACTGGTGCCACGTGATGGCGCACGAGTGCTTCGAGAATCAGGCGATAGCGGATGTACTGAACAAAGACTTCATCTGCATCAAGGTGGACCGGGAGGAGCGCCCGGATGTTGATCGGCTCTACATGAGTTTTGTCCAATCGACCACGGGCGGGGGCGGATGGCCCATGAGCGTCTGGCTCACCCCGGACCTCAAGCCGTTTTTTGGAGGCACTTACTTTCCTCCGATCGACAAGTTTGGCCGACCAGGATTTCCAACGCTGCTCGGACGGATCGCCGCCGCATGGCGGGATGATCAGGACCGCATTGTTCAAAGCGCAACCGAGACGATCGCCGCGCTGCAAAACCAAGCAAAACTCGCGGCGCCCTCAGCCGGAAATAATACGGCCTCCCGAGGACCGGCTTCAGGGCCGATATTTGAGAATGCGATCCAAACCCTGATACGGCAGTATGACGAAGATCAAGGGGGGTTTGGCAATGCACCCAAGTTTCCAAGGCCCGCCACGCTGAATTTCCTGCTCCGTTTTGCAAACGAAAAGCCCAGCGGCGACAAGGACGGCGAGATTGCTGCTGCGATGGCCCTCCAGACGCTGCGCAAGATGGCCAGCGGCGGCATGAACGACCAACTCGGAGGCGGGTTCCACCGATACTCCGTCGACAGGCTATGGCACGTGCCTCACTACGAAAAAATGCTTTATGATCAGGCGCAACTCGCTTGTACAAATCTAGACGCCTATCAGCTAACCCAAGACTCCGGATTTGCCGAAACAGCCCGCAGAACCTTGGATTACGTGCTCTCGGAGATGACAGACCCGACCGGGGGATTCCACTCGGCGGAGGATGCAGATTCGCTATTTGAATTCGGAAAGACCGAGCATGGAGAGGGCGCGTACTACGTTTGGACTCAGGTCGAAATTGAGCGACTGCTAGGTCCGGACGCGAATTTGTTCAACGCGGTGTTTGGAGTGGAAGCGGAGGGAAATTCACCGCGTGGTAGCGATCCTCATGGGGAGCTTAGGGGCAAGAACACGCTGATTCGCAGACTCTCGACAAGCGAGGCCGCAGCGCGTTTTGCGATGAGCGATTCGGAGGTGGAATCCCGCCTGACACGCTGCTCTGCGGCGCTGCTAACCGCGCGCGCTCAAAGACCAAAACCACACCGCGACGATAAGATTCTGACCTCTTGGAACGGACTGATGATCTCAGCTTTCGCACGCGGTGCGAACGTTTTGTCCGAGCAGAAGTATCTCGCTGCGGCCCAATCGGCGGCTCGGTTTATCAGCAAGAATCTTTTCGCAGATGGGCTCTTGCACCGATCTTACCGCGAGGGCCGAGGTTCCGTGAGCGGGTTTGCAGAGGACTATGCTTTCCTCATTCAAGGGCTACTGGATCTGTACCAGGCGGACTTTAATATCGGGTGGCTGCAATGGGCGGTGGAGCTCCAGTCAACGCAAGACCGTCTTTTCTGGGATTCCGAAAACGGCGGCTACTTCAGCAGCAGTGCAAATGATCCGAGTGTACTAATCCGCCTCAAGGAGGACCACGACTCAGCAGAGCCCTCGGCGAGTTCCATCTGCACCCGCAATTTGAGAAGCCTCGCGAACCTCACCGGAGACGAGCGGTACCGCAACCGCGCACATTCAACAATCGATGCCTTTACGCCGCTAATTCTGAAAGCCCCGACGGCATTGCCTCAAATGCTCTGCAACCTCATGCCGAGCCAGGAAACTCCACGCCAGATTGTCATCGCAGGAGACCTCTCCCATAGGGACACTCAACTGCTGCTGAGGTCAGTCCGAAAACACTTCCTTGGAGACACGCTGATTTTGCATGCTTGCGCCGAGGCGAAGGATGCTGGCCTCGGAGAAAAATTTGCACTCATCTCAGCCATGAGTGCACTTGATGGCAAGGCAGCCGCATATGTATGCGAAAACTTCACCTGCAGGGCTCCAGTCACCGAACCAAAGGAGCTCGATGAACTGCTGAAGGCCCGAGGCAAGAGTCGGTGACGCCTCCTCGGAACCAGATTTCGGGCATCCGCCCCCTTGCGATGAAACGTTGCTTTGCTTTCGAGCTTACCGCGTTTTGGCAGGTGCGCTTGTGCGGATCACGCGGAAGCCGTAGTTGTCCGTCTCCCTGTCGGGCATGGAGTGCACGCGGCAGGAGGTAAGCAAACTTAGCTGCAGGGAACCTTGGAACCAGGAAGCACCCCGAAGCACGCGGGAACGGGCTTTGGGATTCCATGTATCGAGGACCCATTCCCAAGTATTGCCACCCATGTCAAAGAGCCCCTTGTCGTTGGGCTTGAAGCTCCCAACTGGGGATGTGTACGGGAACCCGTCGTTGAAGCCGACAATCGCGACGTCAGAACCCGTTTCCTCCCCCGTATAGTTGCCGCTTCCCTTTCTGGGCGGCCACTCGCGGCCCCACGGATAGACATCCAGCACACCCATATCGCGCAACTCAGGAGTGAGGCCTCGCTCATCACTCAATCCCGCCGCGTAACTCCACTCCAGATCGGAGGGCAGCCGGTAAAACTCGTTGGGGGGCAGAGCGCCGGATGCGTGCTCTCGGTCACTCAACCATTGGCAGAAGGACATCGCATCCGTCCAACTGACCATTACCACGGGATGGTCGGGAGTCTGATCGAACCCGGGATTACGCCAGCGGTTCTTCATGTGGCCGGTTTCCTTGATGAAAATCGCGTAGTCCTTCACCCGCGTCTCATAGACGGAAAAAAGCGCATTCCCAACGGGTGCAAAGCGCATTCCGATTGAGTTTTCAACAATCCCACCGTTCTCGGCAGTCGTATCGGGCGGCAACGGGGCTGGAGGCGCTGGCGGTTGCTCGCCTCTCGCCAACGCGAGAGTTCGACGCGCCTCGTAAAGGTCCATCTCTGCTTTGTGGATGCTCACCAACCTTTCCCGGTCCGCGGGAGTCGACTGAACCGGCTTTGCACCTTTCGCGGGTTGCGCGATAGGATTCGCCGCCGCCTTCTCCAACATATCCTTGGCTCGCACCTCAGCCTCAGCGGTCACCCGCGCGAGAGCCTCTTTTTCTTTCTTCGACAGAGCGGAATCCAAAACCTTCCTCTCGCCCGCGACAGGATCTTCCAATGAAGAATTCGGGGAAGCGAGCTGGGGCTTGGACGCGTCGGCGTCCGGACCTTCCTGCTCGACCGTGTGTTTTCCTGCAGACCGCGGCGCAGTAGCCCCATGCGGAACGGAGATGGCCGGCGGCTCGACCGTCACAGGCGCGGCAGAGTCGGGTGCCTCGATCTCATTCGGGTTCTCAGGGCTGCGCTTCGGTTTGAGCGGCAGCCCGGGCCGCAGAGAACGCTCATCCTCAGCCCCCGGCGCGGGAGGCGGCACGAAACGCACTGGTGGCGGATCGTCTGATTTTGCGACCACCGCCGGCTTTTCTGCATGCTCAGGCTCAAACTCTACCTCCTCCTCCTGCTTCATGAGGATATTCGTCCCAACCCAAACGCCAGCCGCAGCGGCAAGAAGCAAAAGTCCGGCAAGCAACGCCGTTCGGTTGCCTCTCTCGGCTCCATCGACCGGGCTTGAGGACGTCGGGATAAAAATCGGGCGCGGCGCCCCGGAGTAACGCTCATTTGGATCCGGCTCCGGCGTCTCATTTAACTCCTCCTCTGGCTCCTCGTCCGCAATGGCTTTTTCTGGAGCGGCCGACTCGGCTTCCTCGCGAGCCGGAGGCTCCACCTTGGGCGCAGCAGCCAAAGCCACAGGCTCGGCAGCGTTCTGCTCGCCGCTCAACCCCAGCTGGACGCCGATTTCCGACATGGAAGTCGGACGCTCGGAGGGATCCTTGGATAGGCACGCGGCCACCACTTTTTCCCAATTCCGGAAAAGCGGCTGACCGGAGATCTTGCTGGCAGCCCTCGCCTCGGAAATGGAGGGCGCTCTTTCAGAGAGAACCCTCTGAACGATATCGGTCCCCCAAAAGACAGGGCGACCCGTCAAAACCTGGAAAAGCGTCGCACCAAAGGAGTACAAATCATCGGAAATCCCAGCCAAACCATCTTTCGCGATGTTTGGACTGGTGCAGGCGTAGGCCTTCTGAGCCGCCGGCGTTTTGATACCGGCCCGTTGGACAGCATCGGCAATCAATCGGGAGACGCCGAAACCGGTGAGCAAAAGGTGCCCGTCCTGAGCCACAACGATGCTCGAGGGGCTCAGGTTGCGGTGCAACAAATTGGCCCGGTGAGCGTCGGAAAGAGTCCGGAGAACCGTCAGCAACAACGGCTGCAGTTCCTGCGCCTCCATGAAGCCGCGGCCCCCGTGGGATGCCTTCTGCAGAAGAGTCTCGCCATTGAACGAGTCTGTGACCACCGCCAGCGCGTTGTCTTCGCTCACCAAATCACGCACCCGCAGTATGTTAGGATGAATCATCTGACGGGTCCGCCGCACCTCAGCCTTCAGGCTCTCGCGCAAACGAACATCTCCAACGACCTCAGACGGGGCGAAGTGCAAAGCCACCTCGTCACCTGAAACCTCGTCCTCCGCGAGCCAAACCGTGGGTTCCGACTCCTCGGAATGCAGGACGCTCTTCAGAACATAAACATCGGCAATCCGGTCACCGGCGCGCAAAGTTTTGGGATCGGGGTAGGACAACCGAGTCGAATCGGAACCGGAGGAAGTGTTGGACATTGCTGGAGCGGCTATGGGTTTCCTAAGAAACTAAGTCTTTAGTGAATCTTAAAATCGGCAAGACCACAAGTGGCGCCGTAAGAGAAGCGCCTAACCCAAATGGATTCGACGCGCGTCAACTTGGAAAGGCTGCCGCCGAGAGCCCCGAGGAGCCACTTGTTTGCCGCCGCTCTTTCCCGCCGCTCTAACGCCTCCCTACCCGTAGCCCCGGACCAGTCCGGGCGCCACTGGGAATTTCGCTTGCGCTCCCCCCGCCAAACCCCGCCTATTAATTGCCATCCGGAAAACTCCCGCTTTACGAACCCGGCTTCACCCTCCCTTAAGCCATTTCGCTAAGAAATACCCGCTTCCAGCCGATCCCTTAAGACGCACCCCTTTGAACCAAACCTATGGACGAGACCTCAGCACCCGTGGCCGAAGCGCCCGCCGCCCCCCCCTACACCTACAACGGCACCCAGCTCTACCACATTGATCAGTTCTTGCAGTACGCTCAATCGGCCGAGGCGTCCGACGTCCACCTCTGCACCGGCGCCGCACCCACGTGGCGTCGCAACGGCAATCTGGAGCCCATGTTCCCAGACGCGGAGCCTCTGCTGGCCGAGCACACCTGGATGATCGCGCTGAGCTTTCTGACGCCGGACCAAGCCGCGCAGGTATCGGGCCGGGGCGATATCGATTTCGCCTACGAGGCATCCTACGGGCGGTTCAGAACCTCGGTCGTCAAACAGCGGTTGGGAACGGATTTAGTCTTCCGCATCATCTACAACAAACTCCGGACGATCGCCGACCTCGGCCTGCCCGAATCGCTCAAATCCCTCACTCAATACCATAACGGTCTCGTGCTGGTCACCGGCCCCGTGGGTTCGGGAAAATCCACCACGCTAGCAGCCCTCGTCGAGGAGATTAACCAGAACCGCGGCGACCACATCATCACTCTGGAGGACCCGATTGAATATCGCATTCCCTCGGCCGGCTGCCATGTGACGCAGCGGGAAGTTGGCACACATACGAAGAGCTTTGCAGCCGCTCTGCGCGGTGCGCTCCGCGAAGACCCGGATGTGATCATGGTCGGTGAAATGCGTGATTTGGAGACCATCCAGCTCGCGATTTCCGCTTCGGAAACGGGTCACTTGGTCCTCGGAACCCTGACCACTGGCAACGCGGCGCGAACACTTGACCGCGTTCTGGACGTATTCCCGTCCGACCAGCGGGACCAGATTCGAGTCATGGTGTCTGAATCACTGCGCGGCATTATCTCCCAGCAACTCATCCCGCGCAAAGACGGCACGGGCCGGGTGCTCGCACTCGAGGTGCTCACCAACAATTCAGCAGTAGGCAACCTGATCCGTGACGGCAAAACGTTCATGCTCCCAGGCGTGATCCAGACGGGCCGCAAAGCCGGCATGAAGCTCATGGACGACTCGATCATGGAACTGGTCGAAGCCGGACTGATCAGCGGAGACGAAGCCTACGCGCGCTGCGAACAGAAATCGCTATTCAAGAAATTCGTCGGCCGCTAAACGCCTCAAAAGCAGATCGCCTTCAACTTCTTTTCTACCCTCCTATCCCATGGCATACATCGACCAGTTTTTCCAAGTCCTCGTCAGCTCGGGCGGTTCAGATCTTCACATGGCGGAAGGCTCCCCGCCAAAAATCCGCCAACACGGTTCGGTCGTCCCAATTCGCGAGGAAGCGCTCACGTACGAGGAAATGGCCTACATGATGAGCGAAATTAGCGGCCCTGAGCGCTGGGCGCGCTACCTGGAAATCGGCGATCTCGACTTCGCCTATCAGATGGACGAGACTTCGCGCTTCCGCTGCAACTATCTCAAGCAGGCGAACGGACTGGGCTGCGTGTTCCGTATCATTCCCACCAAAATCCTGACCCTTGAACAGCTGGGCGTTCCGGAGATCATCAAGGAGTTTGGCAAGCTTCGGGGCGGCATTGTTTTGGTGACGGGCCCCACGGGCTCGGGAAAATCAACTACGCTTGCAGCGTTGATTGACTACATCAACACCAACTACTCGCGGCACATCGTGACCATCGAAGAACCAATCGAATTCGTGCACCCGAACAAACGCTCGGTCCTTAGCCAGCGCGAGGTGCACGACCACACCCCGAGCTTCCCCGTGGCGCTGAAAGCGGCACTTCGTGAAGACGCGGACATCGTACTAGTCGGCGAAATGCGCGACCTCGAAACCATCAGCCTTGCACTCACCGCCGCCGAAACCGGGTTGCTCGTCTTTGGAACGCTTCACACCAACAACGCGCGCAAAACAGTTGATCGTCTCATTGACGTCTTCCCTTCCGATCAACAGTCACAGGTACGCACCATGCTCTCGAATTCACTCCGCGGCGTTGTCGCGCAGTTGCTGATGAAAAAAGCAGATGGACGCGGAAGGAAAGCGATCAACGAAATCCTCATCGTCACCCCTGCCGCCAGCGCAATTATCCGCGAAGGTGCCACGCAGAAACTGCAGGACGTGATCGTGGGAGGGAAAGCAGAGGGCATGCAATTCATGGACGACGCCATCCACGATGCGCTCAAGGAAGGAATCGTAACCGCAGAAGAAGCCTACATGAAGGCCACCGATAAAAACCGCTTCAAGTCCCTACTCCCGGCCAATGCAGTAGTGCACTAATAACGCCCGTAAGCCACGAGCGAGTACGGCGCGCGTTCTACACGCGCCGGCTTCTGCCGGCTCCTACGAGCGATAGAAGGTTCTCCATCGCAGGACCTGTGGCGCAGCGCAACCTTCGGATGAGTCCGTCGCCGTCGGACCGCAGGAGCACAGGAGCGCGAAGCATCAGATCCGCTCCAGACGAATGGGGGATGTCTGGAAAGCGTTCCACTGGCAGACGATCAAATCACCGTTCTCAAGCACGCAAACGTCATGCGCGTGCTCGAAAACATCTTCAAGCCGCAGCAGCGGTTTGAGCTTTCCATCTTCGTACACGGGAATGTTTGCGCCGGGCGCTGCGACCACCTTGTCTTTTTCGTCCAAGACAACGACAAACCCGGCAGCCATCGGAAGAAATTTGCCCGCGGCATCCTTCGACCAACAAGCCCCCGCATACAATTCCTTGCCGGCAATCACAGGGCGGCAAACAAAGGCGCCGGGAGTTGGAATCGTCTCCACATACTGACCATCCAAGGTGAAACGCAAGAAGCAGTTATCCCCTCGTGAAGTCACCAACAATGTCGCTTGATCAACCCCGCGGCGCGTGTCGATGGCGATTCCGTGCGGGCTGTTTAAACGCTGCGCAGTAGGCACGCCGTCCTTGCCCCCGAACCGGGAGATAAATCTACCATTCTGGTCATAACGCAGCACAAAATTTGAACCGTACCCATCGGCAACATAAATGTCCCCGTTCGGAGCAACCGCAACCTCAGTCGGATTAAAAAACATCGAGGGCTCATAGGCCCCGACGGATGCAGGGTGGCTGATCGAAAAAATCTCGCGTCCCGCCAAATCTACTTTAGCCACGCGGCCCGTCTGGCGAAACGCGCCTCCGCCCGACTTCCAAAGACCGGAATCAGTGACGAACAGAAACTCCTGCCCATTTTCATCAACCCTCGTCAATCCATGCCCACCAGGCCAGACCGAGCCCCACGACTCAATGATTGTTCCGTCGGGGCGGTACACAAGCATTTGGTTGCTCGAGTGGTCGCCGATCATAAAAAGCCTGCCATCGCGCACCTGAACCATTTCATGACAATTGAGAATCGGATGGTTTCTACCCTGCCCCGGCCGAACCCAATCCTTGTGAACCCGGTATCGGTGTGCACCGTGCCCAATAATCAAATCCACCTTCGCCGGAGCGGCGCTCAACCGCTCGGTCCAAAGGCTGAGAGTTGCAGTGGAGAGCCCTGCCAGAAAATGTCGTCTTGTGGTCATTGTAAAACGGGGGTTGTTACTTGATCACTGCGAAAATAGCGCACCCAGTCCGCACACGGAAAGCCCGAACTCGGGGTTGGGCCAAGCTCAGTAACTGACGCCGCGGCTAGTGGACGGCGAATTCGTTCCAAGGCTTGATTCTCAGAGCTTCTCCAACAAACTCAGGCTTTTCAATCCCCCCCTCGCCCCTACACCTATTTATGCGCTGGAAAAACCACCCCACCCGTCGTGACTTCTTAAAGACATCTGCTTTCGCCAGCGGAACACTTTTCTTCCCGAACCTCATCCTTGGCCAGGCGCCGAAAAAAGTTCAGTTCGCAGGAATAGGCGTTGAGGGAAAAGGCAAAATGGACGTGGCAAAGGCCGCGGAGGGCGCCGAGATCGTGGCTTTGTGCGACGTAGACCGGACCAAACTCGAGCGTGCAAAACTGCTCTATCCAAATGCGCGCGCCTTCGAAAGTTTCCGCGAAATGTTTGCGGTCATGGGAGACAAGATCGACGGAGTGACTG
>JBILUQ010000422.1:0-2728 GCA_044370935.1 Chthoniobacteraceae bacterium
CGATCACGCGCACTATCCCGCCGCAATGGAAGCTCTCAGACATGGCAAACATGTGTGCGTTCAGAAGCCGCTGGTGAACCGAATTTGGGAGGCGAATGAACTCCTTGCCGCGTCCCGAAAGAAAAAGATTCTCACGAACATGGGCAACCAGGGACATCTTTTGGAGGGCATCCGTTTGCTGAAAGAGTGGCTGGCAGCCGGAGTCATTGGCCGAGTGAAGGAGATTGTTGTCTGGACCAACCGGCCAATATGGCCTCAGGGAGCGCGCGCCGCAGAGACGATGCAGGCGACGACCGCGCCGGATACACTTAACTGGGAAGCTTGGCTCGCTCAGTGTCCGAGCACCGAGTACGTGCCGGGCCTCCACCCTTTTTCATGGCGCTCGCATCGCGAATACGGTGCAGGAGCCATGGGCGACATGGGCTGCCACCTGCTTGATGGTCCGTTTTGGGGATGTGATCTGGGTGATCCCTTGTCTGTCGAGGCGTCCGCTGAAGACATCACCAAGACCACCTTCCCCGCCGCGAGCACGATTGAGTGTCACTTTAAGAGCGCGAAGTTCGGAAGCATAAAACTCACTTGGATGGACGGGGGCAGGAAACCCGAGCGCCCAAGTGATCTGGATGCGAACATGGATTGGGAAAAAATGAAGGGTGGCTGCATCTATCGCGGCGAGGAAGGAACTCTGATCTGCCCGGGAGACAATTCCCTCAATCCAAGAATTCTTGGCGCGGAGCGACACTCCAAGTGGCTCTCAGAAAAAGCACCAGCACCGTCCATTGAGCGGGCCGCTGTGAACACCCCCCAGCTTGAGTTGGTGCAGGCCATTGAAAAGAACGCAACCTGCGGTGCCAACTTCGAGTATTCAGTTCCCCTGACCCGCCTATGCCTCATTGGAAACGTTGCTGCATTATTGCCGGGCCAAAAACTGGAGTGGAATTCTACTACTCAACGTTTTTCAAATTCGCCGGATGCAAACGCTTTTCTAAAGCGGGAACACATCAGAACGGGCTGGGACTACTCGGCTTCGAATACCTGATCCGGCGCGATTGACTCGCTCACAAAAAAACACCTCGCTCATGAGCAGTACGCAATCCTTTTCATCGCAAAACAGCCTCCAACGCCTGGTGTACTTAGATGCACTGCGCGGGTTTGACATGTGCTGGATTCTCGGGCTTCACAACGTGTTTGCGGAATTCCTGCAAAACGCATTACCCGACGGCACGTGGAGGAAGACTTTGCTGGACCAGTTCACCCATGTGAGTTGGTCGGGCTTTCACTTTTACGACCTGATCTTCCCCCTTTTCTTATTCATTTCAGGGATTTCCATCGCGCTCACTCTACCCAAAAGACTTTCGCGCGATGGCTCGATCGTCACCCAAGCGCACCTTTTGAAACGAGTACTGCTACTTTTCTTTCTTGGAATTATTTTTTCCGGAGGCTGGAAAGATGGGCTCAACAATGTCCGCTGGCTCGGCGTGCTGCAACGAATCGGCCTCGCCACTTTTTTTGCATCGCTTATTAGTATGCGGGCAAACACCGCGGCCCTTTATGCGACTACGTGCGCGATTCTTTTGGGATACTACGGGCTTCTGGTTGGGGTTCCCGTTCCGGGTGTCGACGCACCAAGCTTCGAGGAGGGGAAGAACCTCGCCAACTATTTGGACAGCGTCTGGCTTCCCGGACGCAAACACAACGGCACACACGACCCAGAGGGCATCCTGAGCACGCTACCCGCAATCGCAACAGCCCTCACCGGTGTGATTGCAGGGCGCTGGATCAACTCCGGGCGGGACCCTCGGATAATGATCAACGGCTTGCTGGCCTTCGCGGTTTTGTGCCTGACAGGTGGTTGGTATCTGTCGCCTTTTTGCCCGATGATCAAAAAAATCTGGACTCCCACCTTTGTGCTTTTCGCCACCGGTTGGAGCCTCATTTTGACGGTGTTTTTTTATTGGGTGATCGAGGTTCGGCGGATCAAACGCTGGACCACCCCATTTACTTGGGTTGGGGCCAATCCGATCGTGCTCTACATGGCTGGCGGGCTGGGCATCTTCAAGATCATCACCGAGCGCATAATTGGCAAACCAGAGGCCTCACATGCCTTGCATGCCAGTGGCGTATCGTTTCTGCTCATGCTTTTGCTGGCCCGTTGGATGTACCGGCGTCAAATATTCATCCGCATCTAGTCATCTTCGGTCGCATCGGTCTCATAGGTCTCAGCCACCCAGCACAGTCTTACTTAGAGCAATTTGTCTTTGAAAGAAACGTTTGGGCGGCAATTCAGTTGATTCAGTCTTTCAATCCGATTTCATGGAAACCTCGCAGTAATGGGCGCACAAAGCTTCATCTCCATCCTCCAGCTAATTCTTCCGGCATACTTTCTCGGCTCGATTCCCTTCGGGTTGTTGATTGGAAAGATCGGGGGCATTGATATTCGCGTGCACGGAAGTCGAAACATTGGAGCAACCAACGTCTGGCGCACACTCGGCCCCAAGTTCGGACTGTCCACTTTTCTTCTCGACGCCGCAAAGGGCTTCTTCGCCGTCGCACTCGCTCAGCAGATCGCTTGGAGACAGGTTCCGCAGCCCGCCCCGGAGGACTACCTTGCCTATGCAGGGGTATTCGCCGCGCTAGCGTGCATTATCGGGCACAGCTTCCCGATTTGGCTTCGATTCAAAGGCGGCAAGGGAGTGGCGACCTCTTTGGGCGTGCTTATTGGTCTCAT
>JBILUQ010000490.1:0-4349 GCA_044370935.1 Chthoniobacteraceae bacterium
CGTTCGCCACACTCACCGCCGTGCTCGCCAGCGTCCCGCTCAAAGTCAGCGTTCCCGCGTTCACGCTCGTCGCTCCGCTGTACGCGTTCGATCCACTCAAGCTCAGCAGGCCGCCGCTCGTCTTCACCAGGCTGCCCGTCCCGTTGAGCGCGCCGCTGAACGTCCCATTGCTCAACGTGAGCGCCGTCGTGTTCAAGTCCACCACGCCCGCGCCCAAAAGCGTTTCCAGCGTCACCGCCGCGTTCGCCAGATTCACCAACCCGTCGGCTGTCAGCACCGTGGCCACAGGCAGCACCGAGCCGCTCTGCGCGTTCAGCGTCGCGCCGTTGGCCACACTCACCGCTGTGCTCGCCAGCGTACCGCTCAAGGTCAACGTTCCCGCGTTCACGCTCGTCGCGCCGCTGTAGGCGTTCGATCCGCTCAAGCTCAGCAACCCGCCGCTCGTCTTCACCAGACTGCCCGTCCCGTTAATCGCACCACTGAACGTTCCGTTGATGAGCGTCAGCGCCGTTGTGCCCAGCGTCACCACCCCGGCACCCAAGAGCGTTTCAAGCGTCACTCCCGCGTTGAAGAGGTTCACCAACCCGTCCGCCGTCAGCGTCGTCGTTGCAGCGAGGGCCGAACCGCTCTGCGCATTCAGCGTCGCGCCGTTGGCCAGACTCACCGCCGTGCTTGCCAGCGTCCCGCTCAAGGTCAGCGTTCCCGCGTTCACACTCGTCGCTCCGCTGTACGCACTCGATCCGCTCAAGCTCAGCAGGCCGCCGCTCGCCTTCACCAGGCCGCCCGTCCCGTTGATCGCGCCGCTGAACGTCCCGTTGCTGAGCGTCAGCGCCGTCGTGTTCAAATCCACCACGCCCGCGCCCAAGAGCGTTTCCAGTGTCACCGATGCATTCGCCACATTCACCAACCCGTCGGCTGTCAGCACCGTGGCCACCGGCAGCACCGAACCGCTCTGCGCGTTCAACGTCGCGCCGTTGGCCACACTCACCGCCGTGCTCGCCAGCGTCCCGCTCAAGGTCAGCGTTCCCGCGTTCACGCTCGTCGCTCCGCTGTAGGCGTTCGACCCGCTCAAGGTCAGCAACCCGGCGCTCGTCTTCACCAGACTGCCCGTTCCGTTGATCGCGCCGCTGAACGTCCCGTTGCTCAACGTCAGCGCCGTCGTATCGAGAGTCACCACTCCGGCTCCTAACAGCGTCTCAAGCGTCACCCCCGCGTTGAAGAGGTTCACCAACCCGTCTGCCGTCAGCGTCGTGGTCGCCGCAAGGGCCGAGCCGCTCTGCGCGCTCAACGTCGCGCCGTTCGCTACACCCACCGCCGTGCTCGCCAGCGTCCCGCTCAAGGTCAGCGTTCCCGCGTTCACGCTCGTCGCGCCGCTGTAGGCGTTCGATCCGCTCAAGCTCAGCAGCCCGCCGCTCGCCTTCACCAGACTGCCCGTCCCGTTAATCGCACCACTGAACGTCCCGTTGCTGAGCGTCAGCGCCGTTGTGTCCAGCGTCACCACCCCGGCACCCAAGAGCGTCTGCAGCGTCACCGCAGCGTTCGCCAGATTCACCAACCCGTCGGCTGTCAGCACCGTGGCCACCGGCAGCACCGAACCGCTCTGCGCGTTCAGCGTCGCGCCGTTCGCCACGCTCACCGCCGTGCTCGCCAGCGTCCCGCTCAAGGTCAGCGTTCCCGCGTTCACGCTCGTCGCTCCGCTGTAGGCGTTGGATCCGCTCAGGGTCAACAAACCGGTGCTCGTTTTCACCAAACTGCCCGTTCCATTGAGCGCTCCGCTGAACGTGCCATTGCTGAGCGTGAGCGTCGTCGTGTTTAAGGTCACCATGCCAGCTCCCAAGAGCGTTTCCAGCGTCACACCGGCGTTGAACAGGTTTACCAACCCCTCGGCCGTCAGCGTCGTCGTCGCGGCCAGTCCCGAACCGCTCTGCGCATTCAACGTTGCCCCGTTCGCGACCGTCACCGCCGTGCTAGTCAGGGTCCCGCTCAAGGTCAGCGTTCCCGCGCTCACACTCGTCGCTCCGCTGTAGGCATTCGAGCCGCTCAAGGTGAGCAGGCCACCACTCGTCTTCACCAGGCTGCCCGTCCCGTTGATCGCTCCGCTGAAGGTGCCGTTGCTAAGCGTCAACGCAGTCGTGTCCAGCGTCACCACACCCCCGCCCAAAAGCGTCTGCAGCGTCACCGCGGCGTTCGCCAGATTCACCAACCCGTCGGCTGTCAGCACCGTGGCCACCGGCAGCACCGAACCGCTCTGTGCGTTCAAAGTCGCCCCATTCGCCACCGTCAACGCCGTGCTCGCGAGCGTCCCGCTCAAGGTCAGCGTTCCCGCATTCACGCTCGTCGCTCCGCTGTACGCATTCGACCCGCTCAAACTCAGCAACCCGCCGCCCGTCTTCACCAACGTCCCTGTCCCGTTGATGCCGCCGCCAAACGTCCCATTGCTGAGCGTAAGGTCCGTCGTGTTCAAGGCCACCGTTCCAGTGCCAAGCAGCGTTTGCAGCGTCACCGCCGGGTTCAGCAGATTCACGAGCCCGTTCGCCGTCACCGCGGCGCTCGTTGGAATCACCGAACCGCTTTGCGCATTCAAAGTCGCTCCAGCGGCCACGCTCAACACCGTGCTCGCAAGCGTTCCGCTCAAGGTCAGCGTGCCTGCGTTCACGTTTGTGGCTCCCGTGTACGTGTTCGCGCCGCTGAGAGTCAGCAGCGCGTTCCCCGCCTTCGTCAACCCGAACCCGCCCGAGAGCACGCCGCTGAAAGTCACCGGACTGTCAATGGTCACCGACCGGTTACCCGTGAGCAAGCCGTCACCGGAAAATGTGAGCGGTCCCGCATACGAAGCGTTTGTGTCGCCGAACGCGGAGCTTCCTGTAAAAACCAGCGCATTCACAAAGCTCAGCGCAGAATTATCAGCCGCCGTCACTCGCCCGCCGTTGAACACAAAGCTGCCAGCGCCGATAGAGCCCGCACTGATCACGCGCATCGTACCGGCCGTGAACGTCGTCGACCCGCCGTACACCTGCGCCCCATTGAGGGTCAACTCTCCTGAACCCGCCTTCTCAATGCCGCCCGAGCCGGAGATCGTGCTGCTGTACACAATCGAGTCGCTCCGGTTGAAGAGCACCAACCCGGAGTTTGCGATATCGCCGATCACCATCCCAGCCGTTCCGCCGGTGGCACCCACGCCGAACGCCAACGTGCCTGCTGCGATGGTCGTGACTCCCGTGTAAGTGGCGTTGGCTCCGATCGCCAAGGTACCGCCACCCAGCTTCAGCAATCCACCCGCGCCGGTAAGAGGCGCATCGCTGTAGGTGACCAGCGTGCCCAGCCCGATCTCGACCTTCGCGGTGATGCCCGAACCGAACGCGGTGAAGCGACTGCTCAGATCCGAGTTCACACCGGAGTATCCCAGCGTGCCGCCCATGAAAGTGATCGGACCTCCCACACCCATCGCCTGGGTGTTCCCCAGCGTCAGCGTGCCATCGGTGATCACGACGGAGCCGGTGAAATTCGGATTCGCCGCGCTCAGCGTCGTGTTGCCGGTTCCAATCTGCTCGATCGCTCCGGAACCGCTCAGCGAGAAAGTCGAAGGCGGCGACCAGATACCCGAGCGGTTGAACTGGAGTTTCGCGCCTGAGGCGATCGTAGTGAGGCCACCGATCTGGCCGCTAGCCGCACCGTCACCCACGCGCAGGGTGCCCTCGTTGATCGTCGTGCCGCCGGTGTAGTTGTTATCACCCGTGAGCGTCAGCACGCCGCTGCCGCTCTTCACCAGCGCCCCCGCGTTCAGCAACAACACCCCGCTCAAGGCGATATCTCCCGCACCACCCGTGGTGAGCGTGAATCCCGAACCCAGAATGTTCCCAGTGCCGCTGAGTGTGAGCAAGCCGGCGTCGGAACCAATGGTCGTGTTGCCCATCAGCTTGATACCGCCACCCAGTGTGTTGCTGCCCGACACGTTCCGGAGCGCTCCGGCCCCACCCACACCGGCTCCAGACAACTCGAGATTTTCACTGGCGACCGTGATCCCGCCCGAAACCTCCATCGCGGCGCCGGAGAGAATCCTGGTTTTATCACGGTCCAAAGAAGAAACGGCGCCCAGCGCATTGGCGTTGGCCACCTGCAGCACACCCGCGGTGATATCCGTGGTGCCCGAGTATGTGTTGCTGCCGCTTAAAATCAAACGACCCAAGCCCGTCTTACTCAGCGCGATCGCGCTGGAGGTAGTTCCGCCCGAGATCGTGCCGCCCAGCGTCAACTGCGTGCCGTCCACCGGAATCGCGGCAGTCGTCATGGAGATGAGCCCTGCAAAAATCGAGGTGCCGGTGGAGGTGCCGATCCCGCCGCCGCTGAGC
>JBILUQ010000310.1:0-4305 GCA_044370935.1 Chthoniobacteraceae bacterium
CAGTGGAGCGAGTTTTATAAGGGCAATCGCAAGGGAATGAGCTTCAGAAGCGAAGGCGGAGAGTTCACCGGCTACGGTTTATTTGCCGCACTGTCGTATGACGAGGGGAAGACATGGCCGGACCGGAGGTTAATCACCCCCGGAGGGCCGAAGCGTGAGGCCGGGACAATGAACCATGGCGTGTTCACACTGAGCGGCACCATGGCCGAGCCAAAGGGCTACCTTTCCATCACCCAGACCCGCGACGGCCGACTGCAGCTCATCACGAGCGGGAACCACTACGTCTTCAACCTCGCGTGGCTCAAACAGCTGCCGCCTGCACCGAACCAACAATAACGCACACCCCTATCAGCACCATGAACACCGCCCCCACCGTCACTCGCCGAAACGCCCTTACCTCCCTCGCCTCCACCCTCGCCGTCACACTCGGCGGAGGCCTGGCCGCCCCTCTCTTCGCACAAACGCAAAGCGCTCCGAAGCCTGCGCTGCCAGCGACCACGAAGCCCTCATTCCCAAAACCCACGCTGCATGTCTATTCCGACTACGGCTGGCTGCGCGGGTTTAATTACATCATGCCCTGGGGAGCCCGTATCGAGGACGCCTGGTGGTTTTATGACGGCAGGAAAATCCGCGAGGACATGGCGCTCGCGCGTTCGGTGTATGCCAATGCAATCCGTCTGTGGATCGACTACAGCGTCTGGTATCGTGATCCCGAGAAAGTGACGGCCAGCTTTTTGGATGCAATCGCCGCCATTGATGAGAACGGGATGAAAGCCATGCCCTGCCTCTTCAACCGCTGGGTGGGCGGACGCCACGATTACGGCGGCACACACACTGAAAATATCAGACCGAACATGCCGGAGCAGCTCGACTACGTCCGCGCTCTCGTCACTCCCCTAGCTAACGACCCGCGCATCTTCTGCTGGGATCTCTGCAACGAGCCGCAGGGTGGCGCCGACCCCACCTTCAAGACCGTTAGCGAGGAACTCAGTCTGCGCGAGTATCGCTGGCTGATGGCCATCGCCGACACGTTGAAGAAATGCGGTGCCCAGCAGCCCGTGACCATTGGAACGATGAACGGCACCAACATCACGTTCTACGCACCGCTCGTGGACGTGCTTTGCTCTCACCCGTACGCCCGCGACCGCGCGGGCTTGGAGCAACTCATCGCCGGCTATCGCGTGATGATGACTGAGGAAAAGAAACCCATGCTGGTGAACGAATGCGTGCCCGGCAGTGACAACGATGAAGTGCGTGGCGAGACACACCGCTACTACTTGGAACAGCTGAGCGCCGCAGGGCTCGGTTGCATGCCTTGGAGCATCCGCGAAGGGCGTCACGTCGCCGCACGCCGCGACCGGATGGATGGCAACGGCATCGATAACAAAGGGTACCACCCCACATTCAATGCCAACGGCACCCTGCGCGCCGGCCACGAGTGGATGCGCGCGACCCCCAAGCTCCGCGCGCCTTGGGAAAAATAACGGCCGAAGGAACAGACTGAAAAAATAATCCTAAAACAGAAGATCCCCACCCTTCCTTCCTCCCTGCTGCCAGTGCCGCTGGCAGCGCTGCACGCAATTGACCCTCAAGGCGCAGAGGCTGGCACGCCTTGCGAAGTGGCGATCGGTTCCGAATCGTTCGGCCTCGGCGGTTTTTGGGGAGTCGCACTCAAAACCTTGGTTTCGCTCACAAATCCAACAGTCCGCGGAGGGCAGCTTTTACTTCCTCGAACTGCTCGTGAGAAAGCTTACCCAGCTTTTTTTCGAGTGCGCTGTGGTCGATGCTCGCTAATACCTGCACATTTACAGCCGAGCGTTTGGGTAGCCAACGGGGTTTACCGATGTCCACCTCACCGCGAAGCCCTCGAAGTTGAGAAGTCAAGGGTGCAACTACCACCAGCGATCGAGCATTCGTGGGCTGGGGAACCGAAAGAACGACAACGGGCCGCACTTTTGCAGCCAGACCAAAGTCAACGAGCCAGACTTCACTGGAATGCGCCTGAGTACTCACCGAGTGCGTTCTCCCAAGTTTTTCCCTGTTCTTCTGTTGTGAGAAGCCGGTCCACGTTGGTCGTGACCGCAAAGGGCAGGTCATTTCTGAGTTCTACCTGCGCGAGGAAAATGTTGAACGCATCGCCCGGTTTCATCCCGAGCCGTGCAAAGACCTTTTCTGCGCGTCTCAGTCGTTCGGTGGGAACCCGTGCGCGGAAAAGAGTAGAGCTTGCCATAGCTCAAAAGTGTTCAAATGTGCTCAGATGTCAAGGCAGACCGACCGGCGACACGCTTGAGACGCATGCGTTTCTTTGAGAAACGCTGAAATCCCATTTGCCAATTTTCATATGTTTTCAAAGCAACTCACTAAGAAACCACTCTCGGGCTAAGAAAGGCACGCCGCATGGGTCTAGTGGTATGACCTCAAGCCTCCAAACCAGTTCATGAATCAAGCGGACCTCAACATTTTGGCCAAGCTCAAGGAGGGGAAACGCGATGCCGAACTGGATGCGCTTTTGAAGGCCAAAACAAAAAGTTTTCCACTCCTACTCACGGCGGACCAGTGGCACACGCTGCGGCTTCGCGTTGAGGGACAGACCATGACGGCATTTGTTGACGACGCAGAAGTAGGATCGATCACAAGCCCGGGTGTTGGGCACCCAAACAAACGGGTGCTGGAGATCAGCAACAACAAGCCCGTTCGGATCGACGACGTGAAAATCTGGAACCTCCCCTACTCATGAGATTACTTTCATTCTCCCTGGTTTGTTTTTTTGCAGTCGCACTGACCCCCTTGCTGTATGCGAGTGAACCGCAGGCCCCGGCACTTTCCGATTTTCTCGAACAGCACTGCACCGCATGTCATAACCCGGAAAAGCTCAAGGGTAAGATCGACCTCAAGCCGATGTCGGACTCGCCTGCACATTCGGATGCGGACCTTTTAGAGCGGGTCATGGACGTCATCTCATCTGGGGACATGCCTCCGGAGGAAAAGCCCCGGCCTTCGAAGGCGGATGTCGGCTCCGTTTTGGTGCATCTGCGCAAAATCCTTGGCGCTGCGCGCTTGAGGGATGGGATCACTCCCGATGACCCGGGCAGGGGCAATGACGTGGATCACTCCGCACTTTTCACCGAACCGGAGGTGCGCAAGGCTGCCGCGCCCTCGCGACTCTGGCGTATGAGCCCGCACCTTTTCATGCAAAGGGCGAACGCGCTGACGCAAAACCGGCTGTTCCTTTACCCGAACCGGAACCTCGGCAAGGACGCGCTTAATCCGGCCTTGAGTTACATGGCTCCTCCTCACGCATTCCGAGACCATGCCGGTATTCACCGCCTTGAGGCCACAACCACTGAACTGCTTTTTGACGTTTGCTGGCAGATAGCCGGGCTGCAGGTGGCTCCGGCGAAACCCGCCCACCCGCTGCCGGCGTTTGAAGTACTGTTATCTGCTGCAGAGCCGGATGATGCAGCGTGGGAGGGCGCGATCCGGGAGCAGTTCAATGTGTCGATGCGGCGCGCACCGCGGACGGATGAGATGGCCGGTCTAGTCCGGCTGGCGAGAGCGACTGAATCCGGGGGCACGCGGGCCCTCGCATTGCAGACCATGCTTGCGGCCGTCCTGCTAAAGCCCGATGCGGTGTACCGCTACGAGGTTGGCCAGGGTGAACCTGACAAGATTGGACGCGTGATGCTAGCTCCCCACGAATTGATGCATGCGGTTGCGTACGCCCTCACAGACTTTGCACCGGACGAACCCTTGCGGCGAGCCGTGGCCGAGGGAAGGTTCACAACGCGGAAAGACGTGGAGCGAGAGGTCAAGCGCGTGATTGAAACAACCGATGCCGCGATGCCTCGGTTGCTGCGCTTCTTCCAAGAGTATTTTGAGTACCCCCGCGCCACGGATGTGTTCAAGGACGCACGGCCCGTGGGGCTATCTCAAGCGGTGTACCGCATCGAAGATGCCGATGCGTTTGTGCGGTGGATACTCCGGGAGGACCGGGATGTCCTGAAAAGGCTGTTGACTGAGGACCGTTATTTCATGGGAACCGACGTGCTGGCGAATGTGCCGAATCATGTCCGGCGTTTCAGCACTTACTTGTTTGCCGACTATGGTTTTCAAAAGGAGACCACGTGGTCCTCCGAGTGGAAGACCAAACCGACGCCGCCCCCTGTGGGCAAGCGTGCCGGCATGTTGACTCACCCGGCTTGGCTGCTGGCGTTTTCTGACAACGAGAAGAGCCAGGCAATCCAGCGGGGCCGCTGGATTCGCACCAAGCTGCTGGGTGGAACGGTTCCCGACACTCCCATCGGA
>JBILUQ010000311.1:0-4304 GCA_044370935.1 Chthoniobacteraceae bacterium
TTGTGCTCACGATCATTTTTGCGGAACCACGCATTAACCAATGTCCCGTCAAGGTATCCGCCAAACCCGGGGAAGAAAATATGTCCCTTGCCTGGAGTTGAGTCTCCAATCATCCAAGGCAGGCAAGTCTCATTGATATTCGCAATAAAATCGTCAGGAATAGTCAAAACACTGTTTTTGAGAGAAGGAAAGAGATCAGCCAAAAATTCTTTTTTCTGGACGCGATCGATTATGACGGGTTGCACTGATGTGGTTCTATGGAATCCTTGAAGGTAAGAATAAAAAATTGCACGATCACCTACGCTGCCATTTGAGAAAAAATAAGCAAAGTTTGAATTTAATGAGTGCTGATAAACAGCTTGTTTCAATACATGTGAGGGCGAAAATTGATTCAGGCTCATACGGCGGTCGTTTTATTTGATAGTGCCTGTGATTGATGGGGGTGATTTAAGAGCGTGCTGTTTTATTTATGCGTATAGTTATTTCTTAATTAAACACAACCAAGCTGGTTTAGATGTCTCACGCAAGCATCCGCTGAGCGCTCCCAGGAGAAACGGTTCCTGATGATGCTCGCCGCTGCGAGACCGTGCGCCCTTGTGTTTGGCGATCGGACCGCTTCGACGAGCTTTTGAGCGAGCGTTTCAGGTGATATTTTGGCCCAGTCTCCGTAGTTGCCGTCGGCGTGCTGGTACCAGTTGTGCCAGACCGGACATTCAATCGGGGCAAGCTCGTAGGGCACTGAGACATGCAGCTTCGGGATCGCCGCCAGGAACTCGGACTGGCCGCCGAAATCGCAGCAGATCGCCGGGAGTCCGCTGGCGATTGCCTCAATTAGGGGCAAGCCCCATCCCTCGCAGCGGGAGGGGAACAGGAAAAGGTCGGACTGCCGGTACAGGTCAACCATCTGGGCCTGATTCAGGAGGCCTGACACCAACTTCACCGGAAGGTTTGTGTATCCTTGCGCCAAAGCAATGAACTCAGGGTGCATCGCTGAGCCCTGTGGATTTACCCAGTCGGCCTTCAGCCAAAGCTCCATGTTTTGCTCTTGCTGATACGCAATCCGAAAGGCCTCCAGTGCTTCGGCATAGCCTTTACGGCTTTCATACTTCCCAATCATCAGGATCCGCGTCGGACCGTCCTTTCTGGTCGGGGATCGGCCGAAGGGGTGGAAAACAAACGGGTCGACCCCCTCGGGAACAACGAAAATCCGCTCCTCAGGCAAGCCGTAGTGAACCATGCAGTTTTTGCCCCAGGAGCTCGGGGAGAAAATGAAGTCAAAATCTTTCAGCCAGCCCTCGTAGCCCGGAGAGGGACGGTTGGACTCGAAAACCGCGTAATAAATTGAGATCCCGCTCAGGCGCGCCGCGAATGACTCCGGGAAAAAACAGATATTCACATCCGTGTCTCTGGTGCTGGCGACTGCCGATTCGACCTCCGCCGGCGAGGCGTGGTTGAAAAACTCAACCGAGAACAGCCCGCCCTCATAGCGGCAGAGGCACTTGTACAGCGACTGGCTGTGAACGCCGATGCCTGCATTGCTTTGAACGCCAAATAGTCGGATACGCCTCATTTGCGGGGATGGATATGACGGCTAGCACCATCGATGCCCCGCCGCCGTTAGGCAATTCTGTTCGAACGATTTTCAAAGAATCCACCAGTGATGCCGCCCCCTCGGCTATTCAAGATGCCGTTACGTTTGGACCCACACTTCTGTTCGGGGGGGAGCAGTGGTAACGCGCTTCCAACAGGCGCTCCCCCGGCCGGCTCAGTCGTCTGAATCGCGTCCGTTCGATGCGAATACGAATGCTGCCCGCACGGGGGCGGGCATGCGGCTGCCCGCGCCGCGCACGCTCCGCCAAATCACCTCATTGAGGGCGAGGTCGTCGGCTGCGTCCTCCTTTGAAAAGTCGAGTCTTCCCGATCTGGCGCTGCCCCATGCTGTCTTCACGTTCACCTCGTGGATATCGACGGCTGGCTTGACCGCGCTGTACGTCGAAGAGTCGGGTCGAGATTGAAAGGCATGGTACATCGGGGTTGCGGCGGCATCGAACTGTGACATCGGCCGCATGCCGAGAATTAACTCCATGGTGCGCAGCATCGAGCTGGTCGAGTACATCGTCGAATCCACAAAACGTCGCTTGGTGTACGGGCTGACCACCAGCGCAACGGTCCGGTGTGCGTCCACATGGTCGGGTCCGTTTTGAGCGTCGTCCTCGACCACAAAAATTGCTGTAGAAGCCCAGAACTTCGACTTAGAGACCGCTTCAACGAGCGCGCCGAGCGCCGCATCGTTTTCTGCCACGCAAGCTGTCGGCGTCCATTTGCCAGCACTCGTTCCCGCGGTGTGGTCCTGAGGCAGGCGCACCACTTGGAGTTGCGGCATAGTTCCCTCTTTTTCAAAGCGGTGCAGCTCGGATACGAAGCGCTCCACACGCTGCATGTCTGGGTAGTCCATGTCGAAACTCCGGTAATGCGGGTCGAATCGTCCCTCGAGAGATTTCAACTTCGCCTTGCAGGGATCGTTTGGAGTCTTTCCGTTCACCACAAACTCACCGTAACTTCTGAAGCTGATGTTGGCCTCCGCGGCACGGTCCCATATGTAACCGCCTGCGGGGGTCGCGATCTGAAAATTTCCCTCGCTCGGGTAGGAGTATTTCTTTGATTTGTTGTGCCCGTAGCTGAGCGGCCAGAACTTTTCAACAAAGTCTGTCGCGTAAGCCGCCATGCTCCACTCGTGTCCGTCGGCGCTGACCTCGCTCTCAACATAGAAGTTGTCGAGCAGCACGAATTCACGCGCCAGCTTGTGGTGGTTCGGTGTGACTTTTTCTGGAAACAAACACAGCCCCGCATCCCCGTTGCCCTCCTTCATGTCCCCGAACACCTGATCATAGGTCCTGTTCTCTTTGACGACGTAGATGCAGTGTTTGATTGGACTGCTGTCGCCAAGTTTTCCTGGGATGGGATTGCCAGCAGGGCGCTTTAACGTTGGCGCGTTGTCACGCCGAAGCGGCGAGCATTGATAGGCGGTGGCCGTGTAGCGCTCCATTTGTGTCTCGAGCTCGGCACGCTTTGGCAGCTCGATGATGCTCACCGTTCCCTTGAAAAGGCTGCCAATGTATTCTGTGGTGGTTCTTCCGGCAACCGGTTGAGGGCCGTTCGGGTTCGGCTTTGAAACAATGCCTTTGCCGTTGGCAACCAGAAGCGTCTTGCCGTCCGGGGTCACTCGAACCGAAGTCGGGTACCAGCCGGTGGGGATGAAGCCCATGGAGCGGGATTTCCCCGGAGTGCTGACGTCGATTACCGCGACGTTATTCACATTCGCGTTTGCGATGAACAAAGTTTTTTCATCTGGCGAAAGCGCGAGGCTGTTCGGAGTCGAGCCCGGAGGCGCTTGAGGATGCAGCGCGGACCAGATTGTTTCAACGGTCGTTCCTTCCTCCGTGTTGATGACGCTGATGGTGTTTCGATTCCCATTGGCCACGTAAAGAAATCGGCAGTTCTTTGTAAGCAACATTTCATTCGGGTGCTCCTCCGTCTTCCATCTTGCTTTGATGCGGTTGCTTTCGAGGTCGATGACTGCGACCTCGCCTCGGGCCCAGAGGCTCACGTAGAGAAGCCCCTTTCGTTCATCCAATCGGCAAGCGTAGGGGTAAGGCGCCTCGGGGCTCGCGGGATCAAGCGCAGCCTCGGCGCGTTTTGTGACCGCAGCTTCGTCAAGGCTTTTGGTAGGGCCTTCGATCGCGCCGATCGGCGAGGTTGGAGTTTGAACTGCGAAGTTCCCGAGTTCGATATCCAGCACCGGATTGGCTTCGGACTCCAGATCGAGCTTCGCCAACTTTTGCCCGAGCACGTTTGCGACGTACAAGGTTTTTGTGTCGCTGGTGAGGGTGAGTCCCGCTGGGATTCCGCGTTCTTTGGCGTCACGCAGCTTGAGTTGCTTCTCGCCGGCGATCATGCCGGTTGATTTATCGAACTCAAACCAGCGGATCACTTCGTTTGCGCCGCCGCTTGCGTAAATGCGGTTTCCATTGGAGGAAAATTCGAGTCCGTAGAACGCTTCGTCTATCTTGATTCGCTGTGTGATCGCTGCTTTAGAAATGTCGAGCAAGTGCAGTTCGTGTCCCGAGTTGCCTGCCTGCAGAATTACTGCGTGTTTTCCGCCGGGGTGCACTGCGATATTGACCGGAAAGTCTGCAACATCAACTTGAGCACCTGCGGGACGAAGCGACCACATGTTGGGCAGAAGCACGGAGCCGTCGGGGCGTCTGCCGGGCCATGCGCTCGCCGGTTTCTCCGCCGCGGGT
>JBILUQ010000070.1:0-15353 GCA_044370935.1 Chthoniobacteraceae bacterium
ACAACCAGATCAAGAGGCGCACTCGCGTTGTCGGCCTCTTCCCAAGCGAGGAATCACTCCTGAGACTGGTCACGGGCGTTCTAATAGAAATCTCCGAAACCTGGGAAACCGGTAAAGTCTACCTCACACTCAACTAAAACAAAAAACCGAAACCACTCAGACTGCCACCTTCAGAAAAGTCACTAGCCACTTTTACAGAAAAACATTTGCGCCGCCACGCACTGTCTTGATTGTCGCCTAGCAGGCGGTCAATCTGAAGGGATGTCGTCGGAAGTTTCCTCACCTTATTCGCGTAAAAAACCGTTTCCAGCGGTGCACACGGTCAATCGGTTGTTAAGCGGTCCGGGTTCGGCGAAGGAGACGCGGCATCATGAGATATCCCTCGTTTCATCTGGTTTGGCCTATGAGGTGGGGGATTCTCTCGGGGTGTTCGCGAGCAACGAACCCCGTTTAGTGGAGGAGATTCTCGGCGAGCTTGGTGCCTCTGGTCAGGAGGAATTTGTAGGTGCCGATGGAATTTCCAAGCCTGCTCGGGAGGCGTTAATCAGAGACTTGATTATCACTACCCCTTCCAAGGAGTTCTTGGCGCTTTTGGTCGCGCGTGCCGGCAGTGAGGTGGCGGATCTCGCGGCGCTGACCTCTGATTCCACCCGAAAAAAGGAATTGGACGCCTACTTGTGGGGTAGGGAGATCATCGATTTCCTGATCCAACATCGCGGGCTGGGATTGAGTCTTGAGGAGGTGATGAAGTCCCTGCGTAAGCTTCAGCCTCGTTTGTACTCGATTGCCTCCAGTCAGAAGGCTGTTGGGGAGGCGGTGCATTTGACGATCGCAACAGTGCGTTATGAAAGCTTCGGCAGGGCGCGCCAGGGGGTTGCTTCCACCTTCCTTGCGGACCGCGCACCGGAGTCCGAGGCAGTTCCCGTTTTTGTGCATACAGCCAAGCATTTTCGTCTCCCGGAGGATCCGACGACGCCCGTTATCATGGTGGGGCCCGGGACAGGCGTCGCACCCTTTAGGGCGTTTTTGCAGGAGCGTCAGGCGGTGGGGGCGTCTGGCAAGAACTGGCTATTTTTCGGCGAACAAAGGCGTGCTACCGACTTCCTCTACGAGTCAGAGCTGAAAACCATGACGGAGTCAGGGGTGCTCGCACGCCTCGATGTTGCGTTTTCGAGAGATCAGGCGGAGAAGGTTTACGTGCAGCACCGCATGCGTGATGCTTCCAAGGAGTTGTTTGCCTGGCTTGAGGAAGGGGCGCACTTTTTTGTTTGCGGCGATGGCGCGCGCATGGCGAAGGATGTGGATTTGGAACTGCATGCGATTGTTTGCAGGGAGACAGGCTGTTCGGCGGAACAGGCCGCCGAGTACGTTGAGTCGCTCAAGAAGGCAAAGCGATATAAGAAGGACGTCTACTAGCCAGAGGACGCTTTTCGCGGCATCGGTTTTGATGCTGATCAAACTCCCACGCCCTGATAACGCCTGACGCCTCTGGCCCAGAGATGTCGGGCCATCAGGCCCGTGATGCACACCCAAGCCGCTTGCATCAAAAATCCGTGCAGCACTTCACCAGTATTGATCCGTTCCAGTAGAATCTGAACTGGAAAGTAGAGCTCGTACGGGAAGGGAGTCCACTTGAGCAGGCTGAGCACCGCGGGCGGGAGCAGGTCCAGAGGAAACACGTGGCCGCTTAGAAAATACTCGAAGGAATATAGGAGGAAAATGACTGTCGATACTTCGAGAATCCAAAACGCCAGCATGGCGAGGGAGTACGCGATGAAAAACTGGATTAGTGCTGAACCCGCAGTTGCGAGCGCGAACAAAAACCAACTTTGCGGGTGCACCGGCCATCGCAGTTGATCACTTACCATCCAGAGCACCGCGCCAATCACTGGCAGCGTGATTAAGGAGTACAGGAATCTGTAGGAAACAAAGAGGCTCAACCGGTAGAGCAAATAGTTGACCGGCTTGATGAGGATCGAGCTGATTTGTCCGTCGCGGATTTCCGCTGCAATTCTCCATTCATCTTCAGTCGGGCTCGCGAACGTTTCGACGATAAGGACTGCAACGAAATAAAAAACCATCTCCGAAAAGGAGTACGTTCCGATGTTGCCCTGTGCCTCGCTGATGGTTCTCCAGACGAGCATCGTCGCGAAAAGGGGCACTAGGCTGAAAAGGCTTCGGAGCAAAAAATTCCACCGGTACACAAAGGTGTCCTGCAGTCCAATTCCGAACACTTTCCAATAGGTCTGCATCAGGCGGTTTGAGCGCGAGCTTTTGATTGCACCATTTCAGATGCCAGATTCATTGCGGCGATCATGCTGTTGGGCGAGGCGACGCCTTTTCCTGCGATTTCAAAAGCGGTCCCATGGTCGGGGCTGGTGCGGGGAAAAGGGAGTCCGAGGGTGACGTTTACCCCGGAGTCAAAAGCGTGAAGTTTGAGGGGAATCAGCCCCTGGTCATGGTACATGCACAGCACCCCGTCAAAATCTCCCAACAGGGCTCGATGAAAGACGGTGTCCGGTGACCACGGTCCGGAATACATGCGGGTAATCCCCTTCGTGATCGATTCACGGTTGAGCATTTCAATCGCGGGACTGATCACATCTTGTTCTTCGTTTCCCAAGAGGCCTGACTCGCCCGCATGCGGATTCAATCCGGCTACAGCGATCCGCGGGGCCCGACCGAGACGCACTCGCAAAAACGCCTCAAGCAGCCTGCCGACCCGGGTGATTTCGGGCGTGCAGAGAAGCAGCGGGACTCGACTCAGAGGTTCGTGTGCAGTCACGAGGGCAACGGTGAGATTGCCCCCGGTCAGGCACATCGCGAAGTTTGTGGTGTTCAGACTCTGAGCAAAAAATTCAGTCTGGCCTGGGTACATGAAGCCCACTTCGCGCATTTTCGCCTTATGGATCGGGCCGGTCACAACGGCTGAGTACAGTCCCGTCCTCAGGCCGTCCGCAGCGGACTCCATAGCGCGGAAAGCTGCGCGTGTTCCTGCTTCAGTCGGAGTTCCGGGTGCTGTTGATGACTCGCCTATGACCTCGAACGGTACAGTCCTGACCAGCTCACTTGAATTCAGCGCCGCACGTAACACCTCCGGACCGATCCCAGCAGGATCGCCAAGAGTGACCGCAATGGGCTTGTTCTCTGCCACCCTAGAAAATCTTGATGTAGGCCTTTTTCCTGAGCTTTTCGATCCATGCCTTGTAAGCTTCTTCACGGTCGCGTCCTTGCAGGACTTTTTCAATCACATCGCGCGACTCGTCAAAACTCTGGACCGACTTTGTTTGCCGCTCTTCGCAGTAGAGCAGGTAGGAGGAGCCTCCGACTGTGACCGGCTGGCTTGTCTTTCCTGCTTTTAATGAGAACGCGACTTTTCCGAGTGCCTCACTTAAAGTGTCCGACTCAATCCAACCCCAGTCTCCACCTTTCTCAGAGGTGTCGTCCTCCGAGTACAGTCGCGCCATATCAGCGAAAGACGCCCCTCCCGCAACCTTCGTTGCGATCTCGGACAAAAACTGTGCACGCTGTTCGCTCGAGCCTCGCTCGCTTGAGCGGAGAATGATCATCCGGAGATGCACCTTCTCGGGCATTGAGAATTCTTTGAGGTTCTCGCGGTAAAACGTCTTCAAGCGCTCGACATCGATGACTGGATTGATCTTCACCGCTTGATTACGCATCGCTGCCACGATGATCTTGTCCATCTCCTCTTTTCGGAAACGTTCAATGGTGTATCCGAAACTCGATAGCTTTCGAGCGAACGCAGAACGGTCGCCTTGGTGCTCTTCTCGAATGACGGTCGCGATCCGGTCGTCGATCATGTAGCCGGGTAGTTGAAATCCTTTCTCCTTATAGTAGTCCAAGATGAGTTTGCGATCGATCAACTCATTCACTGCTTCGGCCTGGAGCTGTAGAAGTTTTGCTTCCAGTTCCTTTCCCTGCAACTGCTCGCGTGCGGATCGTCTCTTTGCGCCAACCATTTCCCAAATCTGTGAAATGGTGATCGGATGGCTGTTCACAACCGCCGCGAGTCCATCCAGCATTTCCTCAGCGCGCGCGAGCGGGCCGGTTGTAAGGCTCCAGATAGACACGGTGGCTGCCAGTAGGAACTTTATGTCTCGGCGGAAACAATGCATAGTGAGGTAGGATGTTGTGATACTCGGGGGCACTGGTGACTGGAACTGAATTTCTTGCAATCCGGCTTCATTTGCAAGCAGCTTGCCTAACTTGTGCGCAGAGCCACCACAGCGCCAAGCGAACACTGAGATTAACCCTTCTCGATGCGCTTCGCGGTTATCAGCGCTGTTTTGGCAGGCTTCGGCTTGGGTTTCGGCTCAAGCCGGATGGCCACCGATTTGCCGTGCGCGTCCAACCCTTCCAATTCGCTGAAGGCCGCGACAATCGGTGCTGAACGGCTCAACGCCTCGCGGCTTAACTTAACCCAACTGGTACGTCTTTGAAACATGTCCGCCATCAACCCCGGAAACGACTTGCCGCCCCCTCCGGTGGGCAGGGTGTGGCTTGGCCCAGCCAAAAAGTCCCCGACTGCGACCGGAGAGTATCCCCCTAGGAAAAGGGCGCCGGCAGAGCGGATTTTTTTCGCCAAAGATTCGTCTTTTCGGGTCATCAGAGAAGCGTGCTCAGGAGCGTACGCGTTGCAGATCTTCACGGCTTGTTCCATTGAGGAAACCAAAATGAGATGAGCGTCTTTCTCAATGACGCCGCTCAGGTGATCCCGCCTTGAAAGCCCGGCGCATTGCAGGGCGATCTCCGTTTCAATGGCTGCCAACTGTTTATCGCTGTCGGTGAGCAGCACCATCCCGCTGCCCTTGCCGTGCTCCGCTTGCGCCAGAAGGTCGGCCGCCGCCCACGCCGGGTTCGCGCTCGAATCCGCGATGACCAGGACCTCACTTGGGCCGGGAAGCAGATCAATCGCAACTTCACCGAAAAGCTGTCTTTTGGCCTCCACCACGAAAGCGTTTCCGGGTCCAGCGATTTTCTGAACCGGGCGGATGCTTGCGGTGCCGACTGCCATTGCCGCGATAGCCTGGGCGCCGCCCACTTTGTAAATTTCCGTGGCGCCCGCTTTCCTGAGCGCATAGAGCAACGCGTCGTTAATCCTCCCTTTTGCGTCAGCCGGCGTGCACACGACGATTTCTTCGACGCCGGCCGCCTTTGCGATCGTCACGGTCATCACCGCAGTCGAGACAAGCGGCGCCGTGCCCCCTGGAACGTAGATCCCAACCCTTTGGAAGGGATCGAATCTTTCTCCGACCAAGCCACCCTGTGCGTTTCTCATCTGCCAGTCTTTGCGCAGGGACTTTTTTGCGAACGCATGTACGTTGGCGCGGGCTGCCTCGATGGCGCGGGCTGTTGCGGGCGCGACCTTGGCTGTGCGCGTTTCTTTGAGCGTCCTCGCTGTCAGTTTTGGTCCGCCGAATTTTGATGTGTAATCCAACAGCGCCCGGTCGCCCTTCTCCCTGAGGTCTTCCACAATCTTGCGGACCGTCTGCTCGACTTCTCCGGCCGGGCGGGCTTTTCTAAAGAGCTTTCCCAGCCGCTGTGCAAATCCCCGCGCGTTGTATCTTAGAATTTCCATGGATGTAGTTGGACGTGTGGCCGCGACCCAGTGGTTTTTTAGAATCTACCGCTTTTTTCCAGTCTTCTTGGCGCTGCCTTGCGCCAGTTTTTTGGCGCTTGTCTTGGGGGATGACTTTGCTGCTTTCTGCTTTGAACTCGCATCAGAGCGAGTCTTGCCGGTTACCGATCGGCCTGATCGGCCGTTCTTCGGCTTTGAGAGGTCGGTGCGGTGACCGATCTTTTCCACAGTGCCGTTTTTCATGTACTGCTCTTTAAGCGTGTCGAGCATTGCATCACGGCGCATGTACAGCCGTTTAAGCCGTCTTGGCTTCACGCGGTCCAGAGCGTAGGCGGTTAAAAGCGGGAGTGTAATGGTCGAGTCGGCGTAGCAGACCACGCAGTCCGGAAGTGTGGTAGGGTCGATTTTGCCCCAACTCACCGCCTCGGCTGGCGTTGCCCCTGAAAGGCCGCCGGTGTCCGGCCGCGCGTCTGTGCATTGTAGGAAATAATCATGCCCGCGCTCTTCAATTCCCATCACCTCCTGAATTTGAGGTTCGGTTTGAAGCATGAAGTTCTTTGGAGATCCGCCGCCAAGGATAAACACGCTCGAGGTCTTTCCACTCGACTTAGCGTCATACACGATGGCGGCAGTTTGATTGACGTCGCGGTTGACATCAAACTGCAGTTTTGAATCGCGCAGCGACATCGCCGCAACATTCATTCCAATGGAACTGTCGCCTGGCGAACTGGTGAACACCGGCACTCCGTACTGGTAGGCAGCGCTTAGTACGCTGGTCTCTTTGATGCCGAGTTTGCGCTCCCGTTCGTACACGTATCGTCCGAGCAGGTAGTGAAACTCGTCGGTCGCCATGCTTTTTTGAAATTCCGGGCCCTGAATCGCCTGACGGACGAAGGCGTCTGTATCCAGAAGCACGTCGTAGTCAAAAAGCACATCGTAGATCCGGATCACTCCCTCGGCTCTCAGCGTTACATCGTCTAGGAACGGGGATCCCGCAAAAAGCGACATGCCGAGGCCGTAATGCAAGTCGTGATAAAGATTGGCGCCCGTGGAAATGATCCAGTCGACGAATCCGGCTTTGAGCAGGGGAATGATTGCAGCGCGGCCCAGGCCCGCTGGGGTCAATGCGCCGGTAAGTGACAGGCCAACGGTTCCGTCTTTGGCCAGCATCTTGTTCGTCAGAAGACGGCAGGCCTCCGCGAGGCGCCCGCCGTTGTATGCCTTGAAAGCTCCGTCGATGAGGTCCGAGGCTTTTTGTCCCCGGGTGATGGGAGTTGGTAGCAGACGAGGAAATTTTTTGTTGAGCGAACTCATGGAGTGGATGGGGTATGCTTAGAATCGGCACCAGACTAATGCAGCCTCCCGATGGGTCAACCTCGGCCCCGCCTGAGTTCCCCCAAGGGTCCTTTTCCGAGGCCTGTAAGCAACTGTGGGTTCGTAACAAGGGTATGAACATGCAAGCCTCTGAAATTTGCTTGGTCCACGCCAGCTTCAACAGTCTTGGCGACCCTGAAAATGCCCCGCCCGGGCAGGACGGCGCGGGAACCGGATCCGATGCTGGCGCTGGCGTTTCCAACGCCACATTGGAGACGTCCGAGCTCCTAGCGCCCGGTATCGGGGCGGATTTATGCTCTCTCTCGGCGGGCCAGCTCCCTGGGGTTCGCATCCAAGCTGGGAAGGGTGAGCACGCTGCCGAAGCCAACGATTTGTGCACCGATCTAGGAATTTTTGCCCGAGCGCCGCATCCCCCTCAGATCCTACCGGACGGTGAGTCTGCAAATGGGGATTGGCCGCCTCGTACTTGGAAGGCACCGCTTTCGTCTGTTGACATTGCTGAGCCCGCGAGTCGGTCTTGCGGGGTAGGATTGGAAATGGCGGAAGGAGCTGAGTCGGGTCGCGCAGGTGGCGGGGCAGCGGTTGATCTGCATCCTGAGGAGGATTCCGACGAGCAGCTGGTGTTACGCGTCCAGTTCGGCGACGAGGAGGCGCTGGCGTTGCTTCGGGGGCGCTATAGCGGGCTTCTTCAGAGTCAGGCGCTCCGATTGTTGCGCAGCCGTGAAGAGGCGGATGATGCGGTGTCGGAGGTATTCATTGAGGTGTGGCAGCGCGCCTCTTGCTATCACAGTGAGCGGGCGCGTCCTGTGGCGTGGCTCGTGACCTTGGTGCGGCGCCGGGCGATTGACCGGCTGCGTGTGCAACAGCGGCAGCGCAAGATCGAGCTCGGGTTGTCTCAAAAGCAGATGTACTTGATGTCCGACGGGGGCAGTCCGGTGGAGGAGGAGATGCGCCTCGCCGAGATTCGTGCGGCGCTCGAATCCGCTCTAAACAAGCTGCCGGCGGAGCAGGGGCGGGCGGTATGGATGGCTTACTGCAAGGGTTTTAGTCAAAAAGAGATCTCAAAAATCACAAAGGCCCCTGTCGGCACGGTGAAAACACGCCTCGAGATCGGCCTTCGTAAAATGCGGCAGAGGCTCGCGCAGGACGAGTCGATCTTGAACGCTCTGCGCAGCAGCCGAATGGGCAAGGCGCCTTCTTCTGAACAAAAGGCAGGCGCCGGGCGAGTGGTGTTGGATGGAAGATCGAGCGGCGAGGAAGCCTGACTCGGCAGGACATGGTCCTGCGCTATTGAGCGGACGCAGTTGTTTTTTTAGAAAAGAAAGGAGGGTTGGTTGCTCCTGTGATGGTTTTTTAAGTTATTAACAGGATTGATATTGAGTGCTGATAGCTCCGTTCAACTTAACTTAAAGCGATGCGGCGGGTTTTGAATCCGGGCTCGAACCGGGCCGCATTTTCAGACCATTTCCGAGGGTGGCATCGCGCCGCGACATCGGTAAGCTGAGGCTCTGCGCTGAGATTTAGTCTCATGGGCTTTTTGGAGCGGTCAGAGACCGCCTCTGACGACCTCTGGTCTGGCCGTCCAGTCGCCGCTTTGCCACTACTCTGGCACAAAGACTAGTATGCGCAATCTGCCATGGCTCTCCCTCGAAGGAGCTGCAGACAAACCGAAGCCCCGGCTGGTGCGAAAAAAACGCCGTGCCTGATGCCTGCGGTGCCCCGCGGGCGATACCGAGCACCTAGCTTGCGGTCGATTATTTGCCCTTCTGTGAGGTGTTTTTTGGGAGTGTTGGACTCCACTGTCCGAATACTTCGACCGGAGTGCCGAGTTCCACCCATTCAAAAAACTGCTTAGCAGAATTTTCACCGGTTAAAGGGACCCGGATGCAGCCATGGGATGCGGGACGGTTTGGAACAGAGCGGAACCCGTGGATGAAATAGTGTCCTGAGTATTGCACGCTGTAGGGCATAGGTGCGTTATTGTAACGCTTTGAGTAGTGCATTCGCTGTTTTTGAACGACTCGGTACCGTCCGTTCGGTGTGCTGTTGTGTCTGCCTGTACTGACGCGCGATTCAATAACTAATCGGCAGTCTTCGTAAGCCCTCAGGCATTGGGTGGACTTATCAATTTCGACCCGTTTTGAGACCAACATTGAAGGCAAGGCCGCAGATCCGCCGCCTTTGACTGCCAGTAGGAGGGCTTCAAGCAGGCTGAGGGCGAGAAGCTTCATAGGTGTGATTTTCCAAGCGCTCGTAGTCGTTCGAGAAAGCTGCCTCGCTGCGCTGGAAAGGAATGGGAAACGCAGATTTTGAGCCGGATACTAAGGCTGCCATGGTTGGGCGTCGCCAAGTTGAGAGGCCTCTTGTCAGGGAATCAAGAAATGGAACCAGTTCGGATCCCGAGTATTTTCAAAAAGACGTCCGTGGTTCCCGCATATTTGAAACAGAAGAAGTGTCTGAAACGAGCTGCAGACAGGACTTGCGAATTCTATGGTGTAATTAAGATCATCCGGTGGTGCCCCAGTTGCTACGCTTCCATCCTCTGAATCGGATGCGAAAAAGCAGCGAGAGGCTTGATTTTCAAACGATGGATCCGCGGTGTTTTTGTTTCATGCCCGCGCTGGCCCGCATCTGTTCAAGCCGTCAGTTCGCGTCATTGCTCAACGCTTTTTAAAGCCCGCTGTCTGTGCGTCAAAGTTACCCGCGGCTTTTTAGCAGTTTTATCCTGCTGACGATTCAGTTACTGTCGTTTTTCAAATTGAGCACCTCCTTGGTCTTGTCCACGATCGCATCGGAGATCATCTTATAAGCTTGGCTGCTCCAGTGGTACTCATCGCCGGCGGCCAACTCTAGTTTTGCGGCGAACGGAGTGTACATGTCGATAACACCGACACCCTCCTCCTTCATCACCTCTTCGGCAATGCGGTTGATCCGTAGCACAACTGCGTTTTTTTCACCCAGGGTATCCACCGGCTTGCTGGCTTCGTTGCGACGCGCTGTGTGCGGCGTCGTAGAGATCCAAAATAGTTTAGCCTGAGGTGCTCCAGTTCTAAAGCCTCGCACGATGGCGCGTGTGGTGTCTGCAATTTGCTGGTCTGTGGCTTTTTCCGGGGTCCAGGATAGTGAGTGCAGTCCGTTATTAAAAAACACGATTTTGAAGTCGGCGATTGAGGCACCTTCCTTGATCACCCTATCCACCTTGGGATCGATGCCGCCGACAAAGTGGCTCCAGTGGTACGCGTAAACCTTGCCCTCCATTGCGGGCAAGAGGTGTTGACGGTAGCCGCCTGAGATAGAGTCGCCGTAAAAGAGCAACTTGGGACGCTTGGGATCGAGCACGGTGGGTGCATCTATCATCCAGTTTTTGCCGGCCACTGCGCCGCGAGGCTCCGCGCCCAGTTTTTCCTTGGGCGATTGATATGTAAAATCAGGGCCGTAGACTTTTAGCGCCGAGATCCCCGCGGAGGCGAAAGGTTTCTCACGGGGCATCAGCTTCTTGCCCACCCACATTGGTTCGTCGTTGGGCAGGAGCATCGTGAAATGCTTGCTGCCGGGGACGTCGTTCAAGTAATAGGAGGCGCTTCCGTTTTTGACGGCGACGGTAAAGGTGTAAGGGGTGTCTGGCTCAAACTTGGTTCGAATGCCGCCGATATGCATGCCATTGATGATTGGGCGATAGACCCTCCAGGATTCCGTGGCCCCGTAGATGCAGGTCAGGCCAAGCCCGGTATCTTCTCCGTCCTTGCGCTGTTTGAGTAGAACGTTGAGGCTGGTGTCCTCCGCGGGTTTTGGAAACGAGAGCGTGACTTGAACGGTGAAGTTCTTTTGGTCGGGGAAGGCCTTTGCCGGCACGCCGAAATAATGGTCGCCACCAACGGTGAGTGTTCCGTTTTCATCTCGGATTGCACCATGATTGAGTTCCTCGGGGATCTTGTCCCTGCTGAGGTCCCATATCGGCACTTGCGCCGAGAGAGCCACGGTGAATCCGAGCGTGAGCATTGTGGAAAGTGCGTATTTCATGGGCAGTCCTCGTATAGGGGGCATGTGAGCGGTTGTCGATCGGCGGAGCATCTCTATCAGTTTGAGCATCTGCATCGCTCAGTGGACCGGTCTCAAACACAAAGGATAGCTATCTGCATTAAATTTATTTTAGTTACGGGCTGCGCTGTAATGGGCGACTCATGATTGCCGCCGATATCAAGACCGACCCACTAGCCAGCAAAAGCGCAACCGTGCCATGAATGAGCGGCGCTGTAATGCCGAATACAAGCAGAAAAACACCCGCTTTTTTCAACTCACCTATCCTGCGCCTCGCAACCATATTCGACCCGGGAAGAAGAATTGCCAGCGGCGCTTCGAGTTCTGGCGCTGGCATGATTTGATAAGACGCTTTGGGATGCACGGAGTATTCGGTTCCGGTTTGTTTGAAGCTTTGGTGAGACGTGGTCTTTTATGGCGGTAATTTGTAATTCGTTCTAGGTTATGTCTTGATTGCAATCGTTCGTTTCGATGGAAGTAAAATCATGATGGCTTTTCTCAACTACCACCACCTTCGCTATTTTCGCGCGATCGCCCGGGAGGGCGGCCTGACGAAAGCGGCGTTGCATCTAAACCTTTCGCAGTCTGCGCTGAGCGTTCAGCTGCGTAGCCTCGAAGAAAGTCTCGGCCAGCCACTGTTTGAGCGAAAGCACAAGGCGCTCATCCTCACTGAAGCGGGCCGCATTGCGCTCGAATATGCTAATTCCATTTTTCGCAGTGGCGAGGAGCTAATGGACTTGCTGCAAAACAGGGCCAAACGCAGCCGTAGCTTTCTTCGGGTTGGTGCAGCCTCAAATTTGTCCCGCAACTTCCAAATCACCTTTCTGCGCCCGCTTGTCACACGCGAGGATGTCGAGCTCATCATTCACTCCGGCACTTTACGGGAGCTTTTGGCACAGCTTCAGGCGCACACGCTTGATGTGGTGCTCTCCAACACGCCTGTACGTCGGGACGCTGAAACCGGCTGGCATAGCCATCTTCTGGATGAACAGGCCGTGAGTCTTGTCGGTCACAAAACCCGCCGGATGAAAGCATTCAAATTCCCGGAGGACCTTCGCACAACACCCATCGTGCTACCCAGCTTGGAAAGCAGCATCCGCGCCGCGTTTGATGTGCTCATGGATCAAACGGGTATCCGCCCCATCATTGCCGCCGAAGTTGATGACATGGCCGTGCTTCGACTCATGGCCCGCGAGACCAACGGCGTCACCCTTGTGCCTCCTGTTGTTGTGAAAGATGAGTTAGCGAATGGCACTCTTGTAGAGCGGCACCGTTTTCCGCAGATCAAGGAGACCTTCTACGCAGTCACTCCCAGTCGTCGTTTTCCGAACCCCATCCTTCGAGAGCTTATGGGTAAGAGGCGCTCATCGTCTGTCTGAGGCGCCGTATCAAAATTTGATGAATAGGCAGCGCACGGAGTGGAGAGGTAGCCTACGCGGTGCTTTAAGCACACAACGCGGAGCTCACTGAGAGTCTGAAGCGAAAAGCAGAAAGTGTGTTTTTGAAATAAGGTTAGTTCAAATCTCGTGAGGTAAGCCCCGATTCGGTGATACCCGAAGGGCTGCTTAACGGTTTGGAAAAACCCGATGTCCTAAGCCTGTCTCTTTCCCTGCGACGGCCCCCCATTCCCGAGGACGCGCAAAAACGCGACATTCTTCCACTCCTTGAAAGTAAATTTGGCAAGGGCTGGAATTGGCGGAAGTCATTTTAGAGGTGGGATAGTTGGGTGCCGAGGTGGGTTAGGGGTTTGGGGCGACAACGATGTCATCGATCTCGATACCGTTCTCACCGCCATTCTGCATCCAGAGCAGCTTGCGCTTGGTAGCGTCAAAGTTGGGGCGTTTGAGTTGACGCGTCCATTTGCCGTCGACTGACATGTCAACGGTGTCACCCTTGAATGCGAGATTCACCGTACGCCACTCGTTGGCCGAGAGGTCGAATTTTTCTGCGGCGAAGTGTTCGTTGGTGCGGTAGACCTTGCTGATCGGGTCGGCTTCGCGAGTGTTTTGGCGGAGCGGATGCTTGGGGTCGTGGGTGTGGGCGTCGACTTCTAGCGTGATGTTGTCGCGGTTAAGGCGAACTCGCAGCATGTGGTCGACCGAGCCATAGCCGTCGTCGCCGTCGACAAATAACCAGAGCATTCCGCCGTTTTCGAGATGACGGTAGCGGAACGACATCGTCAGATCCTTGCCATTGAGTGCCAGATAGACCATCGGCGGGTATTTGCCGCCGCTGGAACCGTGGGTCCATAGCATGCCGTCGCGGACGGAGGTGTTCTTGTTCGGGATCGGCGTGAGAAACTTTGTAGCGTCGAAGCCGGGCCCAAAGTCCTCGCTGACCGAGAAAGTTTCAGGCGCGGCGTTAAGTAGGGTGGCCGAGAGAAGGACCAGGACGACTAGGGTTTTCATTTAGTTTGTTCTATGGAAAGGAGGGCTTCGGCGTAGCGGCGGCCAACTTCGAGCGTGCCTACGGCGGTGAAGTGTGTGTGCGATGGCGGCAGGGTTTCGGCTCCGGCGGTGTCGACATAGCGGGCGAGGGGGATGGCGGAGGCGACTTCCTTTTGCGCGTCGACGATTTTGGGCATGTGCGGATTATTGCCATTGCCGAAGCGGGTGTTTACGCCAAGTAACAGGATCAGGGCGGGCGCATTCAGCTCGGCTCGCAGGCTGTTCAGCATAGCGGAAAGGTTCGCCGCATAATCGGGTGCGTCCTTGGCGGTGGCATCGCTCTCGCCTTGCACCCAGACGAAGGCGCGCGGATGCAGCGTGATTTTTCTAGCCTTTGCTGCGGCGATTGCGGCCTTCGCCTCGTCGATCATCGCTCGATAGCATTCATCCGCCTTGCCAGGTTGGGCGACATTCCAATCGGTGGCGACGGACGTTCCGCTGAAGGCTGTCTTGATGACAGCGAGCGGGAGACTTTCCCTCGTCTTGAGTGTTCGGACCATCCCAATCTCGGGTCCGAAGCCACCTTTGGACTTCTTGTTGAAGTTGCCGTATTGACGACCGATTTTCTTGGCGGCTTCGCCTTCCATCGCTGGCGTGCGCGGTTGGAACTGTAGTGATGTCCACTGGCGAGCGCTAGTCCCGTCGAATTCGTCGGGAGGCGGGTCGCCCACGCGCCACCAGAACATCGTTTGGGCGTCCTTTGGATCGGCTGGAAGTTCTTCCGCGTAGGAGTCGTACCCCACCGCGTTCGACTGACCGGCGACCAAGATGAGTTCGCGGCTTTCAGTGGCGAGTGCCAGTCCGTGAAGGAGGAGGCTTAGGAATAGGGTAAGAGGGTGGAGCATGGGGTGTTTCTGGGTAATCTCTTCACCGTGGGACCGGGTGATCAGAGAAGTGGGTCAAAATGTCTTTTAGCTATATAACAAGGCTCGTGCACGCGGTACTAGATTTGCATCCTTCCAAGGTTGGCCGATCTGGCAAAAAGTAGGGCGGATTGCCATTGAGGCGGTGTCTAAAAAAGCGATCGACCCGCAGGCTAACGGCTGCGGAAGGTCGTCATGCCTTCGCCGCTTAATTTCTGCGAAACCGCGCGGCGGTTGATTCGCAGGGATAGGGAGGTGTGGGTGTTTGGTTGTCGGGGAAAGGGTAAGCCAGATTTGGCCTGATTTTTGAAGGGCTGCCTGCTAGCGGTGGTGTATCTGAGCGCGATACAGTACGCATTGTCATTTAAGCGCATCTGTTTTCCCTCTACACAGAAACCATGAAGCCCTTTTTCTTTAACAGCGCACTGCTGTATTTTTCATTGGCGGCCATCAACCTGAATGCCGTTGAAAACGCGAAGCGGCCGAACATCCTGTTCATCTTCGCGGATGATCAGTCCTACAAAACCCTTGGTTGTTATCCGGAGGCCCTGCCCGGGGTGAAGACCCCAAACATTGATCAACTTTGTAAGAGCGGGGTTCGCTTCCATAGTGCGTATCTGGGCGCGTGGTGTATGCCTTCTCGTGCCACTATGCTGACTGGGCGCTGGCCGCACGGAGTGGAATCAATGCGCATGGAGGGAAAATATCCGGCGAGTACGTATGATCCAAAACAGTGTCCGTTTTGGCCGAGTGTTTTTCGAGGGAACGGCTATCAGACGGCCCAGATCGGTAAGTGGCATACGGGGATTGATGCGGGCACGGGACGGGATTGGGACTGGCAGATTGTGTGGAATCGTCCACGGCATCCAGAGAACGCGGGCAATTATTACGACAACCAGCTGCTTTCCTTTAACGGAGAAGAACGCGTGGTGGAGGGATATTCGACGGACAATTACACTAAGTGGGCCTGTGATTACATCAAGGGGGAGCATCGCGATCCTGAGAAGCCGTGGTACCTGTGGCTATGTTATGGTGCCATTCACGGGCCGACTACTCCCGCAGAGCGGCACA
>JBILUQ010000312.1:0-4289 GCA_044370935.1 Chthoniobacteraceae bacterium
TAATCGGTCACTAAAACACACAAACCCTAGCGGAAAACTTACACGTTAGCCTGACTAACCTCATATCAGAAAATTGCTTTTCGCTCCGTTTCCGCAACTCGCGCGCGCGGTGTCGTCGCGGGGTGCGCTAAAGTCGGCTCATCGTTTTCAGAATCGACTAATAAGTTCGTCCTCCCAGGATACACCCGATTGGGATCGGTTTACTGATTCAGCATGATCTAGATCGCTTCCCCGAAATTTGCCGTTTTGCATGAGAATACTTAATCTGATTCGGGCTGCTTCTGTTTGTGCTGGGAGTGCATTGGTTTCGGTGCCCGGTTTTGCCCAAGAGGGTACTCCGATTCAGTTTAACCGCGACATCCGGCCAATCCTGTCTGACAACTGCTTTTCGTGTCATGGTCCCGACAAGGGGCACCGAAAGGGGGGGCTTCGTCTTGACCTGAGGGAGGCGGCCATGCAGCCCGCTAAAAGTGGAGAAGTGGCGATCAAACCGGGGGATCCGCTCGGAAGCGAGTCGATCAAGCGCATTCTGAGCACCGACGAAGATGAGCTCATGCCGCCAAAGGAGGCTCATAAGACACTCACCGAGCCGCAGAAAAAGATGCTCCGCGACTGGATCGCACAAGGCGCGGACTACCAGCCGCACTGGTCGTACATTGCACCGGTGAAAGTTCCCGTGCCCCGGGTCACGGACGGGGTGTTGCGTAATCCGATCGACGCGTTCGTGCAGTCGGCCTTGGAAGGCAGGGGCGTAGGGCCCTCCGCTGAGGCGCCGCGGGCGGCGTTGCTCAGACGCCTGTCTCTGGATTTGACGGGCCTTCCTCCGACGGTTGAAGAGGTGAGGGCGTTTGAATCGGATCCGAGCGCGGATGCCTATGAGAAGCAGGTGGAGCGTCTTTTGGCTTCACCGCATTACGGAGAGCGAATGGCCAGCCAATGGCTGGATGTGGCTCGGTACGCTGACACTGTGGGGTTTCATGGGGACCAGAACATGAATGTGTGGGCCTACCGGGACTGGGTCATTGCGAGCTTCAACCGCAATCAGCCCTTTGACCAGTTCACCATCGAACAGCTTGCGGGAGATCTTTTGCCAAATCCCACTCCGGCGCAGATGGCTGCGACCTGTTTTAACCGGTTGAACATGGTCACGCGCGAGGGCGGGGCGCAGCCAAAGGAATACCTCACCAAGTACACTGCCGACCGTGTGCGCACGGTGGGAACCGCCTGGCTGGGGAGCACGTTTGGGTGCGCTGAATGCCATGATCACAAGTTTGATCCGATCTCCACAAAGGACTTCTATTCCCTGGGCGCTTTCTTCGCCGACATCAAACAGTGGGGTGTGTACTCCAACTACGGTTACTCTCCCGAACCTGAATTGGACGGGTTCACGAACGATTTTCCGTTTCCTCCGGAAATGCAGATAGAGAGTCCTGCGCTGCTGAGGAAAATGGAAGCGTTGGAGGAGCGCTTCAGGGACCTGGGGCAGAAAGCGGCGCTTAGTTCCCCGAAAATGGATGAGTGGAGGAATGAGGCCGGTGTTTTTCTCCAACAGCATCCCGATGCGTTGCTCCCTCTCTCCGCGATTTCAGTGAAACGGTTGGGCGCGTCCAAGGGAGCGCCTAAGCAGGATGCCAGGGAATCCAATGAGAAGCGCGCCAAGAGAACTCCGGGCAAGTTGGAGGTGGAATTGGGAACAAAGCCTGGGTGGGTTGCTTCAGTGCTCCTAGATATATTGCCCAACGTTGAAATCTCCGGGGATCGCCCTCCTGAATGGCTTGTGGTCGCCGAACCGGATGCGGCACCGGGAAAAATTACCCTTTCAGGCAAGGACACGAAGGTGAAGGTGGCGTTCCGGTTGATGCGGAAGGGCAAGGCCTCTCCTCTGAAGGTTTGGCATGCGACTGCAAACCGCAAGAAACCGGATTACCGCAATGGCGAGGAGATTCTGGGTGTTCAAAACGTGTGGAAGACGAAGGGTGCGGATCAACCACATCGGGCTGTCTACCTTCTGGAGCAGCCGATCCGGATGGAGGAGGGCGACAGGCTTTTAGTGGAAGTCGAGACGGGCGATGGAAAGGTGGCAGATAGTGAATTGGTACGTTTTGGTGTGAGCGTTTCACCTCTGGTTCCCGCGCGTCCAGACGAGGCCTTTCTTCCAACCAAACTTGCCGAGGGCGAGTCCGCATCAGGGTTGGAATACCTCAGGAGCACGGGGGCGGATGCCTCCCTCCATGCCGAGCTCAAAACCGTTTTCCAAGAGTGGATGAGCTGTCACCGGGGAACGACCCCTGTACTGGTGACCCAGTCGTCGCCCTCGCCCCTGACGAGTCGCGTTTTGCCACGCGGGAATTGGATGGATGAGAGCGGGGAGGTTGTGCTTCCGGAGACTCCTCACTTTTTACCGCAACCCGCGAACAGCGCCCCAGTGAAAACACGGCTGGATCTGGCCAGGTGGCTGGTTTCGGAACAGAATCCCCTGACGGCGCGCGTCGTGATGAACCGCATGTGGCGCCAGTTTTTCGGCAACGCCCTTAGTCTTCAGTCGGACGAACTCGGGTCGCAGGGGGATCCTCCTTCGCATCCTGAACTGCTGGATTGGCTGGCCGTTGAGTTCAGAGAAAAGGGGTGGGACGTGAAGTCGATGGTGCGTCTTATGGTTCACAGCCACACCTACCGGCAGTCCTCTCAGCTTCGGGCGGAGTTACTGGAGGCGGATCCCTCCAATCGCTGGTTGGCCAGCCAGAATCCGAGGCGCCTTGAGGCGGAGGCTGTCCGTGACAATGCGCTGGCGATTGCGGGGTTGTTGAACCGCGAAATGGGTGGCCCTCCAGCGAAGCCCTATCAACCAGCGGGATACTATCAGGCTCTTCAGTTTCCAAACCGTGAATACGAGGCGAGTCGGGGAGGTGAACAGTATCGTCGGTCCGTTTATTCCCACTGGCAGCGCACGTTTCTGCACCCGATGCTCGCGAACTTTGATGCGCCGAGCCGGGAGGACTGCATCGCCCTGCGTTCCAGTGCCAATACCCCCCAGCAGGCGCTCACGCTTCTGAACGACCCGAGTTTTGTGGAGGCTGCCCGCGTTTGGGCGACTCGGTTGTTGGTGCAGGGGGACCTTTCTGGGGAGGAGGCCCGTCTCGCGCGCGCGGGATGGGAGGCTTTGGGGCGGCCTTGGAGTGCAGAGGAGGAGCGCGGGCTGAAGTCGCTCCTTGCAAAGCTTCGGCAGGAGTATGCCGCCCGTCCCGAGGACGCAGGATCCTTGGTAAAGGTCGGCTTTGCACGGGTGCCGGAGACGGTGGCTCCGGTTGAGTTGGCCGTGTGGACCAACCTGTGCCGCGTGGTGCTGAACCTGCACGAAACGATCACCCGCTACTAGGCTCACCCATTCAAATTTATGGACAAGACAGTTCAAGTTCACCCGCTGCAGGCGGATCTCCAGAGGCGGACGTTTTTAACACGGGGCGCGCTCGGGTTGGGAGGCATTGCGTTGTCGGATTTGTTGGGGCAAACGGCTTGGGCTGGAGCGACGCAGGTGGACCGAGGCAAGGGGGTGCTGGATCATCTGCATTACCCCGTCAAAGCGAAAAGAATCATCCATCTTTGCATGGCTGGCGGCCCCTCCCATTTGGAGTCCCTTGATCCCAAGCCGGAGCTGAAGAAGCTCAACGGACAGCCCTTTCCCGAATCGTTCACCAAGGGCCAGCAGCTAGCCCAACTTCAGGGGGCAAAGCTGGTCGCCCGCGGATCGTTTGTGGAGTTCGCCAAGCATGGTCAGAGCGGGCAGGAAATTTCATCCTTGTTTCCGTGGACGGCAAAGATCGCGGATAAAATCTGTGTGGTTCGTTCGATGGTGACCGAGCAGATCAACCACGACCCGGCGCAGGCGTTCATGAACAGCGGAACCACTCTTAAGGGAAGACCGAGCATGGGCTCCTGGATGCTGTATGGTCTCGGGGCCGAGACCCAGAACCTGCCCGGTTTCATCGTGCTGACCTCCCAGACCAAGGGCGGAGGGGCGCAGCCCATCTCCTCTCGGCAGTGGGGTGCGGGCTTTTTGCCCAGCAAGTATCAGGGTGTGCTTCTGCAGTCCAAGGGGGACGCGGTGCATTACGTGGGGAGTCCCGAAGGGGTTTGCCAGAGCGTTCAGAGGATGGTGGTGGAGGAAATTGGACGCATGAACACGCTGGCATCGAAGGAGCGCGTGGATCCGGAGCTGCAGACCCGGATTGCACAGTATGAACTCGCATTCAGGATGCAGGCCAGCGTGCCTGAACTGGCAGATTTCACGC
>JBILUQ010000313.1:0-4279 GCA_044370935.1 Chthoniobacteraceae bacterium
CTAGGCCTCTATCCGGCGCTCTGGGCCGTTCTGATTTCACGTCCGCCCGCCCCGGGTTCATCCGCCGCCGGAACATCGATCAAAAACGTCGCCTTCGCCGTGCGCGCGGCTGGCGCCTGGGTTGCATTGGACTGGATCCGCGGTTGGTTTCTTTCAGGGTTCAGCTGGAACACACTTGGCGTCGCGCTCCACAACAATCTCGCCTTGATTCAAATCGCCGACCTTTTCGGAGCGCTCGGAATCACTTTTGTCGTCGTTTTCGCAAACATGACCGTTGCGCTCGTGGCGCGCAGAATTTCGAACGAGGCATCCGTCCACGCCCTGCCACGCCTGCGCATCGAACTAATGACGCTCATCCTGATGATCGGCATGTGCGTGAGCTACGGGATCCGCTGTGTTTTCAACCCGCCTCTGGTAGAGACGCTCCCCCTGCGGGCGGTCACCCTTCAACCCAACATTCCCCAGACGCAGAAATTTGATCCATCCCAGGAGGACGACGTGTTCAAGACAGTCGACCGGATGATGTCGCTTGTGGAAACCATCCACCCGAAGCCGGATATTGTGCTGTGGCCGGAAGCCACACTTCCACGCGGCATGTTTGCGGACGAGGAAAGCCGCCGTTTTGTACTGAGGCAGGCTAACCGAACGGAGTTGCCGCTGCTTTTGGGAAGCCTCGAGGAAGTCCCCAGAGAGGGCCACCCTGATGAATTGGTTCACCGCAATTCGGCCGTGCTTCTCACCGACTACGCGACCAATGTACAGAGCTATCAAAAGCGTCATCTCGTGCCATTCGGGGAATACCTTCCGTTCCGAGACATATTCCCTAACTTTGTGCGCGAACTGATTCCCGGTGACATCGATCCGGGCGCGTCCCCGAAGGTTCTGGAGCTGGACAAACCGGCGGTCAAGATCGGGGCATTGGTGTGCTTCGAAGACAGTCTCCAGCGCGAAACCCGCGACATCGTCCGCGCAGGCGCGCAGGTTCTGGTCAACATCACTAACGATGCCTGGTTTGCGCAAACCGCGGGGTCTGCACAGCATTTTGCCAACGCCCATCTGCGTTCGATTGAAGCGCGCCTGCCCATGCTTCGCTCCACCAACACCGGAGTAACCTGCAGCATCGATTCGCTCGGGCGCGTGGAGTCGCACATCGATCCATTTTCTGAGGGAATCGATACGCTCAGCGTCAAAGTGCCGCTCCACCCCCAACTGAGCATTTACAGCCGCTTCGGCGATCTTTGGATCATCGCCTGCGCCCTAAACGGCATCGCAATCTGGCCGCGCAAACGTAAGCCGGATCCGGCGGCAGCCAAGTCCGGCAGCGCCGCTTAATTTCAGACCACCCGCGCGAACCACCCATGTCGTACATTGAACTGCACTGCAGGAGCGCGTTCAGCTTCCTGCGGGGCGCCTCGCTGCCTGAGACCCTCGCTGCGCAGGCCGCAAACCTCGGGTTGCAAGCCGTGGCCGTCACCGATCGCGACGGACTTTATGGCACGCCCCGGTTCCATGCCGCAGCGCGAACGCACGGCATGCGCCCGATCGTCGGAGCCGAGCTCACGATGGACGACGGCTCCGTTCTCCCAGTTCTGGTGGAAACCCGCACGGGCTACAAAAACCTTTGCCAGCTCATAACCCGGGCAAAACTGCGTGGAACAAAAACCGACGCTCCGGTGCACTGGTCGGAGCTTGAATCGTTTTCGCAAGGGCTGGTTGCGCTCACCGGCGACGAGGAAGGCCCCATTCGACGCGCACTCGAAACGGGGGACACCGGGCTTGTGCAAAAACGGACCGAACAGCTCCTGCACGCCTTCGGCGCAGACAACGTGTTTGTCGAGCTGCAGCGCTCTCTGCAAAGGGGTGAATCCATCATCCTGAACGCGCTCGGCTCGCTAGCCGAGGCAAACCGCCTTCCGGTGATTGCGACAGGCGGCGTGCTTTATGCAGAGCGCTCAGGGCGCCCGGTCCTAGACGTATTCACCTGCGCCCGCAACCACACCAACCTTGACGCCGCCGGCCGTCTGCTAAGCGCGAACGCCGAGCGCATACTGCGTCCCGCAAAGCAAATGCAGGCGCTTTTTTCCGACCGTCCCGAGGCGGTTACAAACACCGTCCGCCTCGCCGAACGGTTGCAATTTTCGCTGAATGACACGGGGTACGAGTTTCCCAAGTTCCCCGTGCCCGAGGGTGAATCGATGGACAGCTTCTTGTACAAGGTGACCATGAGCGGCGCCCGAAAACGGTACTCGCCAAACAATTCCAAGGCGCAAGCGCAGCTCGAGCGGGAGCTGGCGCTCATCGCAAAACTGGGCTTTTCGGGATACTTTCTCATCGTGTGGGATCTGGTGAATTACTGCGCGGAACAAGGGATCCTCGCGCAGGGACGCGGCTCTGCGGCGAACTCGGCGGTCTGCTATTCGCTCGGGATCACCGCCTGCGATCCGATCGCATGCGACCTGCTGTTCGAGCGGTTTTTGTCCGAGGGACGCGCGACGTGGCCCGACATCGACCTTGACCTGCCAAGTGGCGAACGACGCGAGGCGGTCATCCAGGAAGTCTACAGCAGATACGGCGAGCACGGAGCGGCCATGACGGCAAACGTCATCACATTCCGCGGCAAAGGCGCGATGCGCGAGATCGGAAAGGCGCTCAACCTGCCCGAGGACATTCTTGGAAGATTCTCGTCCCTATACTCGCAGGGCGATTTCCCGCATACCCTTGAGATCGCGGAGCAGCTTAAGCGTTCGGGTCTGCCGAAAGAACACCCGCGCTACGAAGTCGCACTTTCACTGTTCAGCCAAATCCTCGGACTCCCAAGACACCTCGGCCAGCACTCGGGGGGAATGATTATTTCTAAGGGCAACTTGTCCTCTATCATGCCGCTGGAGCGGGCCTCGATGGAGGGGCGGGTCGTCGCGCAATGGGACAAATACGATTGCGAGGCGCTTGGAATCATCAAGGTTGACCTTCTGGGGCTGGGAATGATGGCGGCCCTTCAGGACACCCTCCATACCTGCAGGCAGCGCGGACGTCCGGTTGATCTTGCCACTCTCCCGAAGGATGACGAGGCGACCTACGACCTCATGTGTCGTGCGGATACGATCGGACTTTTTCAAATTGAAAGCAGGGCCCAAATGGTGACTCTGCCGCGCATCAAGCCCAGGTGTTTCTACGATGTGGTGATTCAGGTCGCAATCATCCGCCCGGGGCCCATCCAAGGCGATATGGTGCATCCCTTTCTTGCGCGTCGGACCGGCAAAGCGCCGGTAACCTATCTGCATCCCGACCTTGAACCGGTTCTTGCGCGCACGCTCGGGGTGCCTCTTTTTCAGGAGCAACTGCTGCGCATCGCGATGATCATGGCGGATTTTTCGGGCGCCGAAGCGGAGGAGTTGCGGCGCGCGCTTTCCGACCGGCGTTCCGAGGAGCGAATGGAGCGCGTCTGCGCAAAAGTCCGGGCCAGTATGGCCGCTCGCGGTCATGAGGAGCAGACTGCCGAACAGGTGATCAAAGCGATGCGCTCTTTTGCACTATACGGTTTCCCTGAATCACACGCCATCAGCTTCGCTCTGATCGCGTACGCCAGCGCTTGGATGAAAGTGCACCGTGCGCCTGAGTTTTTTGCGTCACTGCTCAACAACCAGCCAATGGGTTTTTATTCTAGCGCCACCCTGATAAAGGACGCACAAGCGCGGGGCGTGCGGGTTTTGCCGGTCTCAATCCGGGATTCGCAGTGGACGTGCGACGTGAATCCGGATGACTCAATCCGTCTCGGGCTGTGCATGGTGCGGGGACTTGCGGCCTCGCGCGCATACCAGCTGCTGGAGGCGCGTCGCCAGACGCCGTTTGCCTCCATAAACGATTTGCGCGCGAGGACAGGATTGAACCGCGACGAGCTCCGCACCCTTGCGCGCATCGGCGCCCTGAACTCACTTGGGAGCAGGACAGACTCCGGTACAAAGCGGAGCTCCGATAGACAATCGAATCCGCACCGCAGAGAGGCTCTCTGGGAGGTGGAGTCAACGTTGAACGAAGAGGACCTCTTCACGCGAATCACCGTCAGCGCAACACCGGAATCGCCACTGGCACCCATGTCGATGTCGGAGCGGGTCGCAGCCGACTTCGCGGGTACGGGCGTGACCACAGGCCCGCATCCGATGAGCCTCTGGCGGCAGGCACTGCCGGATGCGTGGACGGCGTCGGAGATCAAGCAGGCCGAGCAAGGCACCTACTTGCAGCTGGCCGGAATGGTCATCAGCCGTCAGAGGCCGGGAACGGC
>JBILUQ010000071.1:0-15307 GCA_044370935.1 Chthoniobacteraceae bacterium
ACGCGTCGAAGGGCTGCACGTCGCCATCGTTGGTGATATTTTGTTTTCACGTGTCGCACGCTCCGACATTTTTGCACTCACAAAGCTCGGAGCAAAGGTGACCCTTGTCGGCCCAAGCACGCTGCTTCCACGAGAATTTGAAAAGCTTGGGGTGTCGATCACGCATGATCTCGACTCAATTCTTCCAGAGCTCGATGTGATCAATCTTTTGCGAATCCAGCACGAACGTCAGCGGAAGGAATATTTCCCGAGTATCGGTGAGTATTCCTCAATCTTCGGCTTAAACAAAGCGCGCGCCTCACGCCTGCGTGATGATTGCCTCATCATGCATCCGGGCCCGATCAACCGCGGAGTGGAGCTTGATAGCGACGTTGCGGACAGTCCCCGCAGCGTCATTCTTGAACAGGTGACCAACGGCCTTGCGGTCCGCATGGCGGCGCTCTTTCTGTGCAACGCGGCCCGCTCCGGCGAATCAACCTGACGCCTGCCGCACCCTTTCATTAGTTTCATCTATGTCGCGCTCTATACTCCTCCGCAATGGTCGTGTGATCGATCCTGCCAACAAGCGGGATGCAGTGGGCGATGTGCTTGTGTTAGACGGCGTCATTGCCGCCGCGAATGCAGCGGTGCCCGCGGACATCGAGACGCTTGATTGCACGGGCTTGATCGTCACTCCGGGTTTGATTGATCTGCACGTTCACTTGCGCGAACCAGGCCAGTCGGCGAAGGAAACGATCGCCTCCGGGGCACGCGCTGCCGCGGCCGGCGGATTTACTACCGTTGTGTGCATGCCCAACACGTCGCCGTCCATCGACAGCGCTTCCGTGGTCTCCTGGGTCATCGAAAAAGCGCGGGCAGAAGCCTGCGTGAACGTGCTGCCAACGGGTGCAATCACGAAGGGAATTTCCGGTGAAGAACTCGCCCCGATCGGCGCGCTTAAAAAAGCAGGAGTAGTGGCAATCACCGATGACGGTCGGTGCATTCAAAATCACGAGTTGATGCGCCGTGCGCTCGAGTACGCGCGCATGTTCGGCTTGGTGGTGATGGATCACTGCCAGGACTATCACTTGGTCGGCAAGGGTGTCATGCACGAGGGATATTGGAGCACAGTGCTGGGCTTGCCGGGCTGGCCAGCGGCCGGTGAGGAGTTGATAGTGCAGCGGAACGCCACTCTCGCGGGACTAACAGGAACGCCGATCCATTGCCAGCATCTGAGCGCAGCGGGAAGCGTGCGTATTTTGCGGGAGGCCCGTTCGCGCGGGGTGCCGTTAAGCGGCGAGGTTTGTCCGCATCACATCGCGCTCACGGACGCCGCCCTGCAGGGATACAATACGGTTTACAAAATGAATCCGCCTTTGCGTAGCGAGGAGCATGTTGAGGCGCTTCTCGAGGGCATCGCGGATGGGACAATCACCATACTCGCGAGTGACCACGCGCCCCATTGCGCCTTTGAAAAAGAAGTGGAATTTGACCAGGCGCCGTTTGGAATCCTTGGATTGGAAACGGAGCTCGGTCTCTTCATCGACATCCTTGTTCACAAACGAAAGGTGATCGATCTGTACCGGCTCATCGAATTGTACACGCTTAATCCGGCGCGTTTGCTGGGGCTGGATGCTGGCACCCTCAGCGTGGGGCAGGCTGGTGATATCACGGTGATTGATCCTGGGTTGGAATGGACGGTGGATCGCGAGCAAAGTTTTTCTTTAAGCCGCAACAATCCTTTTCACGGATGGGAATTGAAGGGCCGAGCAGTCCGCACAATCGTGGCGGGAAAGACCGTCTGGAAAGTGGGCGCCTAAGTTTTCAGCATTGGAAAAGAAACTGGGAGCGCGGAGCCCCAGCTCCGCTTTCCCCACCTCGAAAGCAAGCTCCCCATCATCGGGAAGGTGTGACTCCATCCAACTTCCAGATCGGGGCATCCTTTTTCATCCGGTTGATGCACTCTTGCAAAAACCCAAACGCTGGGCCTCGGTGTTTGCTCTGCACTCGGATGTACAAGGAGCTTTCCCCAACTGGCACCCATCCGAGCCTGTGTATGAATTCTACTGCATCGCAAGGATGCTCATTCGCGAGTCTCTCGAAGATAGCACGCATGACTTTCTCCGCCATGTGCTCGTAAGCCTCGTAACGGAGACCCTCGATTTGCACGCCATTTTCTTGGGCGCGTACAACACCTTCGAACTCCGCGATCGCTCCAATTTCAAGCGAGGTGCTTCGCACGTGAGTGCGGCAGATGGGCTCCGAGGTAAACGCGATGTCGATTCTCATGTGATTTATCCTCCGCTCACTGGTGGAATGACGGCCATTTCCGAAGCCCTGCCCAAGGGCTCATCCCACGCTCGGTATTCGAGATCGATTGCGACCCTGCAAGAGCTGCAGATTTGTGCTGACTCGTTTCCGGCCAACCTCTCAAGAACCACCCGCGGTGTGTCGGTTGGCAGCACCTCGAGGAACTGCTCGGCGCGCCCCAACAATGAACGGGCTTGGGCAAACGCAAGGACTTTGAGCTGTTGCATCTAGTGGGTTTAAACAAGGAATGGGGTATCCGGCAAGGTCTTCACGCTGGAAGCAGTGCTCAAATACGTTAAGCTCGCGAAATGGTCTCCCTCACTGAAGCCAGAAAGTTAATTTTGGACATGGTCGAACCGCTTGATCCGGTCGCCTGTTTTCTCTCCGACGCGCATGGCCGACGCCTTCAGCAAACCGTCAAGGCGCCGGAAGACCAGCCCGCGTTTGATCGTTCCGCGATGGATGGGTACGCAGTTGCTTTACAGGATACTTCGGATCGTTATCGGATCATCGGGGTCGTGGAGCCCGGCGAGGCCGAGGAGTTGAAGGTTAGTCGCGGCGAATGTGTCCGGATCTTCACGGGAGCACGCTTGCCGGCCGGCCTCTCAAAGGTGATCCCGCAGGAGCAGGCCTCGGTGGAAGGCGAATGGATGCGGCCTACAAAGCGTTCAGAGTCTACCTGGGTGAGGCATCGTGGGGAAGATGCCCAGGCTGGTGACGTATTGCTGAAACCGGGGGTGCTGCTTGGCGCAGGAGAGGTTTCGATGCTTGCCTCGGTAGGGGTGGTGTATCCGGTTGTTTCGCAGAGACCGGTGATCGTGCATATCACTACCGGCAATGAATTGGTGGATCCCGCCGGGTTGCCAAAGACGGGGCAGATCCGCGATTCAAATTCAATTTTGGTGGCCACCCTGGCGAGGCAGTACGGGGCCGTGGTCGGAAGGCATAGCCGGGTGGGGGATTCTCTCGAGTCGCTGGTCGGCGCCGTGCTGGCGGCGAACGCACAACCTTGGAATGTCCTGCTCATTTCCGGCGGCGCGAGTGTTGGTGATTTCGACTTCGGAGTCCGGGCGCTTGAGTTGTTGGGGTTTGAAATTCATTTCAAGCGCGTAAATTTGCGTCCGGGCAAACCCCTCGTATTCGCGACAAGAGGCAAGCAGGTAGCGTTCGTGATTCCTGGTAATCCAGTGTCGCATTTCGTGACGTTTCATCTGGCGATTCAATTTGCACTGCACGCGCTCTCCGATGGGTTGATCGATCCACGGTGTGCATCGCTCCCGGAGCAGTGCGTGCGGATTCCTCTCCAGAGCGGACTGCCTGTGAAGCCGGACGTGCGTGAAACCTGGTGTCCCGGCCATGTCTTCGTCGAGGATGGCGAGCTGCGTGTTCGCCCGTTGCCATGGAATAGCTCGGGAGATTTGCGTGGGATGTTGGGGGCAAACGCGCTCATCCGTTTGGAGTCGGCGTCCCGTCCGTCCGGGGAGGGGGAGTCGGTTGAATGCTTGCTCTTGGAGATGAACCATTCGCTTTCGGAGGTGCTCTGATGGAGGCTGATCAACAGCAGTCTAATTTTTCGCACCTCGATTCATCTGGGCGCGCCCAGATGGTTGATGTGGGGCACAAGGCTGTGCAGCGGCGTTTCGCCTCGGCCTCGTGCAAGGTGCTTTGCCTGCCCTCAACGCTCTCCGCGCTAAAGTCTGCGTCCATGCCAAAGGGTGATGTTTTGACGGTGGCGAAAATCGCCGGTATTCAGGCCGCGAAAAAAACGGACAGCCTGATCCCGCTTTGCCATCAGATCCCACTGAGCGTGGTACATCTGGAAATCAAGTTAGCCGCTGATGTTGTCGAGATTGTCTGTGGCGTTGCGACGGATGCGAAGACTGGTGTGGAAATGGAGGCGCTTGTCGGTGCGAGCGTCGCGGCGTTGACTGTCTATGACATGTGCAAGGCTGTGGACAAAACAATGGTCATTTCAGATTTGCGGGTCGTGGAAAAAACAAAGCAATGAAAGTGGCGAGAGTAACCCTGAGCGATCGGGCTAGTTCCGGCGTGTACGAAGACCGGAGCGGGCCCGAGATTGAGCGTGTGTGGACTGCGCTTGGCGGTGCGGACGCTGAATGGATTCGAGTACTCATCCCGGATGATTTTGAAACGATTGTCAGCACATTGCGGCAGCTTTGTGATGAGGATTCGTGCGATTTGATCATCACCACCGGGGGAACAGGTCCTGCTCCCAGAGATGTGACGCCGGAGGCCACCCGGGCAGTCGTTCAGCGTGAGTTGCCGGGCTTTGGGGAGATCATGCGCGTGCGTTCTTTTGAGTTGGTGAAGACCGCAATCCTATCGCGCTCCACGGCAGGCACGCGCGGCAGCGCCTTGATTGTGAATATGCCGGGCAACCCCAAGGCGATTGGCGAATGTCTGCCGTTGGTTTATCCCGCGATTCTGGAAGCGTTGAAGCATCTCCGCGAATAGTGTGCGGAGGATGCGCGCAAGAATCACTGCGCGGTCCAACCGCCGTCGATCACCAAGTTTGCGCCGGTCATGTAACTAGACGCCTCGCTCGCGAGAAAAATTCCCGCGCCCTGTATTTCCTCCAACCGCCCCCACCGCTTGAGGGCTGTGGCGCCAACCACAAATTTCTGTCCGTCCTCGGTATTTGCGATGGACTCGTTCATCTCCGTGAGAAAAGGCCCCGGCGATATTGCGTTTACCGTGATTCCGTCGCTTGCGCATTCGAGAGCAAGTGTGCGGGTCATTTGCAGGACTGCGCCTTTGCTTGCGGTATAAGGGGTGCGGTTTGCGAGGCCGACCAGCGAGAGTGCGCTTGCCACGTTGATGATCCGGCCCCACTTCCGCTCGCGCATTCCAGCGATGACTGCGCGGCAGCAAAGCCATGTGCCATTCACATTCGTGTTCATGACCTGGGAAAATTGCTCCAGAGTCATCTCCAAAACCGGGGCGCGGATGTTGATCCCGGCGCTGTTGATTAGAACATCAACTTTTCCAAATGCGGCATCAGCCGCTGCCACCATCTCGGAAACCTCGCGCTCATCGGTGATGTCGGCCTGATGCGCATGCGCGCGGCATCCGAAGTCTGCCTGAATCTTGTCGGCAGCACGTCGCGCCTCCTCCTTATTCCGGCTTACGAGCATGACATTTGCACCGCACGACGCTAGACCCGCTGCCATCGCATAGCCAAGCCCCTTGGATCCCCCCGTGATCACCGCGGAACGTCCGGACAGGTTGAAAAGTTTTGCGCCACGCAGCGTATTCGAATCCGGAAGTGAGCTCATAACAGCTGCGTCGCAGGTTTATTCGGTGTTCCGTCAACAGCCTCTAGAGCATCGACTGAAAAAGCGCGAGGGCGCGCTGGTAAATCTTGTGCCTCGCGCTTGGATTCATTTCACAGGATAACAACTCCACCAACTGCGTGGGAGCAGAGGAGAAACTCATTTCCCTCTCAAACGACTTTCCTCTTAACGCTGCCGTCAGCAGGTTCGCGCCCGCCGAGTGCTTGATTGATATCGTCAGATCCCCTGCGCTCAAGGCGATCTCGGCGATTCCAGACGCGGATCCTGTGGCAATGGGCTCGAATCGCGCCTGAATTTCGCGCCCCGCTTGATGAAAGCAGATCTGGCTGCCGCTCCAGGTTGAAGGCGTCCAGCCCAATTGGACAGCCATCCAACAGGCCAGGAGTCTCGCGGTGCTAGCGCTTTCAGCGTTGTACGCTACACGCATGAAGTCGATTTTACCCAATGCGGGAAGGCATTCGGATGCATCGAAGCATTGTGCGATTGCGAAGCGGAATGGAAGCAGTCGCGTCCAATTTAAGTCGGCCAGCGCCAAGCGACGCGTGTTTTTCGCCTTGATCGTGTGCAAGCTGTGCAACTGCTCGGCTGCGTCTTTCCACTCGCGACTGTCAAAAATCAGGCGGTCAACGATGTTCCAGAGAGTCGATTCGGGCTCCCTCGGCAGGCAACCCTGCCACCAAAGTGTGAGTGGGAGATCGTAATCTAAATTCGCGAGAATGGTGTTCGCTATTCCCTGCTCGGAAATTCCCTCTGCAAGGATGGTGATTTGCTCGCTGCAGATCTGTCGCGCCCCCGCCTTGGTCACATGGCAGTGGGCCTGAATCCACGAAGATATCCGTGGGGCATCCGTTTTCTCGCAATCTCCAATCAGAAAGGCCCTGCAGGCGTGCTCCCGTACAAACTCCTCGATCAGTTCGGTTGTGGACTCTAACGCGGAAGTGCCGTGGCACATCACGGCGAAATTCAAAAGGCTTGCCCGCGCTTTCGTCTGGCCCTCGGTGTTCCAAAGACCTTTGAGGGTGCTTTGGATTTTTGAGAGTTCCACCGGGAAGCCCAGTAATGTTTGGTCGAGTGCCATTGCGTTTTTAAAGTTGAGCCCGGTGGAACGAGGGATCCAAGTTTGCTGTCAAATTATGCCAGGCAAGGAACCCTCGCGCTCTCCCAGAGCGTCTCTTATAGCCTGCGCCACGCCCTTCCATCGGCGGCAAGCAAGTCGTCCGCCTCCTTCGGTCCCCATGAACCCGCGGGATAGGTCGCCATCGCCGAGGGATTCGGCGCCTCGTGCCACGCATGTTCGATGCCGTCAATGAAAGCCCACGCGTGGTCGACCTCGTCGCGCCGGGCAAACAAAGTTGCGTCTCCCGACATCGCATCCAGCAAGAGCCGCTCATAGGCCTCAGGGCTGGGTTTGCCGAAGCTGGTCCCGTACTGGAAATCCATCTTCACCGATTCAATCGCAAGCTGCGCTCCGGGCCGCTTTGAGTGCATCTGCAGTGAGATGCCCTCGTCGGGTTGGATTCGAATCACCAAAACATTTGGACCAAGCCCCGCCTGCTCTGTGTTGAAAAGCACCCCGGGCGTTTCTTTGAAAAACACGGCGACCTCTGCGCAGTGCTTCACCATGCGTTTTCCAACACGAATGTAAAACGGAACGCCCGCCCAGCGCCAGTTGTCCACGTGTACCTTCATCGCAACGTAGGTCTCGGTCTCTGATTTTGGATTCACCCGATCCTCTGCGCAGTACTCTGGGACTTCCTTCCCTGCGATGCATCCAGCCCCGTACTGGGCGCGCACAACGTTTTTACGGACTTCATCCGGGGTCATGTGACGGAAGCTCCGAACTACCTTCACCTTCTCATCGCGGATGCTTTCCGCGGACAGGTCGGTTGGTGGTTCCATCGCAATCAAACACAAAATCTGAGTGAGATGATTCTGCACCATGTCGCGCAGAGCACCTGAGCTGTCATAGTACGGACCGCGTCCCTCGACGCCCATGGGCTCGGCCGCGGTGATCTGAATATGGTCGATGTAGCGGTGGTTCCAGAGCGGTTCGAAAATCGCGTTGGCAAATCGCAGCACCATGATGTTCTGCGCCGTTTCCTTCCCGAGGTAGTGGTCGATTCGATAAGTATCCTCCTCATCAAACACCCTCTGCACCTTCTCGTTGAGCTCGTGCGCGGTTTGCCGGTTTTTTCCGAACGGCTTTTCAACGATAACCCTAGCCCAGCACCCCTCTTTCGCAGTCGAAAGACCGAACTGCTGTAATTTGGCAAGAATCCCTTCGAACTCCGCCGGGCTGACACTCAGGTAAAACAAACGGTTGCCGCCGGAGCCGTGTTCCGCGTCGAACCGATCCAGCTTTTTCGCCAGTTCGCGGTAACCCTCTTCATTGCTGAATTCGCTGCAGTGATAATGAATCCGTTTTGAAAATGCATTCCAGATCTCCTCGTTTTTGCCGGAACGCGAAAACTTCGCGACAGCCTCACCAAGTTCTTCCCGGAAGCCTTCGTCTGTTTTTTGGCGCCGGGCGAATCCGGTGATTTGCGTTGCGGCAGGGAAATCACCGTCGACCTCAACGTTGTAAAGCGCAGGGATGAGCTTGCGATAGGTCAAGTCGCCGGAAGCACCGAATATCACGACATTGCACGGTCTCGGAAGCGGGCGACTCGAGAGCCCCTCGTGCAGTGGGTTGGGTTGTGAAGAAGGCATCTGATTGAAAGTAGTGAACTGCGCGGACTGTGTCGCTCAAGCTTGTGGTGCAGACTCCTGCTGCCCGGCGGCGGTCGTATAGAAATATTTAGCCGGGGAGTGGGAAGCGCCGGGTTAGCGTGCGGACTTTTTCGCGGACCGCGTGAAGCTTTGCCATGTCCTCGCAATGTGAAAGCGACTCGTGAATGAGGTCGGCAATTTCCATCATTTCCTCCTCCTTCATTCCGCGAGTGGTGACGGCAGGCGTACCAATCCGAATGCCCCCTCCAAGCGTGATCTTTTCTGTGTCAAAGGGGATGCCGTTCTTATTCACGGTGATTCCGGCATGGTCTAGCGCCTCTTGGGCGACCTTGCCGTTGAGTTTGTGCGGACGCAGATCCACTAGCATCACATGATTGTCTGTCCCTCCCGACACAATCCGATAGCCGTTGTGCGTCATCCGCGCTGAAAGGGCTTTCGCATTCGAAACAATCTGTGCTGCGTAAGTCCTGAAGGACGGCAGCAGCGCCTCGCGGAAACAAACAGCCTTTGCCGCGATCACATGTTCAAGCGGACCGCCTTGGCAGCCTGGGAAAACCTGCGAATCAACGGCCTTCGCATACTTCGCTTTGCACAAAATCAAACCGCTTCTTGGGCCCCTGAGGCTCTTGTGCGTGGTTGTCGTCACAAAGTCCGCCATCGGCACAGGAGAGGGATGCGCGCCGCCCGCAACCAATCCCGCGATGTGCGCCATGTCCACGAACAGATACGCCCCGACCGAATCGGCGATCGCACGCATCCTCTCAAAATCGATGATCCGCGGATACGCGCTGGCTCCGGCTGTGATCATCTTTGGCTTCACCTCTAGGGCCACTTTTGCGAGGGCGTCGTAATCGATGCGCTCGTCCTGCTGTGAGACGCCGTAGTGAACAATATCAAACAGGCGCCCTGAGAAATTCGCCTTGTTCCCGTGCGTGAGGTGGCCCCCGTGTGAAAGATCCATGGTGAGCAGGCGATCCCCGGTCTGGAGCACCGAGAAGTAAACCGCCATGTTTGCCTGCGAGCCGGAATGTGGCTGCACGTTTGCGTGTTCAGCGCCGAAAAGCTCCTTCGCCCGGTCGATCGCAAGTTGCTCGACAACGTCCACGTTCTCGCAGCCCCCGTACCAGCGTTTTCCTGGGTATCCTTCGGCGTACTTGTTTGTGAGACAGGAACCCTGCGCCTCCATCACGGCGCGGGAGGTGAAGTTTTCTGAAGCGATCAACTCGATGTTTTCAAACTGCCGAAGCGCTTCGGACTGTATGGCGGCGAAGATCTCGGGATCCGCCTCCGCAAGCGAAGCCGTGGATGAAGCGGCGCCACCAAGGTGATCGAGTTTTTCAACGCGGCGTTCATGGCGCCCGCCCTCAAATGCGGTTGTGAGAAAAGCGTCTAAAATTCGTGGCGCAGCCTCCGCGTCGATGTCCTTTGATCCAACGCACAGGACGTTGGCGTTGTTGTGCAGACGGGAGAGGCGGGCGTTGTCGGCGTTGTCGACGAGGGCCGCGCGAACGTGCGGAAAGCGGTTTGCCGCGATGCTCATGCCAATTCCGCTCGTGCACATGAGAACGCCGAAATCGGCGCGTCCCGCCGCCACGTTGTTGCAGACGGCCTGGGCGAAGTCAGGATAATCGACGCTTTCTGCGCTGAACGGACCGAGGTCCTCCACCGCGTAGCCGCGGCGGGCGAGGTGCTCATGCACCGCTTTCTTAAGCGCGATTGCTCCGTGGTCTGAGCCGATGGCCACGCGAAGCACCCGGTTCGAGCTGGATGGAGTGGTTGGATCTTGGGTTTGTGAGGAGGCGTCACGCATGGGAGTGGAGTCGATGAAGCGCAGGATCGAAGGGATGGCCTTGCGCAGGGTGTCTCGGGTTTTGATGTAGGATTGGATTCCTTGACCAATCGGGTCAGGAACCTGTGAAGGAAGGGAGGAGTCGAATTCGCAGACGAGGTGCATTTTCCGCGCGGAGTCCGGGTATAGACTTTCCAGTGCGTCGCGGTGACCTGATGTCATGCAAAAAATGTGCGTCGCCTTGGATATCATCGCATCGTTCACCTGGCGCGCACGATGCTGTTTGAGCGAAAGCTTCAATTGCGCGCAAGCCTCCACAGCCTCATTGCTGGCCGGTTGGCCGGTTGCGGCGTGTATGCCAGCGGACGAAACCTGCAGGTTGCGGCCTTTCGCCGCTTCCCGGAAGAGGGCTTCCGCCATCGGACTGCGGCAACTGTTGCCAGTACACACAAAAAGAACGTGTTTTGCCGCGGGGTCGCTCATTGGAAAGATTTCGGGAGCATTGAGATTATTAGCTCGGCGTTATCAAGTCAACGGAGCCCGCCGGAACAGTTTTCCGGCAGGCAAACGAGTTTCTGCGCCAATCTCCGCCTCAGGGTTGATTTTGGGGGCGGAAGACTGGAGAGTCATGCCATGAAATCTTTCCTGCCGCTCACTCTGGCGGCCGTTACGACTACTCTGTTTGGAACAGGCTGCACCTCTTTCCGCTTCAACCATGCGTGGAGGGAAGCCGCCCGCGGGAATCCCTCCGGAGCCCAGCGCTGGGAGGGCCACTGGGACAGTGACCGGCATGGAAACGGCGGGCGTCTAAGGGCGGTTGTCACCCCGGGCGAGGCCAAAGACCGAGTGAACGCTTTCTTCGAGGCTCGATGGCACGGGTTCACAACGGCTTATGACGTGCCTTTGCGGATTGAGAGGCCCCGCAAAGGCGAGCCGACCCTCAGGGGCGAGCATGACCTAAAGTCCCTGTTTGGAGGCGGCAAGTACACTTACTCCGGGACGCTCAACGAGGAGGACTTCCGGGCAAGATACGAATCCAGCTATGACACCGGTACGTTCGAGCTGCACAAGCCCAAGAACCCGTGAACCCTCGGGCCTTTCCCGTCATGAACCGGGCGGCAGGCGGCGCGGAATGCAACGGATTTTTGGCGGTCCGCGCCCGAATGAGGCTGGCTTCCGCAGCGGCGTGCGCTCAAAACCTGTGGCTTGACTAAAACACGGATTCCCATGAAGTTGTAGGTGTCGCCTATGGAGTTCGGACTGCTCATCCTTTTCGGTGTCGCGGCCTTTGGAGGGCTGGCGATCCTCTTTTGGGGAATGGCCACTTACAATGCCTGCGTGGCGAGTCAGGCTAGGTACAAGAACGCGTTCTCCCAGATCGATGTACAATTGAAGCGGAGGTATGATTTGATCCCGAACCTGGTCGAGACGGCCAAGGCTTTCATGAAGCACGAGCGGGAGACTTTGGAGGCGGTGATCGCGGCCCGGAACTTGGCGGCTTCGGCGCTTCAGATGACCTCGGGCAAGCCTGATGATCCGCAGGCCATGCAGCGGTTGGTGGCGGCGGATGCGGGACTTGGAGGGATGATGGGGCGATTCTTTGCGCTGACGGAGGCGTATCCTGAGCTGAAGTCGAACGCGAACATGATCCAGGTGAGCGAGGAGCTTGCCTCGACAGAGAACCGGGTTGCCTTCGCGAGGCAGGCGTTTAACGACGCGGTGACGGCCTACAACGTGCAGGTGAAGCAGTTCCCGGCGGCATTGATCGCTGGTTTCTGCGGTTTCCAAGCGGCAGACTTGTTTGAGTTGCAGGTCCCTCAGGAGAGAGAGGCGCCGAGAGTGAATTACGCCTAATTTTGAAAAACGCTTGAGGGCAGTGCGTTGATTTGGTTCCCTTGAGTTCGCGGAAGGTTGCAGAGCCTCTGCGGAGAGAATCGCCAGTGTAGCTCAGTGGTAGAGCAGCTCATTCGTAATGAGCAGGTCGTGGGTTCAATCCTCACCACTGGCTCCCTCTCTAAAATGGAGGCGTAGAGTTGTTTGTGAATCTCATTTGAAGGTGCACTGAAGGATGTCGAGGGGTTTTGGATCCATCGGTACTTCCTTGGTATCTTATTATTTCCGTTACATTCTAGACTCGCCACGATGACTCTCTCTCGAAAGCCCTGAGTCGACGGGTACTCGAGAATATCGGCTGACTGACCTTATTGATTAACTAAAGCTTCTGAGGGCTATCAGTGGGTGCTCAGTGACGGACTAAAGACCTCGAGTCCATTTCTGCGAATCCTCGGAGCAATGGAAAATCTGGTAAACAGTCACCGAGGCGTTTTGGCATCGGTAAAAGAAGGTATACGGGAACTTACGAGGTAAGCCCTTTCGATAACCCCTCACAACCGGAAAGATTTCCGGATGCCGCTGAACTAGCGAGAAACAAGCGGAGAAAGCTCGCAAAAACTCATGCCCCAGCCCTGCTTGTTTTGATTCATACCATTCAAAAGCCTCAGCGAGCTTAACCTTGGCTTCCGGAGTAATCGTGATCCGATTACCCATGATTTTTGACGATCCACTCTTTCACAGAGTCCCAAGTTTCCAGTGATTCAGGATTCTGTTCAGCCTTGATCCGGATCCGTTCAACCTCTTCGATTTGCCATTCGGGCACTGGAATCTGATCTGCCTCTTTGGCAATGCTGTCCCAGAGATCTTCGACAAGCTGTAAACGTTCAGCGCAGCTCAACTCAAAAAGTGGTGCGAATTCAGCGTTCATGGATCGAAGCTAATCCCTTTAGGGGGGTATTGAAAGTCCATTGCGAAATTTAGGTCTGCGTCATGCAGCATTAGCAGAGATATTCCGATAGAAGGTAGCTCTGCTGATCCCCAACGTTTTGCAGATTTCGGACACATTGGTCTTCCCGTCCTGATAAAGCGACCGAGCTATCGACTGTTTTTTCTTGTCCATTGTTTTTGGACGACCACCAAATCTACCACGAGCTCTGGCTGCCTTGAGGCCTGCAGCCGTTCTTTCTTGGATGAGCGATCTTTCAAATTCTGCGATCGCCCCAAAAACGTGGAAGATCAACATTCCAGATGGGGTTGTCGTATCGAGCTGCTGGGTGAGCACACGAAACCCGATCCCTTTGCTTTTGAGCATATTTACCGTATCGATCAGATCTTTCAGGGATCGTCCAACTCGATCTAACTTGTAGCAGACAAGAACGTCGCCGTTGCGGGCGTAATCAATTGCTTCCTTCAATCCCGTTCGCTCCGATTTAGCTCCACTCGCTACATCAGAGAAAATTTTCTCACATCCTGCCTCTCTAAGAGCATCAACCTGGAGGGCATCGTTCTGGCTGTCCGTCGAGACTCGGCAGTATCCAATGTTCATGAGCAAAGGATGACAAATCTGTCTCAAAAGTCAACAACAAGGTAAAAATATGAGACATAGTTTTCGAGACGAGAAAAGACACACAAATCAATGCCTTCTCGGGGTTGATTTAGCGGAATAGGCGATTGACTAAAAAACGAGGGATTTTGAGACAGGCGAATCAAGCCAAAACCCGCATTGTGCGCCCCCTTGGAAAAAGCAACGCCCCCCTGAAAAATTTTTTCCATGCCCCGTTTCGATCAACATCAGCTCATTTGGCTCCAAGTCAAATTAAAGTGCCCTGACCTCAGAAATTCGGGAAGCCCAGCATGGAGCCACCGAATTTTAAAAACCCGGGTTTTTCACATAGACGCCAAAAAAATATGCTAATAACTGAAATAGCGAGTTGACTCTAAAAAAAGGTGCTTCGCTCACAAGATCTACCTCTCTCCCCTCAAGCCACCCGAATTCAGACCCCGCCGAGGTGCAATTCTAGCGCCTAGGACCGAGTGGAGGCGGGGGGGCGTAACGCCCATTTCCTCGCCCTAGTCGAAACTTCCAGAATCTGATTTGTCAAACATCCACTTGTTAAATTGGAGCGGCGTGATGCCACTAATCTACCTTTCGGACTACCCTAAAACCTCCTCCGAAGTCCGGAGCCAAATCCGGCCCAATTTGACCTCGATAAGCCACTTTGCAGCCTTCCCCACTCATTCCTCTCCATGTGGCACCGCGAACCCCACGAGTGATTCCCGCATCGGATCCGCGAGGATCCGAAATGGTACCTTCTAACTCGTAGTTCGCATAACGATCCCAGATCCATTGCCATAGATTACCTGCCATGTCGTACAAACCAAATCCGTTCGGTTTGTAATTTCTAACCGGCGTTGTTTGGCTGTGGCTCCAGTTGAAGTTTGCTTCATCAGTAGAAAGCGAATCGCCGTTTGGATAGCGCTTTCCGACAAGTCCACCACGGGCAGCTTTTTCCCATTCAGCTTCCGTGGGAAGACGGTATCCGTTGGCTGCCCAATGGACGCAAGCGTTGGTCAAATCTACTCTCCCGACTCTATAAACCTTCGAGGGGTCTTGGGAAGAATCGGTGTAATAGACAGGCGTCCTTCCTTCTATTTCGCTTCGGGCGTTGCACCATTTGACAACGTCATACCAATTGACGGAGTTCACGGGATGGTTGTTTCCGAAGGCTGATCCTTGGTTATCAAAAGTATACTCGTGAGCTTCGGCCCAACTGCGAATAGTATTCCAATCCTCGATCGGAGTCAGAGTTGTCGTCATGTAAAACCCAGCTACTTGTACATTGCGGACCGGAGAATCAATGTAGCCGTCAAGAACATCACCCATTTGGAATTCGCCAGCGGGAATTAGCACCATTGCCTCAGGGACAGAACTAAGAGCCACTCGGAAGCCGATGGTGCCCAACGAAGAATCAGGGGTGCAATAGTTTGTTCGCCCAACATAGCATGCCCACGCTTGATTGCCCCAGTACCCACCTCGAACCGTCCTACTCGTATTTTCAAGACTTGCATGCCAATTCCCGCACCACTCATCTAAATTACCGCTCATATCGTACAAGCCCGACTCGCTCGGCTGCTTCATCGCCACCGGATGAACTTGACCATCTGAGTTCTGATCATACCACCCCACGGCATCCAGATCATTACTCCCACTGTACGTGTACCCATGCGTCTTGGTTCCACCTCTCGCCGCCCATTCCCATTCTTTCTCATTAGGCAGTCTATAGCCGTTCGCTGCTGAACCCACCTGAGGATCGCTTAGAATTCCAGTTCGGTAAACATCAGTGCCATTTTT
>JBILUQ010000473.1:0-3088 GCA_044370935.1 Chthoniobacteraceae bacterium
GCCAGCCTGTCGGCAGCTGCAGAGGCGAGTCCACGTGCGTCGCTCGAAAGTCGCGGCCTGCCACGCATCCTGTTCAACAAGGACAGCGATGACCTGAAATGGCCTGCTTACCCGGAGCATCACGCCAACGGTATCTGGGCGCCGACGGGCAAGTACCTGCCGCTCCCGACGATCAGCTCGCTTGACGATGCGCTCGCACCGCGCATCGGGCCGCTGACGAGCTGCTCAGCCAATCTTCCATGAAAAAGCTCATCAACCAGCCCACCCATTATGTGGACGAGATGCTCGCCGGTCTCCTCCTTGCCAATCCCAGCCTGAAGCTTGATGGCGGTAGCCAGCGAGTCATTCGCAGGGCGAACGGTGTGAGATCGGGCAAGGTCGGCATCGCATCCGGCGGCGGCAGTGGGCATCTGCCGCTTTTCACCGGTTATGTTGGCGAGGGCCTGCTCGACACCTGCTCCATCGGCAATGTCTTTGAAGGGCCGAACGTCGAGAGCTGCGAGGACGCCATCCGCCTCGCGCACGGCGGCGCGGGGGTGCTCTGCCTTTACGGCAACTATGGCGGAGATCGCATGAACTTCGATATGGCCTGCGAGTTTCTCGAAGCAGAAGGCATCGCCACGCGCACCGTACTCGGCACCGATGACATCGCCAGCGCAGCGCCCGACGAGGCGCACAAACGTCGCGGCGTCGCCGGCATTCTTTACGCCTACAAAGCCGCCGGAGCGCTCGCCGAAAGCGGCGCGAGCCTCGAGGAAGTCGCCCGCGTCGCGCAAAAAGCTGTCGACGCCACGCGCACCATCGGCGTCGCCCTGTCACCCTGCCGCGTGCCCACCGCGAACGCACCGAACTTCGCAATCGCCGAGGACGAAATCGAAATGGGCATGGGCATCCACGGCGAGCCTGGCATTTGGCGGGCGAAGCTGAAAACCGCCGACGCCATCGCCGATGAAATGCTGGAGCGCCTGCTCGCCGACCGCCCCATCGCCAGCGGCAGCCGCGTCTCCGTGCTCGTGAATGGACTCGGGGCCACGCCGCTCGAGGAGCTGTTCATACTTTACCGCCGCACGCATCAAATCCTCAGCGCGCGTGGCATCGCCATGGTACAGCCGCTTGTCGGAAACTATGTCACCTCCATGGAGATGGCTGGCGCGTCCATCTCGCTGCACCTGCTCGATGCGGAACTGGAGCAACTACTGCTCGCCCCTGCGTCCTGCCCATTTTGGAAAGTCTGAGCTATGCCCATCACCGTCCAGACTTTGAGCGACGCTGTCGCCCGCTCTCATGCACGCATCGAACGGCTCGAAGACCAACTCAATGCCGCTGACGCCCTCCTCGGCGATGGGGACACTGGCTCCATGCTCGCGCGGGTCATCGAAAAAATGGCCGCCACCGATTTGTCGGCTATGAGCGACATCGGTGCCGCCTTCAACGCCCTCGCCCGCGCCATCATGTCAGCCACCGGCTCGAGTCTCGGCACCTTACTCGCCACCGCGCTGCTTGCCCTTGCCAAAGCCACCAAAGGCCGCAGCGAACTTCCTTGGATCGAACTCTCCGGCCTCATCGGACAAGCCATCGAAGCCATGCGTATCCGCGGCGGAGCCAGCCTCGGCGACAAGACCATCCTGGACGCCCTGCATAGCGTCGCGCAAAGCCTCGCCGGCATTACCAATGCCTCTACCGCCGCCGACGTCGCCAACGCTGCCGCCAGCGGTGCACGCGCTGCGCTGGAGCACTTCAAGCCACTCCCGTGCAAAATCGGCCGAGCACGCCTCTTCCCCGAAAAAAGCACCGGAGCCCATGACCCCGGCATGCTCGCCCTCGCACTCCTCTTGGAACAAAGCGATTTGCCCGAGAGCAGCGCGGCTTCCTTTCTTAAAACTGTACCCTAAGCAATGCGAATCACATGTGTAGAACTCTGTTGACTTCCGTGATCCATTCACAAATGAGAGTTATCACTTCCCTCATCCCAGCCTTGGTCGCATCGCAGGCCGCTGATTCGGTTCACCTCTCCGCCAAACATGCCGCCGCCGTGGATCGCCAGCGGCGCATCTTTTTCCAGTACGATCCCGCAGCTGACATTCAACGCAAAGGCGGGTTCGGCGCGGACATGGATGCGGTGATGAGTTATGTGTTCGATGCCGCCTGCCAGCCCGGGAGCCAGCTCGATGCGATCTGCATTGATGTCTCAAACGAGGGCGTGGCGCATTACCGCAGCAAGATTCTTCCGGCGATTCAGCATCCGGGCCTGATGCGATGGCGCGAGCAGGGCCTCGACTACTTCGATGAGCTGATCAAACAAGGGCACAAGCGCGGCAAAGAAATTTGGTGGGGCCTGCGCATGAATGAGGTCGAGCGCGGTCATTTGGCTGTTTATGACATCAAGGCCTTCGCTGAGATGAAGGAGCGCAATCCGGTCAAAGCGGCGCATCCCGATTGGCTCATCCGCTCCTGGTGGTGGCAGGGGTTTTGGAATTACGCGGTGAGAGAGGTGCGCGACTATCGTCTGTCGATCGTTCGCGAGGTGGCGGAGCAATATGACTTCGATGGTGTGCATCTCGATTTCCTCCGTCACACGCCGTTTCTCCCGCCGGGCAAGCAGTGGGAGAATCGCGAACACCTGACCAGTTTCATGCGCGATGTTCGCTCCACGCTTCTGTCGCAGGCTGCCAAACGCGGACGCCCTTTTCTGCTCGCGGCAAGAGTGCCGGATTCGGTCGAGGGATGTCACACGGACGGATTCGATATCGAGACTTGGGCGCGTGAAGGCCTCGTCGATGTGCTTATTCTGGGCACACGCACAATCAAAGTGGATGTGGATTCTTTCCGCAAAGCAATGGCCGGAGCCCATGTGAAGCTGATGCCCAGCTTCGACTGCTTCCATGCCACGGACGGCTACCACGGAGACCAGTCGCTCGATCTGGTGCGCGGAGTCTTTGGGAACTATCTCTATCAAGGCGCCGATGGCGTGGGCGCATTCAATGGAATCATCGGCTTCCCGGAGCAGGCCGAGAAACTCGGCCTGACGCAGACGGATACGAGGGATCTGGAGGTCTTCTCTACCATCGGCAGTCTCACGACGATGAGT
>JBILUQ010000314.1:0-4263 GCA_044370935.1 Chthoniobacteraceae bacterium
CGACTGTACTCCGTGCACGACCGCTTCAAGCAGGCCAAAATTCTGAAAATCCATGTTTATAAGTTTATTCTACAGCGGGGACGCCACCGTTAGGAGGGTTTCAGGCTTTGGCTAATGAGTAGGTTGATTTGTGCCGCCGCGTAAGCAGCTCCAAAACCATTATCAATATTCACCACCGTCACACCGCTTCCACAGCTATTGAGCATTCCCAGGAGGGCCGCTAACCCTCCGAAACTGGCACCATACCCGACACTGGTTGGAACCGCTATCACTGGTTTTGAGGTCAGGCCGGAGACCGCGCTCGGCAGCGCGCCCTCCATGCCCGCCACCACAATCAAAACACTGCATTTATCTATCTTGTCTTGAACAGCTAACAATCTATGGATGCCGGCCACCCCGATGTCTGAAATACGCAGCACCGGATTGCCAAATATTTCCAAGGTCACGGCCGCCTCATCCGCGACGGGAAGGTCGGAGGTGCCGGCGCATAAAACCCCGACCAAACCCTTTTGCCGCTCCAGCGGGGTACGCTCAACCGTGATGCACCCCGCTCTGGCATGCCACTTGGCGTCCGGGAATCTGGCCTGAACGGCCGAATAGTGCTCCGCATTCACACGGGTTGCCAGGAGCAAGCCGTGACGCTCCACGAGAACAGCCGAGATGGAAGCGACTTCCTCAGGAGTCTTACCCGCCCCGAAGATCACTTCCGGAAACCCGCAACGACGCTGGCGGTCCGTATCGACTCTCGCAAAATCAAGATTCACGAAGCTCATGCAGGCACAAAATTCCTAGGAAACAAATCGCCGGCTTCGGTAAACCGCCTATCGGGGGGCATGAGTTGCACAGTCGTCCGACAACACGTACCTCATCGGAAGCATGGCGGATTCAAAAAAGCCATGTCGCTTGTAAAACCTTTGGGCATCTTCGTTAATTCTGTCGGTGAGCAGCGTGATCCGCTTAAAATCCTTACTTTTGGCATAACTAAGCGCATGCTTGAGAAGTTTGCTCCCCAATCCGTGCCCACGGAAATCTTGATGAATAATCAAGTCCTCAAGCAAGATCACTACTCCTCCCTCCGCGGTCGAGATCGTGAACAAAAGGTTAATCATCCCGAGGATCCGGCCACTCTGCTTCAGAACAAAAATTCTGCCACGGATCGGCTGCTCCAGAAGCAACCTCAACCCCCGCATCTGCCTGACAGGATCCGGGGTGAAATCCCCCTCATGCGAGAAAAGATCCGTCAGCAACTCTGTGAGTTGCGGCAGATCTTCGAGAGTGGCTTGTTCAATTGCGGGCCCTTCCATGGTTGCCCAGCAAAGCAGGGAGCAGGCCGACCCGCAAGCTAAGGAGGGGGCTTTGCGTGAAACTTTACGGGAAAACTAATTTCTCGAATATCCAACTCTGAGAAATTGGATTACGTGGGAACCGTTGAGAATAGCGTCAGCTCAAGCTTCAATAAAAGTTACTGAAACGGCTTGCGCGATTTTTCAGGGCAGATCATCCTTCCAATCCCTTTTCGACAGACGAGCTCGGGTGGTGAAATGGCAGACACGTGCGTTTGAGGGGCGCATGCCGCAAGGCGTGGGGGTTCAAGTCCCCCCCCGAGCACTCTTTTCGAGGAATCCTTCGGGGAAGATGCCATCCGAGATCGCTCCCGCAATCAGTTTAGCTGCGGGAAAAATCTTCCCCCGCCGCAAAAGATCGGCGGACAAGACCACTGCGTCGACCCGTAATTACCTTTGGAAACAACTGAAATTTCCGTCATGCGCGCTGGCCTGCTTAATCTTTGCGAAATCTGGATTCCAGTATTGGTCTGCCTCATTGCGTTGAGCGGTTCGCCGGCGGCATCCGCCGACCCGAGCGCTCTATTCGCTGCGGGTGATGCCGCCCTCTCTCAGGGCCGTTACGCGGATGCTCGCCGGGAGTTTTCCAGAATCATCAGCGCGCCTGCCCAGACCTCGGCGAAATTTGAGGCGTTACTCCGGATGGGATTGTCATTTCCAGCTGAGGACGAGGTTCCAAAAGCCCGAGCCCAGTTTGAACAAGCACTCAAAGTCGAAGGCATTTCAGGGGAACAAATCGCAAGGGCTGAAGTCAAAATCGGAGAGACGCACGTCAGAGAGATGAACTACGACGTTGCAAATGCTCTCTTGGAAAAAATTTTAAACTCCGACGCCGCATCGCTTGAGAGTAAAATCGAGGCACGCCTGCTTATCGGGAAAATTTTTTCAAACTACGGAAGCGTCGCAGCATGGACGAAAGTCAGAGACGCATGCGCCGGTGTGATCGCACTGGATTCCGCACCCGAGAAGGCCCGTCTCGCGGCTCATTCGGCGATCATTCCCGCGCTCATTGCCCTGCGCGAGTTTAGAGAAGCAAGAATCTCACTGGAGTTTCTGTCTGGAAGTTCCGGGATTCCAATCGGCGAACGCGTTAATTTTCAGATCGAACTCGCCCGGACTCTCTGGCTCGAGAGGCTCCTTCCCGAAGCGCGTTCCGAACTCGCGAAGGCCGCTCTGATGGTCGCGGAGGCGGAACTTTCCGGGGATCGTCTGAATGCCGCGGAAGCCGAGATCCAGCTTCTGCTTGGGCTGACTTTTTACGATGAAAAGGACTTTGAGCGGGCAAAGATCGAGCTGACCAAAGTACTGTCACTGCCCGGCCAAAACCATACGCAAAAATTTTGGCGTGAGGCACATTTGCGTCTTCGCCTGAGGAATCTGATCGCCTCGAATGAAAAGGAGTTAAAAGTTTTTTTTATCGGCTCGAGCCACACCCTACTCGGCAATGTCCCCCTCTTGGTAGAACAACTCGCAGCTTCCGCTCCCGCGGGCACGCCTCGAATTATCTCGGAAGACCACGCACGCATGGGCACGGGCATGCGGGCTTTCTGGAGTCAGGGGGACGCGCCGGACACCCCGCGTGGAAAAATCGCCGCCGAACCATGGGATGTGGTGGTTGTTGAAACTTTCTACCGAATGAGCCGCGAGGATCTCGCTGAATTCGGCGATGCGTATGCAGCGCTGGCTCGCAGCCATGGAGCAAAGCTGGTAATTTACGAAAGCCCCGCATCCAAATCGCTTCCATATCCCGATGGGTTTTCACTGTTTCACGCGTCCAACATCTGGCTCGGGAAACGACTAGGTACGGCAGTTGCGCCAAGCGTGCATGCGTGGCTGAAGTTTTTCGGTGCTTCCCCGACCGAAGAACGGTTCAGGGAGCTTTACAGGGACGGCATCCACGCAACTGCGAAAGGTGCATACCTCACCGCCTGCTGCCTGTATGCGGCGCTGACGGAGCTGAGTCCTGAAGGGCTGTGGCATCCTCCCGAAATGCGCGTGGAAGACGCCCTCTTGCTGCAGCAGATCGCTTGGCTCGCATTTTCCGAAACCCAGCAAGCCATCCTCACCGCTGGGAAGGTCCCTTGAGGCGAGCGGATGCGCTAAATCCGAAAGACTCAACGGGCCCGTCGTTTTTTATATGCTTTAAAGGCCCCGCACCCGCACGTCTGTGCCGTCTTGTTCCATGCACTAGCGCCGGGCGTGGTGCCGCTGTCGAGCGAACAAGATTGGGGGCGGTATTAAAGACGTGATCACTGGGTGGTCCGGGCGCGCGGCTGCAAATTTCTTTTTTCACACCCCTATCGCAGTCCTCCTGTCCGTAAGGGAGATTGACTGTTCGGACCAATCGGCAGGGTTTCCAGTCAAATCACAAAAGCACTGCCGGAAGTCAGCGTTTTAAAAAATGAACACACTAACAAAATGGAATCCATTCAGAAAGGGCACAGAGATTGAAACTCTGCGGCCGGCGGCAAGATTTACGGGGATCGAGGAAATGGAGGATTTGCTCAGGAGCATGCAGCGCACATTTTCAATGTGGCCGTCCAAAGAGGCCGAGCCGGTCACGTCCGCACAATGGTCACCCTCAGTTGACATCAGTGAGGACGAAAAAGAATTTGTGCTCAAAGCAGAGCTTCCCGACGTTCCCAAGCAGGACATCGAGGTCAAAGTGGAAAACGGCACACTTTCGATCAAAGGGGAGCGGAAATTTGAAAAGATCGAGGAGGGCATGACTTTCCACCGGATGGAGAGGGCCTTCGGGCGATTCGAGCGGACTTTCACGATTCCGCCGGATGCCGACAAGGGCGGGATTTTTTCCGAATACAAAGGCGGAATCCTGACGGTGCATTTGCCGAAAAGTCCGGAATCCAAGAAGTCTGCCCACCGGGTCGAAATCCGATAAGGGAAAGAGGACCAAAGGGCG
>JBILUQ010000072.1:0-15233 GCA_044370935.1 Chthoniobacteraceae bacterium
GGCGTGGCATGGCTGACGGGATCAAACAGTTACACTGGAAGCACAACTGTGGAGAGTGGAACGCTTGACGCGAGTGCCGGGGCTCTTGCTAGTACGGAATCGATTCGTGTTTCCGGGGGTTCGTTGAAGGCGGTGAATTTCAATCCGAGTGCGGGGCTGAGTATCGAAGCGGGCGGGATGGCGGTGGTGAGCGGGAGCGGGTTGAGCTTGGGTGAGATTAATAACGCATCGACGGCGAGTGTCGGTTTATTGTTCAGCTCAGCGAGTGGGACGATCACGCTGGGTTCGTTGACTGGAACTGGAGTAACGGCGTTTGGGAGCAACGCGACCATCACTTGGGTGGAGCAGGGGACGTTGAATGTGACGGGATTACTGACGGCGAACATTCGGAATGGGGAGGTTGTCTCAATGATTGACGATGGGGATGGAGGATTGGAGCCTGAAATGGTTCCCGATGGGGATGGCGAATTCATCCAGCGGATGATAAAATTTTCGCCTGTGATCACCGCCGCGTCTGTGGTGAGCGGAACGATCGCGGGAGGTTCGCTCACTTTGAACGGAGTGGGACGCACGACCACGGTGGATCTCTTAAGCGGAGGCACTGTGAAATTGAACGCGGGAACGTTGTCTGTGGTGAGTAGCGGGGTGAGTGGAGGGTCGGCAAGCGTGTCGGTCGCAAACGGGACACGGTTGAATTTCACTTCGGTATCTCCGGGGACGCTGAATGTAGCAGCGCTCACTTTGTCCAGCGGCGGAACGATCGGGATGGCGTGGGGGTCCAAGATTGTTGCGAGCGGATCCGCGACGCTTGCGGGTGGCGAATTCAAGTTTAGTTTATCTGGAAACTACACGGTCGGGCAAACCTACACTCTGCTGCAGGGAGCGCCTTCGAGCTCCCTGAACACGGGATCGTATGGAATTTTAAACGGTAAAGCTGGGCGCAACTTCACTTTCAGCGTGGCTGATGACTTTGTGAAAGTGACTCCAGAGGCTCGCTTGCTTTACTGGAAAGGTGGATTCCCATCGAATGCAAAGCGTTGGGATGATTTAAACTGGACGATTGACGCTGCAGGCACGATAGATGCAGAGGACACACCGACCGCGAACGATATCGCGGTTTTCTCAGCGGATACTGCGGCCGCTGCGAATCAGTTGGGAATGTATATGGGGCAGAATATCAGCCTGCTCGGGATTTCAGTGAACACCACGCAGCCATTGAGCTTGATGGAGATTGAGGGGGAGATTTTGACCCTTGGAACAGGGGGCATCAGCCTGTCGACCGGTGCGGGTGCGTTCTCGATTGCGCCTTCGGTTGTGCTTGCAGCACACCAGACATGGGACCAAAACGGCGCTGGGGTGCTGACGGCTGCGAATGTCGAAACTGGTGTGTACACGCTGACGGTGGGCGGGACATCGAATACGCTGGTGACGGGATCAATCAGCGGTGTGGGGGCGCTCACAAAGACTGGCGCGGGCAAGCTGACCTTGACTGGAGCGAGCACGTATTCGGGGCTCACGACGATCAGTGGCGGTTCGCTTCAGATCGGCGATGGCGGCACCACGGGCAAGCTGTTTGCATCAACTGCGAGCAGTGGGGGCATCGTGAACAACGGCATGCTTGTGTTCAACCGGTCGGACACGATTATCCAGGGGATTGATTTTCCGAGATACCTGACAGGGTCTGGAGGCATTTTGAAGTTGGGGACGGGGACTGTGGAGTTGAACGGGAAGTTTACGCAGGAGACTGATGCAGGTGGGACTTACCGGACTATTTTGGGGGATGTTTCCGTGGCGGCTGGAACGTTGCAGTACGATCAACGAGACGTGGATTTTTTTGATTTTGATTATAGCGAATACCCCTCGCAGTCGGGTCGGGTGGCGGGGAGTTTGAATATTGCAAGTGGAGCGACATTCAAAGTGATTGGGAGTGGTCTTTCTACCTCGCTGACCTTGAAAGGTGCGGTGAGTGGTGCAGGTCGGATTGAGGTGGGTAATAATGCGCACGTCCAAGTGACTGGAGACGCGAGTGCGTTTACCGGGGGATTCTCGCTCTCTAGTAGTGGGAATTACGCGGAGTTGGAGCTGCTTCCAAACAGTTCGAGCGGGAGTCCGCAGGCGTCGATTTTCAATGCGCCCGTGATTTTGAATGATGCAGCAAGTTCTCTAGAGCTCAGTCCGATTGGGGCGGACATTACGGTGGCTGGAACGATCAGTGGCTCTGGCAGTGTGTTTACGAATTCGAGCGCGAATGGCGTGGCATGGCTGACGGGATCAAACAGTTACACTGGAAGCACAACTGTGGAGAGTGGAACGCTTGACGCGAGTGCCGGGGCTCTTGCTAGTACGGAATCGATTCGTGTTTCCGGGGGTTCGTTGAGAGCGGTGAATTTCAATCCGAGTGCGGGGCTGAGTATAGAGGCGGGCGGGATAGCAGCGGTGAGCGGGAGCGGGCTGAGTTTGGGTGAGATTAACAACGCATCAACGGCGAGTGTCGGTTTATCGTTCACAGCAGGGAGTGGAACGATCGCGCTAGGGTCGTTGACAGGAATCGGAGTGACGGCGTTTGGAAGTAACGCGACCGTAACGGGCTGGGTAGACCAGGGAACGTTGAGTGTGGCGGGTTTATTGACTGCAAATATCCGCAATGGAGTCGCTTCCACAGGTGGGGAAGGGGAATTTGAATTTGAAGATGGTCCGCCGGCGCTAATACCGGTCGTTCCAGTGATCGCTGCTGCTTCGGTCGTGAGCGGAACGATCAGCGGAGGTTCACTCACGCTGAATGGAGTGGGACGCGCGAGCACGGTGGATCTCTTGAGTGGAGGTACTGTGAATTTGAACGCGGGTACGCTGTCTGTGGCGAGTAGCGGGGTGAGTGGAGGGTCGGCAAGCGTGTCGGTCGCAAACGGGACACGGTTGAATTTCACTCCAGTATCTGCGGGGACGTTGAATTTGGAGAAATTAACTTTGTCCAGCGGTGGAACAATCGGGATGGTGTGGGGATCGAAGATTGTGGCAAGCGGAGTCGCGACGCTTTCGGGCGGCACTTTTAAACTGAGTCTTTCGGGCAGTCCAACCCCAGGCCAGACGTACACGCTCATCGAGGGTGGAGAGGGAAGCCTGCTCAACGCTGGGACGTACAGTTTGCTGGCAGGCGGCGGTGCGGGTAATACTTGGAATATCACGTCTAGTTTGGTGCAGATTACGATCGGAAGTCTGCAGACTGGCTTTTACTGGGTGGGCGGCAGTGCGGCTGGTGCGGGCAAGGTATGGTCCGCTACGAATTGGGGAACGGATGTCTCGGGTGCAACCATTGGCGCACAATCCCCAACGAGCAACTATCTGGTGTACCTGTCGGCGAACAACGCGGGTGCTGCAAACCAGATTGGGATGACCTTGGGTGCTAATGTCGATGTTCTGGGCATCAGCGTCACCACAGCAAATCCAGCCACGCTTGTGGATGATGGATACACGCTATCGGTGGGTTCGAGCGGGATCAGCATGGCGAGTGGGGTGAGTTCATTCTCCATAGGCTCTGCCATGGCGCTCGCGGCGGATCAGTCGTGGACGAACAGCGGCGCGGGCACGTTTACGGTTTCGGGAAGCATCAACAACTCGGGTCACGCGCTGGAGCTAGGTGGCAGCGGGGCGACTGTCCTGAGCGGGGTAATTCGTGGCGCGGGAGGCATTTCGAAGGTGGGCGCAGGATCGCTCTCACTGACTGGGACGAATACCTACACTGGGCCGACTTCCGTTTCTGCTGGTCTGGTGACGGCCGCACGCGGTGCGTTTGGGAGCACAAGTTCGTTGACGATTACGGGTGGTACTGTGCTTGCGGTCGATCTCAACGCCTCAGCGCCTCTCAGTGTGGCGGCCGGCGCTGTGGCGCGTTTCTCTGGATCCAACCTAGACTTGGGAACAGTTTCAAACTCAGGCAAACTGGAGTTTTTATCTTTGGTCGGAGTGGGGTCGCTGAGTGTTCTGGCTGGGGCTGCCACGGGTGAGACAATCTTCCGCTCCAACGCAGTGGTTTCAAGTTTGAGCACGCAGGGGCTCACTCATGTGGCGGGCGGCACCTTGACTGTGCGCGATACCGTGGGGAGTGTGGGCGGCTTTACGGTGGCTTCAGGAGCTTGGGCGCGGTTTGAAAAAACCGCCAGTTTGGGCGCTGTACTTGCCAACGGCCTCGTTACGGTGAAGTCGAACTCGTACATCGACCGCTTGTCCGGAAGTGGAGTGGTGAACTCAACAGGGGTCTTGGCGCTTGGAGGCGGAAATTATTCGGGCGCGCTTCAGGTGCCGAGCACGCTCATCAAGCAGGGGCCCGGTACTTTGTACCTTGGGTCTTCCGGGCATTCCATTCCTGTGACGCAGGTGGAGGCGGGTAGTATGTTGCTCTCAGCAACCAATGTGCTGGCGACCAGCGGAACGCTGTTAGTGAAAGGCGCTGCAACCTTCGGGGTGATTACCGGAGGATCGCAGACGCTGCAGAAAGTCGTGATTGAGAATGGGGCCACGATCGGCATCGAGGGATACGCGGGGGAATTGCTCGCATATGATATGACGCTGGGCTCTGGCACTTACCTGATGACTCCCGTGCGGCTGCGTGTCGGCGCGATTACCACAGCTGCACTAGATAATTCTGGAGTTGAGGGAACGACGTTGGGGGAAAGCAAGGTGCTCCAAGGTCTCGGGCGTGATCTGGGTGGAAGCCGCGGCAATTCTTTTGAGAAATTCACGTTTAACCTGGATGGGCAATCGCCCGGATCTATCGCGCAGTTGGGAGGTACGGCTTACACTGACGCACTTGTGCTAACGGCAGCCACGGGAGGGACAATGAGACTGCAGGGCGACGCAAACATCAGACATGTGAAGACGCTGATTGTTGGCGACGCTGGCAGCTCTAACGTGAAGCTCGAAATGGGTGCCTACAATGGCGGTACGCTCAAGATCGGCGGCGACTCTATTTCGGCTCCCATCTCACAGGTGCTCAAAGGCAATGGTACCATCATCGGTGATATCATCATTGGCGCTGGTGCAGTCGTGAAGCCGGGCAACTCGCCTGGTCCACTGAACTTCGTGGGCAATGTGTTCGCGATGCCGGGTAGCGAGCTGCAGTTTGAATACACTGCGAACGCTCAGACCACTCCCGGCTCCGGGCCGCATGACACCATAGCGATCACCGGCTCGCTACGCGCCAAAGGTGGGATTGTCGCCGTCGCATATGACCCGAATGGAAAGCCACGGGTGACTGATTTCAAAAAGCACACCTTCACTATCATGACCTACACGGTTGGAACCGTGTCGGACGTTAATGGAAGCGTTCCCAGTTACATGAACGTAGGGGGTACGCTGCGGCAGAGTCCAATGATCCTCGCCTCTGTGAGCAGCGGCACGGTGGGCCTTATCCAGATGACTATCCAGCGCCGGCAGTTCTCATCGCTTGGTGATGGGAATGTGAAAAAAATTGGAGCGCTTCTGGACTCGAAGCTCAGTTTGAGCGATGGGCCGATATCGAACTTCATTGATATCCTTGATAGCCAGAGCTCGCTGAGTGCGGTTCGGGAACTCCTCTCAAGTGGCAACCCGGGGGCATCTTCGGAATTGCCTAATGTTACATTCGGCCGGTTGAAGGGGTTGCAGATCGGTTTGAGTGGGCATTTGAGTGCACTCGCACTGGGCTCACTCTACGGGCCCAGCCCTTCCGAGAAGGGACTGAATTTATGGTCCACAACCTATGGTACGTGGCAGCGACTGAATGCAGATCTTGAGATGGGGTCTCCGGGGTACTCAGGCAGTCACTACGGAAACGTCTCTGGAGTGGAGCGTAAGACAGGCGGGCTGACGCTTGGAGTGAGTGCCGCGATGGGCGGCAGCAGCGTGAATTTTGGAGACAACCTCGGATCGTTAATTGCCGAAACCTGGCATGGCGGCGCATACGCAAGCGTCCTGCTTGGAAATGTTGCCTTCGATGCGGCCGCTTCCTTCGGCGCCGGAGACAACACTTTGAATCGGGCGTCAGGATTGAACTCTCAGCAGGTAAAATTTCGCAATACAGAATGGCTGACTCAGGTGGGGCTGTCTGTGGCGCTGAATCCAAGCTTTTTTGTTCTCACCCCCTCCGTGCATCTTGTTTCTTTTGGGTACAGTCAGAAGGGATTCTCTGAAGGTGCTGGTGGTCTGCTTGAGACCAAAGTTGTTGGAAATTCCTATATCAGAAACGCACTTCAAACCGGCCTTCAGGCTGCCCGACTTTTTGCGATAAAAGGTCACGCAGTACGTCTGAGCGCGTCAGCGAATTGGATGCATTATCTTGATAGCAGGAGGCACACTACCGACGCCATGCTCGGTGGAATGAGTGATGCCCCCATCACAATGCAGAGCTCCAAAGTGGGGGCCGATTCGATACAATTTGGCGCTGCAGCAGAAATGGCACTGACGCGGCGGACGACCCTACGTTTGAACGCGCAAAGTGAGCTCCAAAGCAACCAGAAGACTACAAACGGCAATGCGACCTTAAGCGTGGAGTTCTAAAGCTCGGCAAAGTTGATATTGTCGGGTCCTTGTTGAAGTTTGGGAATTCGGTCTCGAGCTTTAAGCAACGCAGCGCGCACGAAACCCTGGCCCGATCTCGTTGTGATTTTAAATACGGGTCGCTTCTATGAGTCGCCCGATGATTCCATCGCCCATTACTAAATCTTTCGTGCGCTCTGGATGCCACTGCACGCCGAGATAGAATGGCTTCTTAGGATCTCGGATCGCTTCAAGCACGCCGTCATCACTCCACCCGATCGGTTCGAATGGGCCGCTGTCCTTGAGCGCTTGGTGATGCCAGCTTGTAACAGTGCCGCACCCGATTTGGCCCTCCACACGGTGCTCATTGTCGAGCCTGTGGCGGTCCGCGTCCGGCTTCACATCGTGCAGATGCTGGATCAGCGGGCACCCCGCGTGGACTCCCATCAATTGCATGCCAAGACAGATTCCAAGCACAGGTTTCTCGGGTTGCGCTCGCAGAGCGTCGAGCAGCGCAATCTCTGCGCTCTGACGCTCGGGCTGCATGATCTGAGCCTTTGGATGCAAATCAGCCCCGAAAGGCCGCGGATCAATGTCTTCCCCGCCCGTGATGATCACGCCGTCCACGCGGTCTAACATCGCTTCGCGCATCGAAGCTATCGCGGGCAGTATGAGCGGAATGCCTCCAACGCGCAGCACCGCGTCAATGTAAGTGCCCTTCACCTCATGCCTCAAGAGCCCCTCATCGTCTCTAACTAGATTTGCGGTCAATCCAATGACGGGTTGTTTCACGGTGGATCTGTTTCCTTTCGGCGTCGTTTACCTGGCTCTTCGGCATCAATGTGAGGAGCACAACTTCAGCTGACGCACATCACTTCTGCAGATTAGTTCATGCCTTGGTTGGAAGCAACCTTACCAGAAGATTACCGCCCCCCGCCGTTTCTCTCTGCCTTCACTAGAGTAGGATTTCCCGCAGGATCTCCCCGTGCACGTCGGTCAGCCGGATGTCACGTCCGCTGAAACGGAAGGTGAGCTGCGTATGATCAATCCCGAGTAAATGAAGCATCGTCGCATGGAGGTCGTGGATCTTCACCGGCTTCTCAACCGCCTTGTACCCGTACTCATCGGTGGCGCCGTAGATCGTCCCGCCCTTCACTCCGCCCCCGGCCATCCACATGGTGAACCCAAACGGATTGTGATCCCGGCCATCCTTTCCTTGCGCAAACGGTGTTCGTCCGAACTCGCCTCCCCAAACCACCAACGTACTTTCAAGCAGTCCGCGGGACTTAAGGTCCTTAAGAAGCCCTGCAATGGGCTGATCAACGTACGCTGCGTTTTTCTCGTGCCCCTCGCGAAGTTTTCCGTGCTGGTCCCAGCGGTCGCCGCCAAAAGCCGGACAAGTCAACTCAATGAACCGAACTCCGCGCTCCACGAGTCGACGGGCCTGCATGCATTGTGCTGCGAAGGTTCTCGTGTGCTTTTCCGGCGCATCAAAACCGTAAAACGCCTTGGTCGCATCCGTCTCGCCGGTGATGTCCATGAGTTCCGGAACAGCCGCCTGCATTCTGAAAGCCAGCTCAGCGTTTTGTATCGCGCTTTCGATTTGGTCCACGCGTCCGATGCGCGAGAGAAGGCCGCGGTCGAGGCTTCGAGTGAAGGCGAGTTTGTTTGACTGAACAGCAATATCCTTCTCGGTAGGATTGATGTTTGCGACGGGGACCGTCCCGGGTTTGAAAATCGAGCCTTGGTACGTCGCGGGGAGAAAGCCGCTGTTGAAGTTATCCAGGCCGCCCGGAGGAATCAGTCCGCCGTTGAGCACCACAAAACCTGGTAGATCGGCATTCTGACTGCCAAGGCCGTACCCTACCCAGGCGCCCATGCTTGGCCGTCCCTGAAGGCCGCTTCCGGTATGCAGAAAGTAGTTTGCGTTGGTGTGTTCCGAGAATTCGCTCGTCATGGAGCGGATCACGGCGAGTTCGTCCACGCATTGCGCAATGCACGGGAAAAGGCTGCTGACCGGGATCCCGCTCTGCCCGTAGGTTTCGAATTTCCAGGGCGAACCAAGCGTGAGTCCGACGTTGTTGAATTGGGTGGGCTCCCGCTTCATTTTAAACGGTGTGCCGTCTTCGGCTTGGAGCACTGGCTTTGGGTCAAAGGTGTCAACCTGTGATGGACCACCATCCATGTAGAGAAAGATCACGCTTCGAGCCTTCGGCGGAAAATGCGTGCTCCCCAGTTTTCTGTGAGGCTGCGCTCCTTTCAGCGGCTGAACCGCACCCGGCTGCTGTGCAAAGAGTGCTGTCGCGGCGAGTGAACCAAAACCGACCGCGCACTTTTCGAGAAGCTCGCGGCGCGAAAGCGCTGATCCCGCGAGTCCGCTCATATTTTGGTGCTTAATCGACATATAAAAACTCCTTGGAATTAATCAGTGCATGCGCGAGGTCGGCCCAGATGCTGGCATCGTCATGATTGTTTGCGCCAAGTAACTCTGATTCACGGCCGATGAACTCTTTGGCGGCTCGAGTCTCCTCGGGCGTTGGTGTGCGTGCAAAAGCGGTGAGGTACATGTGTCTTAGCCGCTCCTCGACTGATGCAATCGATTGTACCTGCTGGCTCCAACGTCTTGCCTCTGCAACCACAAACGGATCGTTCATCAGAACCAGTGCCTGCGCTGGCACGTTTGAGATATTTCTGCGGCCGAAGGTGCTGAAGGGAATCGGCATATCGAATGCTAGCAGCATCGGCGAAAGAAAGTTTCGATTGATGGATACATAGATGCTCCGGCGTCCGTCGCCATCCATAGGTCCCGACTTCGGCCGCCCGCGCCCCTCCATGAAGTCGGTCAAGTGCACCGTCACGGAGCGCCCTCCAACAGTCGGGTCGAGGCGGCCGGAGATGCTTAGAACCGAATCCCTGATGCTCTCTGCCTCGAGTCGCTTGATATTCATTCGGTGGAAAGCAGTATTCTCCGGATCCAAGGTCTCGGCCTGCTGATCGGTTGGATGGCTGCTCATCTGGTAAGCAGACGAAAGTACGAGCGAACGAATGAGCGACTTGATCGACCAATTCTGGCTTGTGGCGAATTCAACGCTGAGGGTGTCAAGCAACTCGGGGTGCGTGGGCGCCTGGCCCAGGACGCCGAAATTGTCTACGCTCGGTACAATGCCGCGGCCAAAGAGATGGTGCCAAACGCGGTTCACAATGACACGGCTTAGTAGCGGATTGGCGGGGTCCTTCATTTGGTTTGCGAGTTCAAGCCTGCCGCTGCGGCCTGGAATCTGCAGTGGTTCTGAACCGGCCACGGCTTCAAGAAGTCGGCGAGGGACCGGCGCAAGCGGAGACTTGGGGGAGCCTCTTTTGAGCTGGAATTCTTCGACGCCGGACCCGTCAAACATGGCAAGCGCCACCGCGGACTCCTTCCGCAGCCGTGTGCGTTGAGAGTCAAGTTTTGCCATCCATTTGGAGCCTTTACTGAGAAACGATGCTCTTTCCGACTCTGTTTCAGGGCCAAACAGACTCCAGTTTTGGATCATCCAGTCGAGCAGTTCCGCCGCAGGTTGCTCCAATGTGTTGCTTGCGAGTTGGTCAGTCGCTTTATCCAGTGCTTGTGAAAGCAGCAGTGCGGCGTCAGTAGGTGGATTACTCTGGCTGCCGAAGACAGAACCAAACACGAGCTTGTCCCGTGTGGGCGGGCTCGCTGGCGCGACTTCGCATTCTGCCACCATCGCAACCTCGAATGGGCCGTTGTCGTTCGGCGCGATCTCAAGGTGCATTCTGTGGCCTTTGTAGTTCGCGAGATTCAGCTCAACCCACTGCCAGTGGTCCGTGGCTTTCCATGTTTTAAAAAGGGCTCCGTGAAGCGGGCCTCCAATCATGTGATGCGAGTTGAGCGCGGAGTACGCGCTGCCCGCGCCTTTCGTCAGAATCCAAACCTTCCCATCGCCGACTGTGAACTCGCGGGTGCGCAGTGTCTGGCCGCTTCCATTGAATGCCTTCAACGAGCCAGGATCATTTTCTCCCCGATGCGCGATACCGCTGAAGAACTCATTTCTGATTGCCGCAGTCTGGGTGATGACCCCTTCGAACGGTTTATCTTTGCTGGAGCCGATCCGCATTGCGCCAATTTTGAGGGGCCCGGGTCCGAATGCCGAGCCGGCCTGCATCCAGCTTGTCGGGGATTCGTTCGTGTAGTCTTCCAAAACCCGGAATGATGGGTCTTGAGGAATGGCGACCGGCGGCGCGGGCGTGGGCGTGGGCGAAGCGGTGCGACGAAGGATCACTCTGGCTGTAGTCTGCAAAGGGTGTCCGCTGGTGTCGGCGGCGGATTTAAGTGCCAGCGCAAGGCCGCGCACTGGCTCACTGGCGGTGTCGATGGAATCCTCCGTAATGGCTTTCTGGGCCGCCGGCATTGCGGCCGTGACACGGCGGACACCGCGTTTGAGGATTGCGGCGAGCGGTTCCTTTAGCTCGTTGTTTGCATCGGATTCAATCTGTGCAACCGAGCGGGCCACGTCGCGTTCGACCTCCATGGTTTCAAATCTGGCTAGCTGCCGCCCGCTGCTGATGAGAAACCCGCTCATCGCGTAGTAGTCTTTCTGTGAAATTGCGTCGAATTTGTGGTCGTGGCATCGGGCGCATGCAAGGGTGACTCCGAGGAATGTCTTGCTCATGACATCGATTTGATTGTCGATGCGGTCCACCTCGTCTTGTCTGATATCGACTGGCGAATGGACTTCTTCGCCAAGGAACCAAAAGCCGGTGGCGATGATTGACTCGTTAGCGCCGGTGCGGGAGTCAATTCTTGGAGTCATAAGATCGCCCGCGATGTGCTCTTTGACGAATTGATCGTAGGGCACGTCAGAGTTTAGTGCGCGGATGAGATAGTCCCGGTATTGCCAAGCGTTCGGGATGGGATGATCAAACTCGTGTCCGCGGGTGTCGGCGTAACGCACCAGATCCATCCAGTGCCGGGCCCAGCGCTCTCCAAAGTGGGGAGAACCGAGCAAGCGGTCCACAAGAGCCTCGACCGCTTTCGGTGACCGGTCATTCAGGAACGTTTCGGTTTCCTGTGGCGATGGGGGAAGTCCTGTGATGTCGAAGCTCAATCTACGGATGAGCGCGGTGCGATCCGCTTGGGGTGCGGGCGAAAGGTTCTTTGACTCAAGCCCGGCTAAGATGAAGTGATCCGTCAGCGAGCGCGGCCATGATTTGAGCTTAACGCTGGGCAGAGGATGCGATGCGGGCGGGGTCCAGCACCAATGGTCTTTTTTGCGTTGCTCCAAATCAAATTTCTTGGAGCTCAATGATGATCCACCGCCGGGCCACATAGCTCCCCCCGTGATCCAATTTTCAAAATCTTGAATCTGCGCTGCGGATAATTTACCCCCCGATTTGCGCGGGGGCATTGCGGTTTCGGGGTCCTCGTATCGGATGGCTGCAACTAAGAGGCTTTTTTCGGGGTCGCCGGGAACGATGGCCGGTCCGGTGTCGCCGCCCTTGAGCAGCCCTTGGAGAGAATCCAGAAGCAGATTTGCCTTCAGGCTTTTGGCTTCGGAGCTATGGCAGCTGAAGCAGTTTTCTGAAAGTACCGGACGGATTTTGCGCTCAAAGAACTCGTTCGCGTTATCACCTGCCGCCGAAAGCGGCAGCACGGAAGCCGCGATCCAAATACTGCTGTGAATCAAACTGACTACAGGGCGGTTCATGAGTTTGGACGCTAGCGGAAGGCACCGTTTTCAATTGGCTTTCCGTTTGTGGAAAGGATCTGAAACTCATGAAGCCCGTGTGGTTTGCCATCAGTGAGGCGCCAGACGATTTTTTTGTCCCGTGTGATCTCGAGCATTTTCACGGCGTCGCCCTTAGCTCCGTAGCTAGTCACAACAAGATTACCGTTCGGAAGCCATTGTCCGCCGCACGGGTCTTTGAATGGTGCATCAGCAAAGTCGTCGTTTGAAACGCGCCACACTTCATTGCCCTTCGAGTCCACTTCTACCACCCCGTTTCCATGTGTGAGGTTGATAACCGTGTTGCCGTTCGGAATTCGGATAGCTGTGAATGGCCAGCAATCTTTCGGTTGTTCAGGGGTCTTGTACTCCCAGACAATCTCGCCTTTCGCGGTGTATTCTCGCACCACCCGATCGAGCAGCTGCGGTACTAGGTAGTTTCCATTGGCCAGGCCGCGAGTCATGCGCGATTGCATGTGATGGTTCGGGAGCTGGCACTGTATCGGGGCTTCCACGACAATTTTTCCTGACCGATCGATCTCCAGGATCCGTGGGTTCGCGCCTGCTTCCGTAAGCAGAATGTTGCCGTTGCGGAGCAGTTGGGAGGTGTTCACCTCGGACTGCGTGCCTTTGTATTCGAATAGAATTTTATTTTCCCGTGTAACTTCCACCACGCCTCCGCCGGGATAGTCTTTGGACTTCGAGAGCGTTAGCAGCAGATTGCCGCTCGGGAGGACCCACCCGTCTCGGGTTGATGCGGGGTATTTCCAAATCACTTCACCCGATTCGGAGACGATCTCCGTTGCAGCCCCGAAAGAGGCGTAGGAGTGCAGGATCCCAGCTTCGGATTGCTGGCCTGCTCCGAGCGAGGTTGCGGAGAGGAAGCTTGAGATTGCCAGAGCGAAGAGAACTGCTTTGGACAACAGGCGGGACTCAGTTGGTGACGCCGTTTGGATTGCTGCTGGGCGGAGGAGTTGCGGGGGGTGGGTGTGCATGGGGAAGGAGAGGAATCTGGCGCGCATGTTCACCATTGACAACCGTTGCGTACAGCGTCTTTTTGTGCAAAAGAAGAGTCAATTTCTGCAAAGTCCGGTGAAGCCAAAAAAGAACGTGCTCGTAAGTTTGGGATGGTACGACCCGCGAGTCATCGAGGGGATCGGCCGCTTTGCGCGCGAGGCCGGGTGGCACCTAGAGATGCGGTCGATTTTCGAGGCTTCGCCTCCGGCGGGTTGGCGGGGGGATGGGTTGCTCGTAAACGACACGGCAGTGCCCCGGTTATCGAAGTTTCTCGCCGCACAAATGCATCGACAGCCTACCGTGCTGATTGGGTCCAATCATCTCGCTTCGGGCTTCGCCACGGTTCAGGAGGACAATCGCGCGATCGGGCGGCTGGCTGCCTCGCATTTTCTAGAGCGCGGTTACCGGCACTTCGCGTGGATCAGTCTCAATCGCGGACGTGTCGAGCGTGAACGCAGAAGCGCCTACGAAGAGGCCTTGGCGGCGGAGGGGGCATCCTGTCATTTTTTGGAGTGGCATCGGTTTCGAGGAAAAACCCCGCAAACCTGGTCAAATAGCAGGATATGGCTTGCTCAAAAACTTAACGCGTTGCCGAAACCGATCGCTGTTTTCGCCCTCGACGATCTGTTGGCGATCGACACCGTTGAGGTTTGTTTGGATGCAGGGTTTCGCGTGCCGGATGATGTTGCGGTCATGGGTGTGGGAAACATGGAGTTGGCCTGCGAATGCGCGCAGGTTCCGATCTCAAGTATCGATGAAGATGCGAGGGGAATTGCCTATCGAGCTGCGCGGACTCTTGAGGATGTTATGAACGGGCAATCCATTTCGCCAGCTCCTATCGTGGTTCCGGTGAGCGGGCTGGTGCTGCGCCGGAGTACGGATACTTTTGCTGTGACGCATTCGGCTGTTGCCAAGGCGCATGCGATCATGGAAGGCAGGTATTCGGCGGTTCTTGTAATCGAGGATATTGCACGGGAGGTCGGGGTTTCTGTGAGGGCGCTTCATTACGCATTCCAGTCGGAGTTGCGCATCTCTCCGGCAAAGCATTTGGAACGGATCCGGGTCCAGGTTGCGCGGGGGTTGCTTGCGGGCAAAAATCTGAAGATCACTGAAGTTGCGAAGATGGCGGGCTTTGGTACGCCTCGGAATCTTCATCGCGCGCACACCCGGGAGTACGGTGTGCCGCCGGTTCGCACTCCGCGTGCTTCGAAACACAAGGGAGAATAGAGACGTGATTTTTGCGGGGGCCGGAGTAGGGCGCGTGTTTCGCTAAAGGGGGCGAAGGGGGAGCGGAGCTGGGGCTTCGAGCTCTCAGGGGGGCTATGTGTGTGGCAGAAGTGAGGACTCGAGTTGAAGCGGCTTAGGGCGGCAGTTTATGGTGTCAAAGGACTGGTCTTGTCAGCTAGGCTCACGGCTCGCGAGTTCAATCCCCCCTGATGAAACCGAGAACACAATCTTCCCTGAGTGTCACCACTGCGATTTTGATTCTTCTGGTGTGCGGTGCGACCGCTTCGGCTGAAAACATCAATTTCAACAGGGATGTGCGGCCGATCCTGTCGGAAAACTGTTTCGCATGCCACGGGTTTGATGCGAAAAAGCGAAAGGCCGATCTTCGGTTGGACACGCCGGAAGGCGCTTACACCGCGATCAAAGGGCAGGCGCCGATCAAGCCGAGGGATCTTGCCGCGAGCTCCGTGTGGAACCGGATCCAAAGCTCTGACGCGGATGAAGTGATGCCGCCGCCTGAATCACATAAGAAGCTTTCGCCGCAGCAGAAGTTGATTCTTCGCCAGTGGATTGAGGAAGGAGCGCCATACCAGCGCCATTGGTCGTTTGAGCCGATTTCCGCAAAAGCCACCTTACCGCACGCTTCTTCGGTGAACGGCAAGTCAGCCGTTGATGTTTTTTTGCAGCAGCAAATGGCGAAATCAAAAATCGCCTCTACAGGTGAGGCCAGCCGTGAGACTTTGATTCGGCGGGTGG
>JBILUQ010000073.1:0-15221 GCA_044370935.1 Chthoniobacteraceae bacterium
ATTTGCCCCCGCACAGCAGGGTGAGCGAAGTGATGCACGCGGGAAGGATTCGCGCGCACGCTAAGAGGGGGTTTTTCATGGCGGGTTCAGGCGAACTGCGGTGGAGCTTGGCAAATGACGCAGATTACGGCACGGATCGCCCCTTAACCGTGCCGCAGCGGCCGCCCATGTCACGCTGAATCCACTCCGTCTTCATGCTGTAAAAAGGATGCCCCTGCGCATCCACGCAACACCTTGAGCTCAATCACCAGCGTAACTTCACCCAGCTGTACAGAGACTGAGCATTCCACCCGCACCCGTTCAGTGATCTGGCGCCGTTCACCAGCGTTTCACCACCGAGATCATACTCCTGCAACCCAGCTTCGCAAAATCAGACCCAAGCATGGCTCAGTAACTCCCTCGCCATTGACCGTAAACACGTCCGATGCAGTTTCCGTACCGAACACGACCTATGATTCACCGGTAACAACTGTGTCTTAGGATTAACCCAAGATCCTACACTCTCACCTTCAACAACTAGGCCCACCCTCCCCCGCACCCTCCGCGCCCTCCGCTCTACCCCTTGATCGGCGTGGCAGCCAGGGCGTGCAGCTTCCGCAATTCCTCCGCGGTCAAAGCTCGGTCGAACACGGCGACGCCGCCGATCCAGCCTGTGAAACCCACGCTGCGAGAGCTGTGGATCACCCGGCCGATCGTGAATGGGCCCCCGGTGCCGTCGTTTTTCGGTTCATAAATCCCGTGCGGATACCACCACGGGTTGAGGCGCAGGGCGACGAGTTCCCGATCGGTCTCCTGGCCGCCGCGGAGTGTCACTTTCACCTTGGTATAACGGTATTCGCGGAGCTCAACCCGCAGGCCATCCTTCTCGCTCACGAGCGTCACGCTGAGCGGGATTGCTTCGGGGGGATTGTAATATTGATCGGCAGGAAACTGCAGATCTTCGCCCTCCTGCTGCCCGGGAATCCCAGCCAAACGGCCTTGGAGCCATGCGTTGGCGGCGTAGGAGATCAGCCGGTCTTTCTGCGGTTCCTCCAGCCAGCGGTCGCCGCTCAGACCATTGAGCCACCCAGTCAGTTCCTGCGTTTTGCTGTCAAAGGTCATCGCAAAAGTCTGCCACGACCGGGCGAGTACTTCTGCGAGGGCGTCGTGCGGAACCTTGACTGACTGTTCGGCCGAATTGCACTTATGCAGCGCGTATTTGTTAATGAACGAACTCGCGCCGTTTTCGGAAACGTGTCCGCATGCGGAGCCCTCCTTGTTCAAGCCGGCGAAAAGAGCCCACTGGCGCTGGCCTCGTTCCACTTTGGCGATCGTTTCAGTAGTCTTCTCCCTGAGGTCGGTTCCTTCGTGCCAGATGCCAGCCAGGGCGTGGTTGCCGCCTTCGCGAATGGCCCAGACCACGATCGTCACTGCTTTGCCGCTGCCTTTGATGTCGAGGGGCGTATCGTGCAGTCGCGCACGCGGAACAAAGAGCAGAGGACGGAAATCCGGATCGGTCTCGGCCTTGATGCGAATCGCCTGACCGAAGGGGCCCGAGCCGAGCATCGGGAAGTCGGCGTAGTTGGCCGAGGGTCCGGCGTTCCAGAGGTCTTTCACGTAATTGCCGGCGTCGAGTGCGTAGTCGTTCTTCGCCCCAGCAGGGACATGTGCTGTGAAACGCCGGCCGGGGGCTTCACGTTTTGTGAAATCCCAAAACGCGACGAGACCCGGAGTTTCCGTCACGGTCGCGATGCGTTCCTTTTGTGCATCGGCGGCAGAAAGCGGGAGTGCACCAAGGGATGCACCGAGGGAGAGGGCGGCGAGAAATCGAGCCATGGGAAAAGTTCGAGAGAGGGATGAGCGCGAAGGGGAATTGAGATAATACTGGCGGGATAATACTCGCGCCAGACACTTTTCCCACACTCTTAACGGTCAGCATTTGCCACGGTAACGGAGTGGCAAGCGTAGATGTGGTTGCCGGATAGCCTGCGATGATAAAGAAGGATGCGTTGGTGACGCCCGTACACGACGCAAGCAACCAGACGCTATTGATTTAGATTAAATAGAGTGGAAAGACGCGCTTGGCAAATCATTGCGCGCGCCTCCGCCTCATCGGGCCGCACGGGCGGATTTCCCGCACCCGCTTCCGGCCCAACGCCGCACCCGAGCAGGACACAGCTTGGTGAGCGACATGATCCTGTTGACGTCCCCCACTGCTGCCGTCGCGACATCCCACGCTGTCCACATCAAGCACACATCGATCGAGTATTGCGCTGCGGAATTCTGCGAATGCGTCGATTGCGATAACTGCTCCGACTGCTCGTGCGAGGCCAGAGTGCTTTCATGCAGTTGCCGGTGTCGAGTGCGTAGTCGTTATTCGCTCAAGCAGGCGTATGCGCTTTGAAAGGCTGGCCGGGGGCTTTACGTTTTGTAAAATTTCAAAACTCAAAAAGACGGTTTGCCACCCGCTTTCACCAATGACAGGCACTTCTCATGCCTCTCTTTCTGCGCCGAAATTTAATGCGCGGGTGTAGATTACTAGACCTTGCTCGTGTTACCCGGGCTCGAGCACCCCGGGCTCGAGCACCCGGGCTCGAACACCATGGTTCGGGCCGAGTGGTTCAATTTCCCGCTCACCGCCGATAATATCAACGCAACTTAACCTCGACGGCGGAGTTCACTCAATCACTGCACGCATATCCGCCGCAAAGCGGCGCTCAGAGAACCCGCAGCAACACACGATTTGCCAATGAAACTCACTCTCTTCATAAGACTCACAGCGCTTGCACTCGCGCAACTGTGCACGCTACACGCGTCCGAACGCCCGAACGTGCTATTCATTGCCGTGGACGATCTCAATCATTGGGTAGGGCATCTCGGCCGTAATCAACAGACGAAGACCCCGAACATCGACCGTCTCGCTGCAATGGGAGTAACCTTCGCCAACGCACAATGCGCAGCGCCGGTGTGCAATCCGTCACGCGCGGCGCTGCTCAGCGGCAAACGCCCCGGCACGACCGGAATCTACGACAACACCAATCTTTTCACGAAGGTACTGAAACCCGAGGAATCGCTTGTGATGCAGTTCAAGAACGCGGGCTACGAGACGCTCGGCATCGGCAAACTCTGGCATGGAGGACTCGGCTGGAAGGAGCAATGGACAGTGATTGAAGAGGAAACCTTCAAGAAGGGAAAAATCAGCGACCGCAGCATCGGCGGCATCGCTTTCGGACCGATTGTCGAAGGAGGAGATGACGCTGTTTCCGACACCAGCATCACAGACTACGGCGTCTCAGAACTCGCCAAGATCCACAAGAAACCCTTCTTCCTCACACTCGGCTTCCACAAGCCCCACATGCCGTGGAACGTTCCGCAGAAATACTATGACATGCATCCCCTCGCGGACATCCAACTGCCGCCCACCAAGGAAGGCGATCTTTCCGATGTCCCTCCGGCCGGCGTCAGGATGGCCAAGTCGGACGGCGACCACGCCAAAGTACTCGCTTCTGGGCGTTGGAAGGAAGCCGTGCAGGCCTACCTTGCGGCGATTACGTATCTCGACGGCCAGATCGGCCGCGTGCTGGATGCGTATGACCGCTCGCCGCACAAGGACAACACCATCATCGTTCTTTGGGGCGACCATGGCTGGCATCTCGGCGAGAAGGAACACTGGCGGAAGTTTGCCCTCTGGGAGGAAGCCGCACGCGCTCCCTTCATCTGGGTCGTCCCGGGCCTGACCAAACCTGGAGGCTTCTGCAAAAGTCCGGTTGATTTCATGAGCGTGTATCCAACGCTGTGCGACCTCGCTTCCTTACCCAAGCCCGCCTGGGTCGAAGGCGACAACATCAAATCCATACTCGCGGATCCCGCCGCCGCCTGGACCGGTGTAGGCGTCACCACCTTCGGGCAAAACAACCACGCCGTTCGCACTGAGCGCTGGCGTTATATCCGCTACGCCGATGGCGGCGAAGAACTCTACGACCACCACAAAGACGAATACGAGTGGACCAACCTAGCCTCCCACTCCGAGCACGCCGCACTCAAAGCCGAACTCGCGCGGCATCTTCCCGCCATCAACGTCTCCGCCGCCGCGAAAGGCAAAATGAGTGACCACGAGGGAGACAGCCCTGCGAACCCTTCAACTGGGCGGAAAAAGGACAGGGGAAAGAAAACCAAAGAGTGAAATAAACCGTAACACGGCCTGCCGCCGTTCTGCTCAGTCGGCCTGTGGCAACGGCGGTTTTCGCGGGAGGATGAATCCCTGTAGCTGGACACCTGCTGTCGATTGCCAAACCAAGACCAGCACTTCGATCATCGGAACCGATTTATCGGAGAGGCGCCGGGGGTGACACGTGAGACGCCGGGGACAGACCCTTTTGCACTCGTGCCCGTCTTCACGAAAACCGCGCAAATTGCAGTGGAAATTGCAGTGAAGAAAAACCTCTAAACCCTGCCTGCGCCACCTGTCTGAGCACCATTCCAAACTCGCGGCAAAGTGCCCGTCCCCGTCCTCTTACTCACAAGCGTCTTGGCAAACCCCGGGACAATACCGCGCGCGCACGCTGTCAGCGCGCGGCGAGCATCATTTTCTTGTCATTTCAGCTCTGGGAAATGGTTGTACCGCAACCACGCGCTTAAGGTTCGAACCATCTCCGCCAATTCATCGATTGTGCTGGGCTTGAACAGAAATGCGCTCGCGCCCAGATCGAAAGCGCGCTCGATGTCCTCCGAGCGGAGGGAGGCGCTTAGTATAAATACAGGAAGTCGCCGCAGAACGGGTTGTGTGCGCAGCCATGCCAGGACCTCGAAGCCGCTTTTTTTGGGCATTTTCAAGTCCAGCAGCATCAACATTGGAAGGGGATTTAATCTCCGATCTTGAAATGGTGGTTCTCCCTTGAGGTAGGCAATCGCCTGCTCACCGTCATGAACTTCTTGCAGAGGATTTCGCAAGCCCGCCTGCTCACTAGCGATACGAAAAAGAAAAATGTCGTTCTCGCTATCATCGACTAGAAGGATCGTACCAAGGGTGTTCATTGGCGGAGGTTTTGTCATGAACCCGACAGGGCCTTTCCCAGTGCTCCGTTTTGCGCCTGGTGGGGTACTTCTTTAAGCTCGATCCAGAAACGACTGCCTTCCCCCACAACCGATTCAAGGCCTACATCGCCTCCCATCCGTTCGACCCCCTTTTGAACAATGGCCAAGCCGATGCCTGTGCCCGGATAGTCTTCGCTATTGAGGCGTGTGAAGGGATGAAAAAGTTGAGAATAGTGCTCCGGAGCGATTCCTATTCCATTGTCCTCCACCCACAATCGCACGATGCCAGGACGCTGATCCGTTCTGAAGCGAAGACGCGGTGGGATATTGGGACGAACAAATTTGAGAGCATTACTCGTTAGGTTATAAAGAACCTGATGCAAGGTGGGCTCATGCGCCAAGACCAGAGGCCACGGTCCTATGCGTTCTTCAATCACGTTTTTCTCCTCGCATTCGGAGCGCACGCGCGAGAGGACAGCTTCAATGACGGCTCCCAATTTGACATTAGACAATTCGAGGCGTTGCTGGCTGATCTGGCTGAATATCAGCAGATCAATAAGCATGGCGTCCATAAAGAGGGCGGACTTGTTGATCCGCTCGGCGCATTTCTTGGCTTTTTCCGGCAGATTTGGCCCTGCCTCCGCCATCAGAACCGCAGAGAATCCCTGCATCGCTCGCAGTGGTGCGCGTAAATCGTGCGCTATGGCGTACACGAAGGATTCCAGCTGTTTGTTTGTTTCCGTGAGTTCAGCCGTTCGCTGCTGAACTAGTGTCTCGAGTTGGTTCGCTTTTGTGATGAGCTCAGCTTGTAGTATGTGCAATCGATCCGTGATTTTCTTGCGTTTCTGTATCTCTATTTCGAGCGTTTTCTTAGCTGCCGCTTCCGCCTCCGCAAGTTTCTGCTGCCGTATCGACCCGATTAACAAAGCCTCGCTCACCTCCTGCTCTTTCCCCTGCAATTCAGCGGCCCTGATTTGGACCATTAATCCAGAGGGCACCGCATCATTTTCGATTGGCCAGATTGTATAAGACCACAACCCAGTATTGGATTTGTGCCGGCGTTGCGCCCTGTAGATCTTGGGAAGACGATTGGAGAGTATCTCAGCGAGCATTAATTTCACTGTTTCCTTGTGTTCTAGAATTTCCGGGAAGGGTTTTCCCACGAGGCTCTCGGCAGGAAGCTCGAACAGATCAAGGAAACAGTGGTTGGTATAAAGAATGGAGTGACTCTCACCGACAAGCAGGGCCATGGGGAAGGGAGACATTTCAAGCAATGCGCTGCAAAGAGTTTGAACGTCCATTGTCTTAAAATGTAATTTTTGAAAGAGGGATTGCGGAGAAACATCAAAAGCCACCGATAGGCATCACGAGCTATTTTTGATGTCCAAATCCAATGTCAGGTGTGGGAATGCGTTGGATTGGATTTTAGCCAAAATGCTAAAGCCGGTTTTGAGCCTGTTACGATTGCGATGTTTCCGGCGGAATCTCGCGTTCTTGTCCCACGGTATTGGGGAGGCCCGTGGTTAAAGCGCTATAGTCAGTTTGTCTCGGATGTATGAGCACCACGCCCTTTTCCGTGACGATATATTCACGGATATCCTTGCTGTGGTTGCCTCCGCGCATTTTTATGACAACGAGTATCTTTCGAAGCTGTCCTCCAATTTCCACGTACCGCATGCGGATAATGTCGTCGGTCAGAAAGGAGATGGCGTAATGGCTGAAGGGGAGCCCGGTAAAGGTGTCCTCGACTTCGACGGTGCTCACGATGGTGATTCCAGCTCCTGTTAAGGCTCCGATCATACGGTAGAGTGATTCACGGAAGTCCGCACGAAATCCTGGAGCTAGCGCCATTTCGAAGCCGACGAGTGAATCAATAACGAGCCGCTTTGCTTTCACTCTTGTAATAGCGTCGAGAATTTCTCGCATCGTTTCGTCGACCGAAAGATCCAGAGGCCGCAAGTAAAGCGTCTCGAGTTTTCCCTCACTACAGGCCTCTTGTAAATTGAGGCCGAAAGTGCCGGCTCTATTCATATACCCTTCCGGGCGTTCTTCAAAAATAGCCATGATTCCGGGTTGGCCATGCCGTAATCCCTCCGCGATAAATTGCGTGGCGAGTGCTGATTTTCCTGTTCCAGAGGGGCCGGCAATAAGAACGCTGTCTCCCTCGCGGATGCCACCCCCGAGCATTTTATCCAATTCTGGAATCCCCATGGAAAGACGTTTGGATTCCTTTAGGTGCACTTTGTGTCCCACCAAGCCGAGCGTGCGGGAAAAGGCTTGGATTCCATCGTTGTTGATCCGCATTGTGTGCAACCCGGGGACAGACCCTTGACCTCGGAGTTTGAGTATCTGGAGCTTTCTCACAACGGAGTTTCTCTCGGGAATCTGAAATAACGAAATGAGCCCGTCGGCGATCGTGAAAACCGGGCTTCCGCTGATGTTCTCGGGGCTATATTCACCCAACATGAAAACTGTTGCCGCCCAAGAAGTGAGGAAGCTGCTGATGCGATGAATGAAGGCAAGCATTGCGGTTTCGCCGTCCGAGGAGCGGCCCGCTTGGATAAGGGTTCGAAAAGAGTCTACGATGATTACCTTCGGCTGACTCTTGGTGACTTGAGTGGTGATCTCCGAATAGAGCGCATCGAGATCCTGTTTGAGTACCAATTCAGAAATATTGATGAACCGCAGTGCTACACCAATTTTGCGGGGGTCAAAGAATGAATATTGCTGTTGGTACCGCAGCATTTTCAACGGAGGCTCCCCTAGAACGGTAAAATAAAGGACTCGATTTTCTTCCGTGGCATTCGCGAAAGCGATTTGGTGCGCCAAGGTGGTTTTTCCAGATCCAGGGAGACCTGCAATGAGGTTGAAAGAGAACTCAGGAAAGCCGCCTCCTAATATTTCATCCAAGCCCTGAACACCGCTCGGAATGTTTTGAATAGGGACTTTAGAGAAAAGTTGGGGCTGTTGCCCCGCGTCTTGAGCTTTCATGGCCTGTGCTTGTATGTTTATTTGACCGTCTTTTTGGTAGGCTCGGCGTTCGAAGGTAGCGCAGGCCACATTTCATATGAGAGAGCGAGAGTCAGTGTCTCCCCAACGAAGATAGAGAGGAGGGTCAGCAATTGTGCTGGAATGGCCACTAACTCGCTCGCCATTGGATCGGCATGGCAATTAGCTGCCGGGATCAGCCCTGGCTTTATGGAACCATCCCCGTGGATTTGGAAGCTCTCGGCCCACGGATAGTCCCTCGTGAGAAGCACGAGAGCGCGCGTCGCAAGCGCATGGTAACCGGCGTTTCCCACAAGTGTGCTCAGGTGGAGCCGTAGTTTTTCACAAACCCGCATAACGACATCGATAGGGCTCAGCAGCGCTAAAGCGTGTTGCGCCTCATAATCCACAATTTCTTGCGCCAGCTGCTGAATAGTAGAAGTCATACGGCCCATGCGTATGGACTCGCAGAAAGAAAATCGACCGCGCCTTCAATGAGTCACCCTACTGCTGAATCGCGCGAACCACTCGAAAAGTTGCTGTTTGTTTGTGGGCCGCGCTCGATTGCAGGCTGGTGGGATTTAATTTTCGATTTGCCGTGGATAACCCCGCCTCTCTGTCTGCCTTCTAGAGCTTTTATTCATCGCGTGCTGTTTATCAGTGTGACGCAAGTTGGATCAAGAGACCTTCAACCGAATGCCCGGAGGGAAAACTACGCGAGAGTAAATTGTGCAGCAGCCCGGGTCACCAGGCCACACCACTCGTTTCGCAGAAACAACTTCTCTCCAGTATAGCTGTGTCAGAGCATCCGCAAATTCCGGGTGGTTTATCCCAAATGTTGGACTCTTTGCAGTTGATGTCAGAGAGGGCGATGCAAAAAGCAGGAAGGAAAGCGGAAAAGTGCCTGTCCCCCGGCGCACTGGTCCCCCGGCGCACTGGTCCCCCGGCGCACTGGTCCCCCGGCGCACTGGTCACCCGGTGCACTGTCAGCCGGCGCACTCAGGCGGCAGCGCTGCGCCGACAGGAACCTGCATCAAATTGGTTATGATTTGCTTCTGATTTGTACAGTCGTCAAAAAACGCGTCATCCTCGTTCCCTGATGCAGCCACTCACCCTAGTCATTTACTTCATGCTCGGCCTTGGCGCATGCGCCTCAGCTTCCGATTCCTTGCTTCACCCGCTTCAACAACGGGATCAATGGCAGCTCGAGGATCCCGCCGCATGGGAGTGGCAGGGCGAGGGCGAAGCGACCGTGTTGATGCTCAAAAAACCATCGCAGTACAAACCAAAGTTTCGTCGGCCTTTCAACATCGCGTGGTTCGAAGGAGCTGAATTGGAATCCTTCACGCTGACATGTGAGGCGCGGCTGGATGTGTTCAACAAAGGCAACAACGACCTCTGCATCGCATTTGCTGGCTGTGGCGACTCCGAGTTTTACTACGCACATTTGGGTGAATCCGCAGACGCAATTCATCTGCAGATGCATGTGGTTAATCAAGCGGACCGCAAAGCGATCACGACTCAGCGTGCGAATGCCCTGCCTTGGCAGCCGAACCATTGGCATCAGGTCAAGCTGATGCACGATGCCTCATCGGGAACTATGAAGGTCTGGTTTGATGATCAACTCGTGCTCGAGGCTGTAGACAAGTCTTTCGGTAAGGGCCGCATTGGTTTCGGGTCCTTTGATGATCTCGGTGCGTTTCGAAATATCGTCGTCACACCCGCCCTTGCCCCTGTTTCTGTTGGTTCCTCGACTCAGATAAATATCTTCGCGCGCAGCAATTTCACCATGAAGGATACAGGCGCGCCGCGGTAAAAGTTAACTCAACCCTCCGGCATCGCGTTTTCTCTGCGGGTGGGGCGGATCTGGTTTCCGTGGGCGAGCCTTTGTTGGAACCCCAGAGGCGCATGCAAGCGATTGAGCTTTGCGCCGCTATGGGCATCGACTTGTGTAGGAGGATGAGCGCAGATTTTGCTGAATTGGATTATCGTCAGACTCCGCTTGGGGAGTTGGTCCTGCGGCGGCGCAGGTTGCGGGAACTTGATGGTCTTGAGATTTATGAGGTCAAGCTCGGCGAGGATTTCCTCATGTCTAGCCTCTTCCACGAGGTGGAAGTAGCGCTTGCGGACCTGGGGATCGCACGGTTGAAGGGTGGGAGTTTCGATGTTGTGGTCGGGGGCTTGGGCCTTGGATACACGGCCCGCGCCGCTTTGCAGCACGCCAGTGTGCGCTCGCTGGTCGTGGTAGATTTTTTGCAACCGGTCATCGACTGGCACCAGCAGGGGTTGGTTCCGCTTGGAAAGGAGATCACCACTGATGCGCGCTGCCGTCTCGTGCACGGGGATTTTTTCGCCCTAGCCGCCGATCCAGAACGAGGATTCGACCCGCTCAGTCCGGGCCGCCGCTTTCACGCAGTCCTGCTAGATATCGACCATTCGCCGAAAAACCTGCTGCACGAGCGGCACGCAGAGTTTTATTCGGAGGAAGGACTGCGCCGGTTGGCCGCCCAGATTCACCCGGGCGGGGTGTTCGCTCTTTGGTCTGATGACGCGCCGGATCCTGAATTTCTCGCGGTACTGGGAAATGTGTTCGCGGGATGCGAAGCGCAGGTCGTGCGTTTCCACAACCCGCTCTTGGAAAAAGATTCGGCGAGCACGGTATATCTGGCGCGCAGCAAGTAGCCGTAGCCGAGTACGGGTGGGGGTGTCGACACTGGCTCTTTCACCCTCGTATTCTGTCCAAACTGTGGCCCTCCTTCCTCACAGGGTGCGTATCGGCTGGCGCTTGGCTCCCGCTAGCTCGCAGTCGAATCTCATACTGCCGCGTAGATCTTCGTTCACGAAGTCGCGTGCGCCACGGCCAACAAAAACATCGCCCAGCCCCTGATCAAACACATCCTCGACTGGCACACGGCTATCAATGCAACTGAGCACCATCGCCTTCAGGGACTGGCGTGGAGCCGACTCGCACACCTGCTCACTGTGCTCGCGGCGTGTTTCATTGCCGCTGCGGAACCGCAGGTTCCCTTCCAAAAATTGCTCCAGCACCTCATCGGCCGCAAGCTTGGCATGTTCTTCAGCAGTGGTGACATGATCGTCGAGCAATGAAGCGACTTTTTGACGGCAAGCGGCGACCAGAACGCTGACAACAGCGATGCTTCATAGAATAAAGAGTTTCACTTCAGGAGCAGTTATTGATGGCTTTGGACAGGATTAGAATTTGTTGGGCCGCATAACCCGCACGTCGGCCTCATAAGCAACAATGGCGTAGTCGTTGAAAAGCTCACGATGCAGGCGTTCGAGCACAGTTTCCGCCACGGTCGGCTTCACGATGATTTCGACTTGAACGTTGCCAGTTTCGAGGATGTCGGCGCTGCGATCTCCCTGGCTGCCACTCCCACGGACGGAGAAGGCTGTGTGACCGTGGGCACCGCAGGCACGGAGAATTTCCACAACGCGTTCCTCTAGGAGCGCCTCGCAGATGACGGTGACGAGTTTCATGGTATGCAGATTCATGGCTGGTATTTAGGAATGAAGATACTTGGCGACTTCGAAGAAGAGCGGGACGCCGACCGTGATGTTGAAGGGAAAGGTGATCGCGAGAGCGGCCGTGAGTGAGTATGTGGGATTCGCCTCAGGCAGGGAAAGGCGGACCGCCGCTGGTGCGGCGATGTAACTGGCGCTCGCGGCAAGCACACCAAGCAGCGTGGCGCCGCCGATGCTCAGCCCAGCCCACGAACCGATGACAGCGCCAAGGGTGCCGTGAATGAGCGGAGCCGTGATTCCAAAGACAAGCAGGAAGACACCCACCCTCTTCAATTCACCCAGCCTGCGCCCTGCAACCATGCCCATCTCGAGCAGGAAGAGTGCAAGCACGCCTTGAAACGGAGTCACAAAGAACCCCTCCACCATTGTCATGCCGTTCTTGCCACTGACCGAACCAATGATCATCGATCCAATGAGCAAGAGCACTCCTTTCCCAAGAACCGCATCTTTCAGCGCATGTCGGATGCCTGCATCACCGAGTGAAAGCTTTCCGTCGAAGGCACCCTTGCCAAGCATGACGCCGACGATGATTGCCGGAGACTCCATTACTGCGAGAAACGCGGAGGCATAGCTTTCATAGGGCTGCTGAATGCTTTTGAGAAAGTTTGTCGCTGCGATAAATGTCACCGCGCTGACGCTTCCGTAGTGCGCAGCCACAGCACCTGCGTCGGCGACGCTGAATTTCCCAAGCTTCCTGAGCGCTGGGTACGTCCATAGCGGTATCAGGGCGCCGAGGACCATCGCCGCGAGAGCGGGCACCCAAACGGCCCGGATGCCTGCATCATTGATTGCGACGCCGCCTTTAAAGCCGATAGCGATCAGCAGGTAGATCGTGAGCGTGGTGTAGAGCGACTCAGGTATCTTGAGATCGCTCTTGGAGACAGCGGCAAAGACCCCGAGTACAAAGAACAAGACGGCGGGACTCAGGAGATTGGATTGTATCGCTGTGAGTAGGTCCATGAGGCTTTTCTTGTTTTAAAAATCGGTTCGGAATTTTGTAGTGCACTTTATTTTATGCTGTGTTCTTAACACCGCTTCCGAGCAGCACCGGAAGGATTTCAGGCAGGGCGGCATTCGCTTTGATCAGGCCTATGAGCACAAAAATGCAACCAGTTCCAATGGCGCCCGAATTTCCCGAAAGGATCATCGCTAACACCGCGGCAAGCACCGCGATGTTTTAGCGAGCGATACAAAGCGCAGTCTTGGAGATGACAATGGCATTGCGCGATGCCCGTCCGCAATTTTCGAGAAGGCCGTTGATTGAAGCGAGTAAAAGCACAGCCAACGGGGCTGCGAGTGCTGTCGCTGATATGATTTGGTAATCGGGTACAGGATGCATGGTGGTGTTAGTGCTGGTTTTGGTTTGTTCGACGATTTGTAAGAAACTCATGCTTTATGACCGGAATTTACAATTCGTTCCAATTCATGTTTTGCGTGCAATCGTTCGTTTTTTAGAAACGTGCACTGCGTGGCTTTCTCAACTATCGCCACCATCGCTATTTTCGCGCCACCGCTCGGGAAGGCTGCTTCATCAAGCCGCGATTTTCGAGCGCCACATAAGCCTGCACTGCCGTCGTGACGCTGACACCGAGCTGCAAGCTCGCCCGCCGCAAGGAGGGGACCCGCTCACCAGCTCGCAACACGCCGGAGCGAATCAACGCCTCGATCTTGCCTGCCACCTGCACATAGAGCGCTTGTGCGCCGCGCCGATGCTTCCCCGTGACATTCCAAAATAATAGGATTTCGCCTTTCACCGCAGAAAACTACTTGTCCCGCTCGACTCTCTCTCCTCTGGATCAAAAAGACTCGACGAGGACCAACAGCCGCTGGGAAAGAGGCAGTGGAACTCCTGCAGGCTTTGCAGTTCTAAAGAGCGCAGTGCAAGGACGTTTCCCTCTGCACTTTGCTCTGAGACCCAATGCGCAGCCCTGCTATCATGCCCGCGTCGCCTGAGCGACCATGCACTTTTAAGCGCCTCAATCGCTGACAGTTTTGCGTCCGTTTAAGCGATCATTTTTAGGGGTGCATGTTTAGGGGGAAAGTGTCTGTCCCCCGGCGTCTCCTCCGGCAGACATTTTCTTTTGGGGCCATCCGCTCCGTCGCCCCTTCACGGATTTAGACAAATATTTCAGCGTGCGCTGGAAATCAATGTTCTACCGACTCCTTTTTTTCGAAGACAACGTCTTCAGAATGCGACCGTCTTACCCGCCACCGCGATCGGGTACAACCCGTCTGCGCCCGGTTGAATCGGGGCGCGATCCGAAAGACTCTTAATTTCGGGAGCGAGCGTGAGCTCGGATTGCATCGCTGTATCCCACTCCACAATTTTGCCAGAGTACGCAGCCATGCGGCCCATGATAGCCGTCATGGTACTTTTGGCGCCGTAATCCGTCTCGTCGTACGGCAGGTCCTCGCGGATCGCTTTGAAGAAGTCGTCATGCTCGAGTTGGTACGGGTTCTCACCCCGTGGCACCTTCATTTCCCATGGGTTCCGGCCCTGAATGGAGTAAACTTCACGTCCATCAAGAAAATCTGCGCGCCCGAGACTGCCCACGGCGTGATTGGTGACGCTGGCCCAACATCCGGGGCGCCGGTCGCATTCACCGAAAAGACGAGCGCCGCTCGGGTACTCCCATTCCACAGCGAAATGGTCAAACAAATCGCCGTAGTCCGGACTGCGCTCGCTCAGCGCACCCATGCCATGGGCGCGCACCGGATACGCACCGTGAATCCAATTTGAGATGTCTATACCGTGCACAAGATTGTCCACGATGAAGTCCGCTGAGAGCCACGAAAAGTAGTACCAGTTGCGGCACTGGTACTCGAGTTCCCCGAGCTCCGGCCGGCGAACCAGACCTGTGCGCAGCGGAGTGTTCGCGAAGGCCCGCGTATAGACCACCTCGCCAATCTGCCCATCATGGATGCGTTTGATCATCTCCTGAAAACCGCGTTTATGCCGGCGCTGAAAACCCACGGCCACTTTCAGACGCTTGCGCCTTGCCTCCTCGGCAGCCTTCAAAACCCGCCTCACTCCGGGTGCGTCGACTGCCACCGGTTTTTCAAGAAATGCATGCTTGCCCAGACGCACGGCCTCCTCGAAATGAGCCGGACGGAATGCACACGGCGTTGCGAGGATCACCACATCTGCCAACCCGATCGCCTGCTTGTATCCCTCAAACCCGAAGAATCGGCGCGCGGCGGGAACATCGACTTGATCCCCATGTTTGACCTGCAACCCGCCAAGCGCCGGCGCAAGGCGGTCTTCGAACAGGTCGGCCGCGGCAACCAGCTTTAGGTTGGCATCCGCAGTCAACGCCTGGCTTGCAGCGCCCGCACCGCGCCCGCCGCATCCGACCAAGGCGAGCTTCAAAGGTTCAACAAGACTCTTGCCGCTTGTGATGCCCGGGAACACATCGACGGCAGCAGCCGCCGCAATCGCGAGGCTCGAGCGGGTCAGGAAATCACGGCGTTGAAGTGCGGAGCATTGGGGGGAGGAATTCATGTTGTTAGGGGGGTTAGTGTCAGCAGCACAAAAAGCGAACCGGAAATGGCACCCTTTTGCGAGGAAGGTTTTGGTTAAACATCATTGCGGCATAAGAGGTGAATTCATCTCTCGCACGACCCAATATGGTTCTGTTTTATTTGTGATTCTCTAAACATTCAGGAAATTCGAC
>JBILUQ010000315.1:0-4255 GCA_044370935.1 Chthoniobacteraceae bacterium
CCGTAGGAGTAATTGAGGGCGGGGACCATGGGCTTCACAGACAAACCAACAAACTCGGAGGACAAGCCCTCGATTGGCTGCCAACCGAATGAGTGGCAGCAGGCTGCCGAGTCTGTAAGCGGTCTGCTGTGGATTTGCGACCAAGCCGGTAGCGTGGAAGCGCTCGTTCGGATGGGAATGCCGGCAACCGAATCAGCGCAACAGTCCAAGGACTTCGCAAGCGGCCCTCCCTATCAAAGGGGGCCGTCCCACACTCTGGGAGGCGCGACCGCCCAGCCCGCCCCTGATTCGACACAGGCGACGGCCCAAGCGCAGGCGGCGGCCCAATCGCAGGCGCCTACCGAGCACTGGGTGAATTTGTTGGATGAATCCTCAAAGCAAAGAGCCCTGTCGCGCTGGGCGGGCAGCCAACGCGAGAACACACCCTTTTTTGACTGGCTCAAGTTTCCGGGCCCGAACTCCCGGCCTCTACGCTGCCTAACCCGGCTGATCCCGTACAAAACAGCGACTGAACGCGGCCGTGGATGGATCGGGATCGCGCTCGACTTTCAAAGCCTCGGTAACATGACTTCCGAAGGAAAACCGGATTCCGCAAAAACCGAGCTCTTCGAGTTGGCGGCGAAAGCAACCAAAGATGTGCTCTGGGATTGGGATTTGATAACTCAGGAACTCTGGTGGGGGGAAAACTTTTACTCTAAGTTTGGGTACACGCGAAAAGAAATAAGCCCGGACATCAGCTCTTGGAAAACTCGGATTCATCCAGGAGATCTGGAGCGGGTCACTCGGGGAATTGAAGAGTCCATCGTACAGCGGAAAGAAAACTGGGAAGCCCAGTACCGTTTCCGAATGAGCTCTGGGGAATATGCAATCATCCACGACAGAGGCTACATCAAGCTGAGGGCGGATGGCACACCTAAGCGCATGGTCGGGGCAATGATCGACATTACAAAAGAAACCGAAGCTCACACGGAAATACTCCGCCTCAACTCGGAAATGAAACAGCTCGTTGCGAGGCGCAATATCGAGATTGCATCTGCCACGAGCGCGCTCGAGGCATTCTCCTACTCCGTATCGCACGATTTGAGGGCGCCAATCCGCCACATCATTGGATTTGTGGAGCTCTTGAAACGCTCCAACGGAGATCGCTTGAACGACGAGGGGCTACGGTATCTTTCGCGCATCATTGATTCAGGCAAGCGCATGGGCGACCTCATCGAGGCGCTGCTCGCACTGTCCCGGCTTGGGCGCGTTGAAATGCGAATATCCCAGCTCAACCTCGAATCAATAGTGGAGGCCGTTCAACGGGACTTCTCCATCGATCTTTCAGGACGACGCATTGAGTGGAAAATCCACCCCCTGCCGAAACTCTGGGGGGACGAAATCCTAATCCGACAAGTTTTCGTCAACCTCATTGACAACGCATTGAAGTACACACGTCTGAGGGAGGTAGCAACCATCGAGATTGGAGCCGAAGACCGGGGCAATGCCTGGGAGTTGTTCATCAGGGACAATGGAGTTGGATTCGACATGAGGTATTCACATCGGCTTTTCCAAGTTTTCCAACGACTTCACAGCGAGAAAGAATTTGAGGGCTTTGGTGTCGGCCTCGCTAACGTGCACCGAATCATAGGCCTGCATGGCGGAACGGTCTGGGCGGAAGCAGAGCCGAATAAGGGAGCCACCATCTTTTTCACACTTCCAAAATCCAATATCCTGAGCAAGCCGAACGGTACGACTCCAGATCAACCCCACGTAAACCCATGAGTGATCAAAAAAAAATTCTGTTTGTTGAAGACAACATTAACGATATCGAGCTGACGTTGAACGCGTTGGATGAGTACGGTCTTGCGAACGAAGTGGAGGTGGTCAATGACGGCGAAGAGGCGCTGGAATATCTCCGCAAGAAAGGACGGTTCGCATCTCGGTCACACGGTCTTCCGGTGGTTGTGTTGCTTGATGTCAAACTGCCGAAGATAGACGGACTCGAAGTGCTCAGGGAGATGAGGTCGGATCCGAAATTGAAGGTGATCCCTGTGGTGATGCTTTCATCGTCCCGCGAGGAAAAAGACCTGCTTACGAGCTACTCGCTTGGGGCAAGTGCATACGTGGTGAAGCCATTGGATTTTTTGGAGTTCGTGGCAACGATCAAACAGCTTGGACTGTTCTGGGTAATTATCAACGAACCGCCGCCCGGCATTGAGCGCAGGCCGCGAGACCCGAGTGTAGTCAAGGCGGCCAAAGAACTGCTTTGGAAAATCAACCAGAAAGGAGCGGCCCCCAATCAATGAATCAGGCCCTGCGCCAACATCCCGAGGCCAACAACGGCGCCAAAACGGCGCCAAAACGACGCCGCATCCCTTCTTTAAACCGGAAACTGATTGCGACTACGTCGGAACCGGATACGGGGGCTCAGTTAGGGGTGTTGTAGGATTGATGAATCAAATCGAATGGATTGGAGACAAACTTGTCGCTGCGTGCGGCTGCGGACGGCCGTGATCCCAAGAGTTGGACGACGGGCGGGATAAAGTGCGCCGCGTTAAGGCAGAATTTTTTACTTTTTAAGGCAGCCTCTGGATTCCTGAATATAGTGGAGAATACTATGAGGCTACTTGGTGAACCGATTAGGATTTTGCTTTTAGAGGACTCGGAGCTGGATGCCGAACTGCTCAAAGCGGAGCTGAGCTTAAACAAGGTCGAATACACCATGACTCGGGTGGAAACCGAGGAGGGGTTTCGGTATGCCTTGGCGGAGTTCAAGCCGCACGCGGTCTTGGCGGACTACCGGCTGCCATCCTTTGACGGGCGCAGCGCACTTGAAATCACAAGGAAGGCGCATGCGCTCCTTCCGTTCATCATGATTTCAGGAGCCCTGGGAGATGAGGCCGCAGTGGAGCTGCTGAAGGCGGGGGCGACGGATTTCGTGCTGAAGGACCGGCTCAAGCGGCTTGTACCTGCGCTGGAGCGCGCGCTAAAGGATGTGCGAGAGCACGAGGCCCTTGAGAAGGCCCGCGCAGAAGTGCTCGCATGCAACCTGCAGTTGGAAAAACGGGTAATGGAGCGCACGCGGGAGCTGCGGGAGAAGAATGAGATCATCGAGGCAGACCTCCGCATGGCACAGGAGCTGCAAGAGGCGCTGCTTCCCCACAATTTTCCAACCATCCCGTACAACAGCACACCCTCGGAAAGCGCGATGCGAATTGGAAGCGTTTATCGTTCCTCCCACGTGGTGGGCGGCGACTGTTACAATGTGACGCGGATTTCGGATACCAAGGTGTGCGTATTCATCTGCGACGTGATGGGGCATGGGGTTCGCGCTGCGCTCGTGACCGCCATGCTGCGGGCAATCGAAGATCAGCTACGCGAACGAGCCGCGGATCCCGCGCTCTTGTTGAGCGAGATGAACAAGGCGCTTTGTCATATTTTTGAGAAGTCCGAAAATTTGGTTTTCGCCTCGGCATGTGCGCTCACCATCGATCTGGAATCGGGTGCTGTGACACTTTCAAACGCCGGACACCCCTGCCCGCTTCTTATTCACCACAGCGAACAAAACTCCATCAGTCCTATGGGGCAAAACAGCCAGCGCGGCCCAGCCCTTGGAATTTTTTCGACCGCCCAATACACAAATCAATGCAGCAGGCTTGTAGCCGAGGATCTGATATTTTTGTACACGGACGGTCTGTTTGAGGTGGAAAACACGGAGGCAAAACTTTTCACAGAAGAACAGCTTCGAGAGCTGGTCTCAAAACACTCAAACTTGCCGCCGGAGATTCTAGTCGAGAAGGTGGTGCACGAAGTAGAGGAGTTCACGGGCAGCAAACATTTTCCGGATGACCTGTGTGCGATTGGAATCCAGCTGGTGCGGACAATTCCGAGCGCTGCATAGGGGGCGGCGAAAGGTGAGTGCCGGGAACAGGGTCTTGGACTACTGTCCGGTCGGGACAATGCGGAGCTGGGGCTCAGCGCTCCCGGGAGGCGGGCTATCTACGCGTTATTTCGGTATGTTTCCTCTCCGAAGTTGGAAGATGGGAAAGGAGCGTTGCGGCTGCAATCGGGTGTTCATAATTGGGGAACTGCTGGCCCCGAATCGCGGCCTATTTGATTAGCCCGCTCAAAGTGTAGGAAAGCTGCGAGAATCTTGCTTCACTCGCGAATAGAAATGGATCGGCAAACGAATTGATCAATGAACCCTTTTACGACTGGCTTATTGCCCAAGAGCATTTCTATTCCCTCGCGTTATGGAACCTACAGACGGCGC
>JBILUQ010000480.1:0-15134 GCA_044370935.1 Chthoniobacteraceae bacterium
ACCCGGAACAGGCACCCACGGTGCGTCAGGCAACGAACGATAGAACCATTGGAAACGCGTATCTTGAGTAACCACCATTCCGGCGCTAAACACTGCGGTCTCACCCTTGTCAGGCGAGCGGACTTGTTCTGGGAGCGGTTGGCTGAGGATTTGAGGAAGCGCACGCACCAAAACCTGCCACGGAAGCGCGTCGCCAATGGGCACCGTGGAAGACAAGCCGTCATCAAAGCTCAGGGTGGCCTTGTAAGTTCCGGCATCCAGCGGGGTGACTCCCCGAAGCATGAGTTCGGAGGTTTCCGCACCTTTAGCGGTTTCCGGCAGCGGCTTCCCGTCAACACGGCTCCAGCTGTAGCGCAGGCCGTTTCCAACCGTGAGCGTCTTCAGTAACACATTCTCGCCTTCGTTTGCGAGAACGGTCTGGCCCGCGAGGAATCGTTCTTGGGCAGTTTTTTCAGTGGGAGCAAACGTTGGATCAGTCGGATTGACAAAGACGAGCGCGGGCGAGCTTTGAACGCTCAAAGACCCGTCGCTAACCGTCGTGCTAATAGTCGCGTAGTAGTATCCGATATCGGTCCGTTTCTGAACATCATCCCAGAACACGGATTTCTCGATAGTATAAGAAGAACCCGTGAACACCGGTTTATCGCTCGCGCCGTTGTACCACTGGTAAGTAAGAGCGGCGCTGCCGGAGGTGGTCGCAAGCACGCTAAGTTTGATGGATCCACCTTCTAGAACGTTGTGGGATTTGGGCTGCTCAATAATCGTGATTACCGAACCGGCGACAATCTTACTAAGGCTGAATTCCGGAGACTCCCACGCGACCTCGTCACCGGCGTCCATCGGACCGCTGATTGCCACCTTGTAGTGGGCAAAGTCTTTGTCCGAAGCGTTCTTGATTTGGAGCGTATCCCCGGAATTTTCAAGTGTACTGAAGGTTCCAGCCGAGATCTCCGCGCGTCTCCAACGGTAACGCAGCGGGCCGGATCCAAATGCTATCACGCGGAACGAGCACGATCCACCCTCGAGAACACTTTGACTGACCGGCGGAGCCAGTACGTTAATCGGCGAGAAGACATCGACACGTATCTTTCTGCTGACGGCGCGCCCGATTTGGAGCGCGTAAGTTTTGTCCGAATAATTCGACACCTCAACGTCGTAAAGGCCGCTGTCGGCAGGGTTCATTTTTTGGATCGCAATGGAACCGGCATTCAGACCGGCGATCGGGAAGCCGTTTTTGCGCCATTGATACGTGAACTCGCCGTCGCCGGAGACGCCCACCGAGAGGCTCAGTGTGCTACCTTGAACCAATCGAACGTCGCCTGGTTCCGAGACAATCGATACTGGAACGCTCACACGCAGGTTTGCGCGCTCGGAGAAAACTCCGTCCGGATTCACCGGGTTTGAGATCTTCACCTGATACAGACCGGCATCGGAGGCAGCGAGACGATTGAGGCTTAAAACGGGGCCGGTTCCGCCCGGAATCGGTTCGTCATTCCGATACCATTGGTAGGTCATGGGCTTGGCCCCGCTTGCATCCACGCGGAAAGACACGGCTTGCCCGGGCGCGAGTGATTTGGGCGGCGAGAGCGGCTGGTTGCGGATGTTGACCGGCTCGAGAACGGTAACCCTGGCGACGGCGCTTGTGACCCTTGCCGACTTTGAAGTGACAATGGCCATGTAGAAGGCATTGTCCACCTCCTGCGCGGCAGCCACCCGAAGAGTCGGGCCTGTCTCCCCCGGAATCACTTTGACCGCACGCGACGCAGCGATCTGCCCGTAAGGCACCGAGCCTCGCACCCACTGGTAGGTCACTCCCGAATCGAGATTAGACCCGACTGAAAGCTCGAACGCTTTGCCCGGAAACACCGTCAGAGACTGGGGCTGCTTGGTGATACGCAATGGCTCGCGCACCAAAACCTGTATGGCATTGGACTGCACGCGTTCAAAGCCGTGGGAGACAACTACGTCGTAAGATCCGGAGTTGAGCGGCTGCATCGAACTAACTTGGAGACGCGCCAAGTTTCCTCCCTTGATGTTCACCCCATTGAATCGCCACTGGTACCTCACGTTTGAAGCCGAGGCTGTTCCAGTTCTCACCGACAGGCTGGTGTTCAGCATCAAGCGCCCGCGGGGCATTATCTCGAGGGTAGCGTCGGTTGGTTTGATCGCTACGGAGAATGTCGGGCTGACGATCAGCTTGGTCTCGGCTTTGCGCTTACCGTTCACATCGCTCGCCGTCAACTCATAGACCCCGGAGTCCGACGTCTCCGGCGAGAGGAAGGTCAGCGCACCCGTATCCGCGCTGATGTTCACAACGGCATTGCTGGAAACAGGCTGCAGGGTGCCGCCATCAACAACCTTGCTCCAGGAGAATGTGATTGTGCCTGACTCGGAGGTCACCTGAGGCGCGATGGTGGTTCTTTGCCCCGGACGGACATCGACTAGATCAGGCATCCTTTCGATCCGCGGCGGGGCACTCACCGTCAGCAGGGTCGCTCCGCTTTGAATGCGCGCCTTTTCAGCCCCGTCCACAATCGCGCTGATGATCGCGTCGTAGCTTCCGGCATCGGCGTCGGTGACACTAGCGATGACGAAGGAGGAGGAGGTTGCGTCCGGGATCGGCTGCCCGTTTTTGCGCCACTGGAAGCGCAATTGATAGTCGTCGCTTTCCTCAACTCTCTGTGTGAGCATGGCAGGTTGCCCAAAAGTCGCTGCCAGAAGTGCAGGCCCCGCAGACAATCCATTGGCGAGGGCTGCCGCAGCTGCCGATGGAGTTGACCCAAAACTGAGCTTCTTCATCAACTTAAGCTCAGCCGCCGCACTTTCCACAGAACCGAGCGAGTTGGAAACAACAACAGAGTACTGGCCTGCCCTCGCGCCGGTCACTCCGGACAACGAGAAGGAATTTGAAGTCGCGCCTGCGATTGGACTGCCGTTAATGCGCCATTGATAGGACAGCAGGCCCGTACCGCGGGCAGCTACTTCGAACCGCGCCGCGTCGCCCGCGTTCACCACCTGACGCAAAGGCTGCTTGGTGATGATTGGTTTGGTGCGGATTTCCAAGGTGGCCGGAATGCTCGACACGACATTCAAAGCGCCCCGGACAGTCACATCGTAAACGCCGGACAACCCGGGGTCAGAAGCGGTTCCTGGATCCGCAAAAGCAATGCTCAGAGTCTTGCTGGAGGAGCCGCTGATTCCGGGGCCATCGCTCAGCGCAACACCGTTGCGGCGCCAGGTGAACGAGAGCTGACTTTCCCCATCCACCGGAGTCCCAGCGGCCTCGGTCGAGAAACTCACTGCATCTCCCGCATTGACAGTCTGAGAGACGGGATGACTGGTGATCCTGACAGTTTCCGGCACCTGAACGAGCGCGCTCAGGCTTGTCTCCCTGCCCGCCACATTTGACACCACCACGCTGTAGGCCCCGGCGGCGTCGGCTTTCGCCAAGGTGACCGCAAGGATGGATTTTGTGGCTCCGGCGATGTTCTGCCAGGTGCTGCCGTTGAGCTTGCGCCACTGGTAGCTGATCGGACCGGTTCCGTCGGCTTGGACAATCAAGGTGAACGGCGAGTTTTCAAGAATCGAAACGCGCTGCGGTTGCCGTGTGATCACCACGGGCATGTTTACGTTCAAAGCGGCGGAAGCGCTCAGGCATTTGCCCAAGGAATGCGTGATAATGACATCATACAATCCTTCACGCGCAGCCTTGTCTGCCGCAGCATCGTTGCTGGACGCGCTTGGAACAACCAGCGTCGCTGAGTTCGCGCCACTAATCGGTGTGCCGTTTTTGCGCCACTGATAGGTCATGCTCGAGCCGGTTGCGCTCACTCGGAAGACCGCTGCGTCACCAGGGTTAACTGTTTGAGCAACGGGTTGGCCCGCGTCCCCGATGATGTCGATTTCGCGTACGGACAGCGAGGCGGCACCGCTGGTGGCGGCATTCCGCGCGTTGGAGACAATGACTCTATAGTTGCCCGAGTCTGCCATTTTGAGAGCCGAAAAAGAGAACTCGGGGCCCACCGCACCCGCGACCTCCTTCCAACTCCCATTTTCATAACGCTCCCATTGGTAGGACATAGTCCCTCCGCCTGAAACGCTGACACGGAACGAAGCGGAAGCGCCCACTGGCGCAGAGATGTCCTGGGGATCTCCGCCTTCGGCAAACGTTAAGGGCGTCATCAGGCGCACTGGTACCTGGATGCTCCGAACACTCCCCAAGTCAACGGTGCCAGCAGCCACGCCGCCGACCTCGACCACAAACCGTTGCTCTTCGTCGGTTGCCGTTACCAGAACCGTATCCCCTGCGGTAGAGAACGGCACAGTTTCCGAGTTGCGGAACCAGCGGTAAGACAGCACGCCGTCACCGGTGGCCTTCACCGAGATCTGCGCTGAACCCGAGAGTTGCAGCAGACCAGACGAAGCAAGCGTGGAGGAAGTCGGGACGACTTGTATCTGTGGCGAAGGCTGCTGGGTAATCGCCACCGGGGCGTACACGGTGAGGCGCGCGGAGTTGCTTGTGATGGAACTCGCGCCGCCACTAACCACCACGTCGTATTCGCCATCATCCGCGAGAGTCGCGCTCTTGCGCATGAAAACTGATCCGGTGGCGCCTGCAACTGGGACCCCGTTGCGGCGCCATTGGTAACGCAAGGATTTTCCCGTGGCCTTGACCTCAAGACTCGCTTGAGAACCCGCCACAACAGCGAGAGGTTTCGGCCATGCCTGATCCAGGATAATCGAGTTGTTGACTGTGATGGACGCCACGTTGCTGGTGGTGGGGCTGTTTACGTCATTATCAACAACTACGTCGTAGTCGCCTTCGTCATCAAAACTTAAACTTGGCAGTACGAGTTCCGGGCCGGTCGCTCCAGTGATGTTCACTCCGCCCTTCCTCCACTGGTAGGTGAACGGCGGCATTCCAGCGGCGCGCACTGAAAGTTTGACTGGAGTCCCGGGGTTTGCAGAGCGCGTCAAAGGATGCTGAACGATGGACACCGGCACGCGCACCAGCAGTGTAACCGGGGTGCTTTGCATCGAATTCACCAGATTGGCAACCTGCACTGAATACGCGCCGCTCGAATCGGCTTTAGTTTTGAGCGGGTACTCCGCTGCGGTTGCGCCTGCGATCGGCGCGCCATCCTTGAACCACTGGTAGATAAATGGTCCGGTGCCCTGCGCCGTCCCCGTAAATGTGACCGTAGCTCCAAGGCTGACATCGAGAGCGCTCGATTGGACTGAAACCGAAGAAACCGGTTTGCGAACCCTCAGCGTGAACTCACCGCTTGCTGCGCTTAACTCAGCACCCGTCAAAGGCGAGGCATTGTAAACCCGCACGGACAATTTGACCCCCGAATCCTCGTCAGACACCCTCTGGAGAGTAAACCTCGGACCGGATGCTCCCGTAATCGGTTCGCCGTTTCTGAGCCACTCGTACTTGAGATCGCTGCCTTTCGCTGTGACTTCAAAGCTCACTGGAGTGCTTCCCGGATTCACCCAGACTTCGCCAGTGGAAAATTTTTCGATTTGAGCCGGGGCGAGCACTGTCAGGGTCGCCTTGGTTTTCGCGGAACTAAAACTGTTAAAGACTTCCAGTTCGTACTCCCCTGCATCGGCCGCAGTCAGAGAGCTGATTCTCAAAGTGCCACCTTGCAGGATGCTCGCCCGAGTGGAAGAGACCGCGACCCCGTTGCGCGTCCACTTGTAGGTGAGCGCATCCCCGAGTGCTTTGAATCCGGACCAGTTGAGCTGCTGGCCCACCGCCAAGGCAACCGGTTGCAACAAACTCTCGATCGCGGCGGGGCGGGCATTGAGCTCCACCCGCTTGGAAGCCGAAATCCGGGAGCCTACGCCGTTGCTCACCACTACGTCGTAAACCCCCTCCTGCTCGGCTGCCCCCACTTTCAGGGAGTACGTGGAGGCTGTGCCGCCCTTAAGAGGTAGTCCGTTGAGCCTCCATTGGTAGGTCCAGTCCGACTCGGTCTTTGAAGCGATGCCCAGTTCCACGGTGCTCCCCGGTGTCACAAGCAGCGGGCTTGTTCCGTTGACCACACCGGCAAGTTTCGAAGTCAACTCCACCACAGGGGGCAGTTGCTCGACGGCGATCACAGCCGGATTCGTTGTCTGATCCGAGCCTGTGCCCCCGCCATTCCGCGCAGCGTTTGCAACTCTCACCGTGTAGCTCGCTGAAATCGCACCACTCGAATCGATGTCCGTACTGCTCACCTTCAAGGTGGCAGCCGTTCCTCCGGATACAGCCGTACCGTCCTTGAACCAAGTGTAGTTGAACGGGGCGGATCCCTGCGCCGCGACGGAAAGCACAAGACTGCGCCCCGGCTTCAGGGATGCTGACTGTTTCGCAAACGCTGTTCGATCGATGACGGGGGGAAGGAAGAGTTCGAGTTGGACGGGGTCGCTGGTCTTTGAGAGGGAACCGAGCAAACCAAACCCGCTTGTCACGACAACATCGTATAAACCTACGTTGCGCTGAGACATGCTGCTGAGTTTCAGTCGGGCCGTTTTCGAGCCCGTGATTCCTGTCGCATCTTCGAGCGCTACACGCGCTCCAATGAGCGGTTTGAAATACCACTGATAAGAGAGTTCGTACCCTGTCGCCTGCACGTCGAAGGTCGCTTCGGCAAGTTCGGCGAGCTGCAGGGGTTCCGGTTGTTTAACAAAAGCAACCGATAGTTTAACCACGGTAAAACTGCGTTCGATGCTTTCGGCCGGCTCATAGTTCGCCGAACCTGCCTGCGACGCGCGAACCACGACCAAACCGGCATCGTTCAACGTGAGGCTTTTGCCAGCGATTGTCGCAGGACCGCTGACGATGCTGAAACTCACAGGCAGACCCGCGCTTGAGGTTGCATTCAAATCAAACGGGACCTCGGAGTAGGTCCTTGCGGAAAGAGGCCCGAAGTCGATTGTGTGCACCCCGGGTTTCACCAAAATGGTGCGGTCCAAATCATCCGCCGGCTCGTAGTTCGCCGACCCCCCCTGCGATGCCCGCACCACCACGCTTCCCACGCCGGTCACCTTTAATGTCGCGCCCTCCATCAAACCGGGACCGCTTACAACGCTGAAGGTCACAGGCAAACCTGCGCTTGATACCGCGCTAAGCAATGTCGCCGTTGTAGAATACAGGCGCTCAGTTGGCATCGTAAATTCAATCGTCTGGGTCGCCTTGTTTACGACAAAGGCGCGGTCTACACCAGGCGCCGCCTCATAGAGCGGGCTTCCAAGCTGGGACGCACGCACCACCACCTCGCCTGCTCCTGTCAGAGAAATTGAAGATCCCGAAATGGTGGCAGGCCCGCTCATGATACTGAAGCTCACCGGAAGTCCTGAGCCCGAAGTCGCGGAAATGGGGAAAGCTAGCGTGGAGTAAGTCCGAGCCGAGAGCGGCGCAAAGACAATCTGCTGCTGTGCCGGCAGAATATCGCCCCGCAATCCTTGGGGCTGAGCAAGCTCGTAGTTCGAAGCGGCAGACCCATTCAGAATAAAACCGCCGACCAGCACTTGCTTACTTGCCGCAGGCAGAGCGTCTGCAAAGTTGGCAACAGGAGTTCCTGCCAATCCAACATCGTCGCCTTGGACGGCACCAGCGAGGATCGGATCACCAACCAGAACCGCGGCCGATGTGCCGTCGTACCTTCTTTGGGGCACGCTCAAGCCAGAGACGGTCACCGGCCTCGGCGTGACCGATGCAGTGATGCCCGCCGGGGCATTCACGACATAGTTGCCGGCAGCAGCACCGCCGAGAGCGAGTCCAGTAATGGAGACCGTCTTTGCAGAACCAACCAGTGCATTCTCAAACTGACCGCCTAGCTCGCTGCTGAGCGAAACAGCATCCCCTGCCAAAACCCCCGTCAGCACAGGAGTGCCAGAGAGAGAGACCACAGTGGTGCCGTCGTAAACTCTGTTAAGTGCGCCAAGTCCGGACACGTTCAGCGCCCGAGGCGAAACCACAACGGTCCGATCCTCCGTTGCCGACATGTAAGTGAAGCTGCCCTCCTGGCGCGCGCGCAGCACCAGACTTCCTGCCCCTACGATGGATACCGTTCCGTTCTCGAGCACTCCCGGACCGCTCAGCACCGAAAGGGTGACAGGTAAGCCGGAGCTTGAGCTTGCGGAAACCGCAAAGGGCGCGTCGCCGTACTGTTTCGCTACTGGCGCTTCAAAGGATACGGATTGCGGAAGTTTATTAAGCGTGATCGTCCTGACCACAGGCACGGCTGGCGCGATCTCAAGACTACCGGACTGCGCGGCCTGCACCCGAATCGTGCCGCCATCCACAAACGTAAGCGTGCTTCCCTCGATCGTCGCGGAACCGCTCAGTACCGACCATTCCACCGTCAATCCGGAACTCGCCGTGGCGTTGAGGGCAAGCGTCCCATCGGGCTGTATGTTCGATGCAAGCAATTCCGCAAAATCGATGCTCTGAGAGGGCGCACATTCGATAATGATCGCCGCAAGACTGCCGCGCCTCGGAGGTTGAGCAACCATCCCTTGGATCGTGACGCTTGAACCAGACAGATTACTCACCTTCCAATAGTTCCCGCGCTGTCCGGTCGATTTATTGATCTCGATCCATTTTTGGCCGGCAGCAGCCCACATCCCGTAGGCAGGCGCAAAGGAAGCATTTGCCCCGCCAAACACCCAGGTGTTGTTCACCCTGAAATCCAATGCGTCATACGGGGTCATGTCGTTGTCACTGGCAACGATCCCGTACACATTGTAGTTCGTGAACGGAATGCCCGTGAGGGTGATGGAGACCGGTGAATCATCCAGATAACCGCGGAGGATCCTCTCTTCCTGAGAATCAGTCGTAGAACTCGTGCGCCAGGTATTCCCGGAACTCCACGTCAGTCCGAGTGCTCGCGACACACCCGTATGATCGGCCAAGAAAGTCCGCGATCCAGACGCTCCTCCTACCGAATTCCAAACTTTGGTCCACAAAGGCCCCTTCGGCGTGGTGGAATCCAGGGCCTCGAGATCGGCATTATCCGTAAAATCCACCGCAAGAATTGGGGCAGTGCGCTGCACGCTCAGAATCAGCGTTACATTGCTGGTGCCACCCGGATTAGTTGCGGCGATTTGCACCTCGAAGCGCCCGCCTTGGGTTGGAGTGCCGGAAATCAAACCCGTGGCGGGATTAAACCCGAGACCCGCAGGCAAGCCGGTCATCGAGTAAGACACTGGCCCGTTCGTGGAGTTAACCTGATACTGGAACGGCACCCATGTTTCTGCAGAGACCGCGAGCGTGCTCGTTACAACCGCCAAAGGACCGCCCAACGCACCGCCACTCCAAGTCAATCGATAGGCTGGGTTCAAAGAAACCACGTTTCCCGTGATGACGTTCGGAATAACCAGATCACCGCTTAATTCGAACGCAATTGTAGCGCCCGTCGCCGCGACCAGAGGACCCGACCCGACAGCCGACCCGTTTGCGAATACCAAGGATCCCGCGCTCACTATCAGGGAACCGGTGCTGGAGTTGACACCCGAGTACAACAAGCGGCCGGAACCGGTCTTCACAAAGGCGCCGCCACCCGAGACCGCATTCGAGAGAATCGAATCGGACTGAACCGCGACGGCAAGAGTCGCGCCCGCGGAGATGTTCAGCGGCCCAGAGCCAAGACCCGAGGTCGAATCCACCAGAAGGCTTCCCGCGGAAACGGTAGTTCCTCCCGAATAATTATTAGGCGCGCTCAAGGTCACCGCACCCTGCCCGGTCTTTTCGACGGCCCCCGCACCGCTGATGGAATTCGCGAGGGTGTACGAGCCCGGAAACCCAACATTCGGACCTGCAGCGGCGCCCTCGTCGGTAGCCTGCGTATTTAATACCAACTTTGTATTGGCCGCAGTGGTTACCGGCCCACTGCCCGCAGCGTCAGCGCGGCTGATCGCCACCACCCCTCCGCTGATGTTCAATCCTGAGAACTGATTGGAACCACCAAGCGAAAGCGAACCGGAGCCGGACTTTGTAAGCGTCCAACCGCCAAGGATATCACCGGCCACTTCGAGCAAGGGCACTTGAACGGACAAGTTGAGGTCTGCGTTCATAGCAACACTGCCGGATCCGAGGTTCACGCTGTATGCGCCAAGGACACCAAAACTTCCACTCCAACTCTGCATCAAGTCGCTGGGAACCACCAACGGCGCGCCATACAGGTTTTCAAGCGACCCTCCGGAAACGATCAATGGACCTTTGCCGAGTACATAGGGACTCGCCAGACCAAGAATCCCGTCCTCGAGAGCTGTGCCGCCGGAGAACGTGTTCGCACCGGAAAGAATCCACCTGCCTGTCCCCTGCTTACGGATGGAGGTAGTAGCTGTCGGGTCGTTGTCTGAAACGGAACCTGCGAGCTCGGCAAATGCAGCTGTCGATCCTTCAAGAGTAAGCGTCTTTGAACCTACACCGCTGGCAGTCACCGGTCCGCGCAAGAACAGGGAGCCAGAACCAGACTGATCCAGCACACCGCCTCCGGTGGTGCCTGCGAGATCAATCGGACGATAGGTGGTCTCACCTGTGCCCGAGTACACAAGCGCACCCGCTGAATCGAAGCTTCCCAGGCTAATCGTCGCATTTTGAATGTCTATCGGTGCGCCAAGCGAACTCTGGGCCAAGGTCGAACCAAAGCTCGGGACACCTTTTCGGATCGTGCGATTATCTCGGTCGGCAACGTACAAGATTCCGTCGGGACCGACTTGAATTCCATGCGGACCGTTGAATCGGGCGGCACTTCCGGTGCCGTTTGAGCTTCCCGCCGAACCGCCAAGCCCTCCGATCGTGGTCACCGAGCCCGTTGGCGTCACACGGCGGATCGTGTGATTACCACGATCCGAAACCAGAATATTGCCGGACCAGTCTACCGATAAATCCACTGGATAATTGAATCGCGCCGCAGAACCCTGTCCATCCGCAGTGCCTGCAGCCGCTGGGCTCCCAGCTAGGGTTGACACTGTGCCGGATGGATCCAGCACCCGAATCATGTGGTTCGCAAAATCAGCGATGTAAAATTTTCCATCCGGCGCACGGGTCAACGAAATTGGCGACAAGAACCGGGCCTGCGCACCGGGACCATTCACGCTGCCTGATTGCCCAAGAGCCCCCGCAACAGTACTTACAAAACCTGTGGGCGTGACTTTACGGATCGCATGGTTGCCGCAGTCCGCGACATACAGGTTGCCGTGCGGATCGATCGCCATCCCATGGATGGATTGGAACCGCGCGGTGGCAGCGTCGCCGTCCACTGCCCCGGGAGTATCCCCGCGCCCGGCCAATGTTGTTACCAGTCCTTCCGGCGTGATTTTGCGGATCGCAAACGAGCTCCACTGACATACATACAAATTTCCCGCACTATCAATCACAACTCCTTCGGGCGTATTGAACCGCGCAGAAGATCCGGGTCCATCGGTGTTGCCGGATACGCCGCTCAATCCTGCGAAAGTTGTCACCGTCCCCTGGGGAGTCACTTTGCGAATCACATGCGCCCCGCAATCCGCGACAAACAGATTTCCAGAAGCATCAATCGCGAATCCATCCGGGTCCATGAACCTTGCGCTGGTTCCATTCCCATCCACGACTTGCGAAACACCAACCGCACCCGCGAAATTCGACCATGTATAGCTTGTTGCGAGCAGATTGTTGAGGGAAGTCACCCCGAGCGCCCCGCTCTGTACGATTGTTTTACCCGTATAGGAATTCGTCCCCTCGAGCGCGATCAATCCGCCACCCGTCTTGGTGATGGAAGACGACCCCGAAAAGACAAATGGTATGTTCCCGCTCTCATTACCCGCCCCCAAAGTCACCGCAGCGCCCGGCCCAATCACACTCACCTGCACGGGCACGTTAACCGGTGTAAAATTGCTCAAGTCTACCGGAATGAACACAACCGTCTGAGGATTGGTTCCCGCGACCGGTATCGAGTCTGGTGACGCAAACGCAAAGCTCCCAGGCACCGATCCCGATCCTCCGCTCAGCAGCGACGCTGACAAGGGTTGACCAAAGAAAATCAAGGAAGCCACAGGCGGAATCAAATTCGGCGCCGCTTTATTGGCCAACACACTCACTGAGCCGCTTACGGTGAAATAGTTTGTGAGCTCTGCTGGTGTGAAGATTACACCGTGCAAGCCTTCTCCCACACCCGGTGCAAGACTCGGCTGCTCGAAGGAGAACATCCCCGCAGTCGAAGCCGAACCACCACTCAACAATGACTGCCCGAGGGTCTGACCATAACTGATTGCCGAGGCGACGGGCAGCGAAAGTATCGTGGGTTGCGCCTTGTTCACCGTCACATTGATCGTGCTTGTCACCGAAGTGTAATTATCCGCGTCAGCCGGCGTGAATGTGATACCCACCGGGTTCACGCCCGCGTTCGGAACAAAACCGGGCAAAGTGAATTCGAAGACCCCCGCAACCGATGCTGAGCCGCCCGACAACACCGAGGCGCTCAGCGGCTGGCCGTAATTGAGCGTGCCGGCCATCGGCGTTTCCAGAATCAACGGCACAGCCTTGCCCACCGTCACCAGCACCACAGTGCCTGCAGTCAGATAACTCGAAGCATCACTCGGAGTGAACGTCACCGGCGCAGAAAACACACCTGCTGCCGGCGCGGTTGCAGGCGCCGTGAATGTGAACGTCCCCGGAACCGACCCCGCCCCCGCACTCAATGTCGAGGATGCAAGCGTTTGACCGTATACGATCCCTGTCGCCAACGGCGCGTCATTCACAACCGACTGCGCTTTGTTCACCGTCACGCTCACCAGACCACTGGACGCATTGTAATTTGATGAGTCCGTCGGCAGGAAGGTGACCTCCTGCGACGCAATTCCCGCGTTCGGTGCAAATCCTGGGTTGCTGAAAACAAAACTCCCCTCCACCGATGCGGAGCCAGCACTCAGCGTCGAGGCGCTCAGCAGCTGTCCATACACAATCGGCGTCGATACAGGCAGCACCTGTATCGTGCTTGCTGCCTTTAACACCGTCACCTGAACCGAACCCGTCGCGCTCAAATAATTCGCAGAATCCACCGGACTAAACACCACCGCATGCGTCGACACACCCGCATTGGGCATCACTGCCGGCGAACCAAATGCAAATCCACCTTCCACAGAACCCACCCCGGCACTCAGCGTGGATGCAGACAATGCCTGCCCATAGGTGATTGGTGACGCCACCGGTAAGGTGGTGATGCTCGGCACCGCCTTGTTCACCTGAACCAAAATCGATCCACTGCTACTCAAGTAGTTCGCCAGATCAGCGGGCGTGAATGTCACCCCAACCTGAGCCATCCCCGCATTCGGAGCGAAACTTGGAGAGGTAAACGAGAACACGCCCTCCACAGAACCCGATCCACCGGACAGCACCGACTGATTGAGCGCCTGACCGTACGTGATCGCCGTCGCACTCGGCAGAACCGACAGCGCAGGCAACGCCTTGTTCACCGTCACATTGATCGTGCTTGTCACCGAAGTGTAATTATCCGCGTCTGCCGGCGTGAATGTGATACCCACCGGATTCACGCCTGCGTTAAGAATTGCCCCTGGAAACACAAATCCAAACGTGCCGGGCACCGATGCTGAGCCGCCTGAGATCATGGAGGCACTTAGTGGTTGACCATACTGTATTGCAGAGGCCGCCGGGGTCGAAAGAATGGTTGAGACAAGCTTGGTAACAGTTAAAACCGCACCCGCACTCGCGACTGATCCTCCCGAGTGACTCACGACAACATCGTATGTGCCGGCATGCACGGCACGGACTTCTGGGATGACGAAACTCGAAGACGTTGCACCATCGATGGGCAAGCCACCCTTCCGCCACTGATAACTGAGCGGATTCATCGAGGTTGCGGACACTGTGAAGCCGACGGAACCACCGCTCACCACCGCCTGCGAAACTGGCTGGCTGGTGATGTTCGGAGGCACGTTCACGGTGAGAACGGCGATGCCACTGGTGACACTTCCCGCCATGTTGCTGACCACCACTTCGTAATTGCCAGCATCTGCCGGCTGGACCGCGTTGATGACAAGCGTCGGGCCGTTCGCGCCGACAATGTTCACTCCACCCTTGCGCCACTGATAGGCAAGAGGAGCGGTGCCAACAGCGCTCACGGCGAAATTTGCGGTCAACCCGCCGTCCAAAGTGATGCTCGCCGGCTGCAACGCAATGCTCGGAGGCACGTTCACCGTCACCGTTGCCACGCTGCTGGTGATGCTGCCCGCCACGTTACTTATCACCACCTCATAATTCCCAGCATCAGAGGACTGCACTGCGGCTATGCTCAAGGCCGCCGATACCGCCCCGCTGATATCCACACCACCCTTGCGCCACTGGTAAGTGAGAGTGCCCCCGCCACTCGCCGTCACGCTTAGAGTGAGCGGCTCTCCCAACACCCGAGTGGCGCCCACGGGTTGATTCACGACCGAAGGAGAAGCAACTCCAGTGAATCCACCCGACCAATACACGCCGTTCATCTGATTCACGGCAAGGATTTGCCCAGGACCAGAAACCGTCAGCTGAGGAAAGTTTACGGGACCCGCCGAGTTGTCGAAAACAACCGCAGCACCTGCAGCAACCGTGAGACTGCCCGTGGAAAGCGCATTCGGCCCAATATAAAGCGAACCGGACTCCACCACAGTGCCGCCCGAGTAGTCATTGGCGCCCGTCAAATCGAGGATTCCGAGCCCGCGCTTGCGCAAAGAACCGTTGCCGGTGATTGAACCCGCAAAGCTCTGGCTTGCCGCGGTCGAGAACGCGAGCTTCGCATTATTGACTATATTGAAAGGAAAACCGCTCGCCGCATTGAGCACCAATTCCCCCGCGCTCACCGTCAGCGATCCTGTTAACGAGTTGGTACCTGACAAAACGAGTGTGCCTTCACCCGATTTTTCGAGTGAATAACCGCCGGAGATATTTCCGACGCTCAATGTGCCCGCAACCACGCTCACCGTTGAGGCTACATTTAAGGAAATTGATCCCCCACTCAAATCGAGGGAATTGGTGCCGAGGAACTGGAACCCGCCGTTCCACACCTGAGGAAGCGCTGGCAGCACGAGCGGGACGGAAGCGTCCAACGCGGCGCCGGAGTTGATAGTCAGGCTCCCGGCACCAAGCGCTCCAACCGAACCAA
>JBILUQ010000074.1:0-15072 GCA_044370935.1 Chthoniobacteraceae bacterium
CGTGTCCAACGCGATCGCAGAACCGCTGCCAACGATCCTCGACGCATAGTCGGATGTGTTCGCCGCCCCAAACTGCAGGGTGCCCCCCGCGAAAACAATGTCTCCCGCGCTGCCCAGAGCGCTTGCATGACCCAAGCCAATCGTGCCCGCGCTGATCGTCGTTGTCCCCGTGTATGCATTGTTTCCGCTCAACGTCAAAAAACCCGCACCCATCTTCGTCAACCCACCGGTGTTGCTCGCATCAATGGTCCCGCTCCAAGTTCCCGAATAGCCCGCCGAATCTAGAGTTATCAATGAGCCTGAACTCATCGTGATCGAATTGCGGTAGTTTGCACCGCCTGTTCCAAAGGAAAGTATTCCCCCCGAAAATGAAACACTTCCTCCGCCGGCCAACGCGTTGCTGCCTCCCAAAACCAGCGTTCCTCCCACAATTTTGGTTTCTCCCTTGTACGAGTTGCTCCCAGAAATCGTCCACCGGCCCGTACCTTGCTTGACGAGGGTCAAAAAACCGCTGGTTGGATTCGGGATGGAACCGGAAATCTCCCCGGCGCCCGCCGTTGATCCCTGCAGATTCAGCGTATTGCTGCTAGTTGCCCAGTTTGTCAGATTGGAAACGAACTTTAACAACCCGGAACCGGATTGTTCGATGAATGAGTTTGAACTACCACCTTTAAGAACAATAGTCCGGTCCGTGACCTCTCCTGTCCCCGTGTAAACAAGAGAAGCGGCATCATCCTTGTTATCAAATTCAATGGCCCCATTGGCTACGGTGGTGGGAGCGCCCATGTTGCTTGACGGAGAGTGCACCGTGCCCAGAGTTGTATTAGTGAAGACGCTGTTAAGGCTGGAGAAAACTGAAGTCCCAGATTTCAGTGCCATAGACCCAGACCAGGTGTTCGCGCCCGCAAAAACCACCCTCGCGCCTGCGCTACTGTCCGGCGCGCTAAAAAGGGTATAAGTCCCAGTCCCGCCGCTGATTTCCCTGATAACGCCCAAAATCGTAAGAGTGCCGGAAACAGCACCCACTCTCGGTAGAAATTCATCATTATCGTCGCCCAGAATGATGTCCCCAGCCCACGTATTGTCACCGCTCAGGTTCTGCAGGGCGCCAAGGGAAGTACCGCCGCTACTGCCGCCGTGACTGCTGATCGTAAGGGTGGATCCGGAAACAGTGATCCCGCCGCTCAACGCCAACCGGCTGTTCGTCATAATCTGGCCCGTCAGAACCGATCCGCCGGCAGCCAACGCATTGGAACTGCTGAGAATCAGCAGCCCACGCCCGACCGTCGTCAATCCCGTATACTGATTGCTGCCGCTTAAAACAAGAGAGCCCGCACCAAGTTTCGTCAGTCCGCCGGTATTCGTCCCGTCAAGGCTCCCGGCGAATGTCACCGTCTGCGAGTTAGTATCCAACGTCATTGCCGAAGTGCTGCCTACGATCTGTGCCGACAAGTCCGACGTGTTCGAGGAGCTGAACTGCAGGGTTCCACCCAAAAAGGTGATGGCTCCCCCACCGCTCAGGGCGCTCGCATGACCCAAGGCCAGCGTACCCTCCATAATCATGGTCGAACCCGAGTAGTCGTTCGAACCAGAGAGCCTTACCGATCCGGCTCCGATTTTTATCAGCCCAAGGACTCCCCCACCTGAACCGTTTTTCAAAGAGCCAGACAACGTGGTGTTTCCCGCGCCACCGGTCGTCAACACAAAGGTAGAGCCTGTTGTCGCGGTCCCCGCAATTACCGTGGCGCTGCTCGTAGTGAACAGGTTTAAACTTTGATTCGTCCATGTCTGGCTGCCGGCCAATAAAACCGAAGTCAAACTAGTATTCATTCCAAGCGATCCCCCGCTATTAACCAAAACCCCCAAGGTTCCCAGTGTCAGACTGGGACTGGAGCTGCCAGCCAACGTGATGCTTCCTTGGTTCACCACCAACCCACCCGCATACACCGCCCCGGACAGCGTGACTCTTGAGCTCCCCGTGGCATCGGTTCCTGCGGAAAAGTACAATTGGTCACTCAAGGTCGTCGCTGAGCCAAACGAATTCAAAACCCCGGCCGCATCAGTGTTCCAGTAACTGTTTACTCCCCAAGTCCCGTTCGCCGTCGTACCCGCCCCGGATGTTGTGCCGTTGGTGTCCCAATAAAGTTCCGCCGCTCTTGCCGGCAGGCTGATCGACAAAGCCGCCATCAGCAACCACCCTGCGCTCAAGCTCAAAGCGCCAGAGGATCTCGCGAAAAATGCAGGGCCCCTTCGCCTCCACACTCGGAAAACGCTGCTCTTTTTCTCGCCCGGCGCCGCCCAGCATCCGCACACACGCGACAGCACACTTGTCTTCAAATCCTGAATGCACTGAAAAAAGAAAATGCAAACCTCTGCCCAGCGCCGGGGGTGAGCAAAAAAAATAGAAACCTGCCAAAAATAAAACACCCAGAGAATATAATGCGAACCCGCATCAAACGAGACGGCAAGTCCCGACGCAAAAAATTTTAATGCGTGCATATGTATTTCGTTCAGTTATTTGCATTGCAGCAGCCAAGTATTAAAATGTTTTATATGTAACATTTTCTATCGGCAATTCAAGGTTAGATATGAAAGTTATGCTAACAGCTCATCCTAAATTGATCGTGTTTTGCGGCTGGTTCTTCCAAAGGCCCTCGCACATGGCCTCCCATCGGGAGGCTCCGCCACACGCGCACGGGGCAGTCCCACACTGAACCCGCTCTCGATGCGCCCAGTGCCGGCTGCCTACGCGTGCCTCGAATGCGCGCGCAGCTACAGGGTTCCCGGCGCAGGGCTCGTTAAACGGCTAACAGACCGGGTGCGCTGCATTAGGTTGAAGCGGCGCGCAGCCACGTCCGGCCGGAGTTTGGTGGATGGCCGATGGCCCTTTTGAAAAGACATAGGGTAGAAGTGGACCGGATTATTTCTCGACCACGAGGCGGCGGTCAGCAGGACGTGGTACTCTCGCACTTTGAATCGCGGATCCGCATTAGGGCGGATGTATGGTTTCATGATCGTTCCGCTGGCCGGCCAACTTGCGATGCTTTAGAAAAAATCGACTGAACGCCCCCTCACTCAGGGCTGCTACCTCAGCAACCTCCCTTCGGTTGATCGTTTTTCGGATGCGCGCGTGGATAAACTGCATGACACGTCCTACTCTTTCCTGATTCCGTAAATCGATGGGCGCCACGTAACCCGGGGCGCATAACGGAACAAGTCCCCTCGCAGAAGCAAGGTTGTCTCGGACTTCAATCAGCTTTGCAATCCTAAGCAATGGCCCCAAAGCGGGAACCATCTCCAACTGGTGCGCAGTCTCCTCACGAAGAGCGCCCAAATGATAGGAGTTTCTTTTTGGCCCCGTTTCCGCAGTTCGCGCGCACGGTTTCGTCGCGGGGCGCGCTAAAGTGCCTGATTCAACTGTGAAGTGCAACGAATTCACCAAAGCTGCCCGACACATCAGTAAATTTTTTGGGGTAGAACCAAAGCTCCGACGAATTCCTGTACCAACGGGATTGAAGCTTTGGCTTAACTTTTTTTGGATTAGCTAGGATGTTTTCGAAAGATTGGTTGCCAGCTGTTTTGAAGTCTACCCCGGCTCAAGAACAAGTTGGTAAGTGGTAAGAGCAACAGCCTAGACACTAATGGGCATGAAATTTTGATGGGCTCAGCTGGCGCGTATGAACGGGGTCACCGACGAATACGTTTAACAACGTGCTCGTTTTGGAATAGCTCCTCCATTGTGAAAAAAATTCTCTCTTTCCTTCTCCTTGTTTCCGGTGCGGCGAATGTGTGCGGGATAGAGGCCGCCAAGCCCAACATTATCTTTATCCTCTGTGACGATCTGGGATTTGGGGATACCGGTCCGACCTTTCAGAACGCTCGAGCCTCACAGAACGACCGCTCTCTTCCCGCCTTTGCCACTCCGCAGCTGGACCGTTTCGCTTCCGAAGGCATGCTGCTGCGCAACCATTACTGCGCTGCGCCGGTGTGTGCCCCATCGCGCGCCTCCTTTTTGCTTGGCCAAACCCAAGGCCACGCCAACGTCCGGGACAACCAGTTTGATAAGGCGCTGGCCGAGAATCACACGGTCGCTTCGGTTCTCAAAGGAGCCGGGTATGCCACAGCCGCGATAGGAAAATGGGGCCTTCAAGGGGGGAAGGAACTTAAAGGCAAGGGCCAGCACGGTTTGGATGGGGCTAATCCTTCTGTATGGCCTTCGTATCCAACGAAACGCGGCTTTGATTTTTATTACGGGTTTGTTCGCCACAAAGACGGCCACTTTCATTATCCCAAAGAAGACAAACGTGAGGTCTGGGAAAATGATCGCGAAGTCTCCGGGGACCTTGACCTCTGTTACACTGCGGATCTCTTCACTGCACGGGCCAAAAAATGGATTAGCGATCACGTCGCAGCGCAGCCAAAACAGCCCTTTTTCTTGTACCTAGCTTACGACACTCCTCACGCCAAACTGCAACTCCCTCCGTGCGCTTACCCCGAGGGCGGCGGAGTAAAAGGCGGCCTTCAGTGGCAGGGCAAGCCCGGTGCAATGATCAACACCGCCCATGGTGAAATGGACGCATGGATCGATGTGGCCGTCGCCAATGCAACTTGGGATCACGATAAAAACCCTGCAACCCCCGAAGTCCCGTGGCCCGACGTCCAGAAGCGGTACGTGACTGATGTGCAGCGAATCGATGCCGCAGTAGGCGATCTCACTCAACTCCTCAAGGACCTCGGGGTGGACGACAACACCCTCGTGGTTTTTACATCGGATAACGGCCCTTCCAAGGAATCCTACCTTAAGGAAGCATACCATCCGACGTTCTTCGCAGGGTACGGAGCCTTCGATGGCATTAAGCGCGATACCCTCGAAGGAGGCGTTCGTGAACCGACACTCGTCCGGTGGCCAGGCCGCATGCCTGCTGGGAGCGTTGATCATACCCCAAGCGGCATGTGGGACTGGCTCGCCACTTTTGCCGATGCGGCTGGCTTGCCTGCGCCCGCTGCCTCGGACGGAGTGTCGCTTTTACCCATCTTGACGGGAAAGGGCGAACGCCCCGCAAGCACGGTTTACATTGAATATCAGGGTGAGGGAAAGACGCCGGAATATCAGGAGTTCCGATCCGTACACCGCAACCGCCTGCGAGGCCAGATGCAAACGGTCGTGACGGACGGTTATGTCGGGGTCCGTTACAACATCCAAGCTGCAACAGACGACTTTGAGATTTTCGACGTGGAGAAGGACCCGCAGCAATCCAAGAATCTCGCGATCAACCCAGCCCTTGCTCCGCTGCAAGCAAAGATGAAAGCTCAAGTCCTGCAAATGCGCCGCCCGGATTCCGCGGCAAAACGGCCTTATGACAGCGCCGCGGTTCCCGCGGGCGAGCCCTCCGGAAAATTGGTGGAGGGCAAACTCGATGTCGGCCTTTATGCAGGAAGCTGGCCTTGGGTGCCTGACTTCCGGAGCGTTACTCCCTCTTCCCGTTTAGTTGCACCAACCATTGACGCATCCGGATGCGTAACAAAGGACATCGGAGGAGCCGCCTTCACGGGCTGGTTCCACGCTGAGACCGAGGGAGATTACACGTTCCATCTCAAAAGTGATGGCGGAGCGGCGTTATTCCTGCACAAGGCGAGGGTGATTGACGACGACTTTGGCCGTACGGGCAAAGAGACTGTGGGAGCCATTCGTCTGGCTGCGGGATGGCATCCGTTGAGCGTTTTTTACCGTGGTGGCCAAGGAACGCGTTCATTGAGCGTCGAATTTACCGACCCCGCGGGAGTGCGTGGCGTCTTGGGCGGCAAGGCGATTGCCAAGAGTGACGCGGTTGGAGCTGGGCGATAGTTCAACGAGTTTGATGGACTGGGATCGGCCAAAATGGCGGCAGGAAAATCGTCCATGAAAATGATTTTCTTGTAATTCGGCGTTTGAAATTTGGTGAGGCCGGTTTGAAGACTAAACAGCGCATACGCGTTGCGACCTCGCGGGCCGTGTCACACTTTTCAAATCAATTTGGATCTTTTTTGGGAATCAATCGCGCCAGCGCGCTACCCGTTGCGCGACAACTTACAAACTGATGGCTGAGTTCTTTGCTCGAGGCATGTTTCAACGAGTTGAATAATCCAAAGCGAAATCCCGAGGTCGACTTTTTGTGTCCGTCGCGAAAGCCGGATGTGCAGATTTGCTGCGAGGATTGATTTGAAAATGTGATCGGTCCTATCCTCCAGCCTTATTTTGTATGACGCCGGATGCATTTCGCTTGGGCGACCAAAATGTGGGGCTCTTGGCATTGTACGGTGATTTCCAGAATCCATCAAACCAACCCCATGAACACCCCCACCTCGGTTCCTCCAAATAACGATCCCGCGCAGGCAAATTTCGATGCCCTTCCAAAGCAAATGCTCTTGGTCGATGCGCTGCGCGGATTTGACATGTTTTAGATTATTGGCGGAGAGGAGGTCGCGAAAGCTTTGGAAGCGCTGGGTGGCGGGTGGCTGCTGACCGCGGTGTCTCAGCAGTTGAAGCACGTGGAATGGGCGGGCTTTCGTTTTTACGACGGAATTTTTCCGCTGTTTTTGTTTCTGGTCGGCGTCTCCATCACGTTAATGAAAGACGACATGAGGTTGTCGAGCGGCGCGAGATCCCGCGATCTTAAAGGCCATGAAAACCATCAATTCATCCCCATCAACTGTCTCCTACGAATCGATCAAACTTGGCATCGACGCGCACGGCAAATATTACTGGGTAAGCCGTCAGGTCGATGGAGCGACTCCACAGCCCGTGCAGAAAATGACCTACGAAGAGCTCATGCTCTTTGTGGTTAAACAGCAGTAGCTCACCAGGAACGTGGTGACCTGTTATGAGGCGGGTGCGTTCGGGTTTCACTTGCACTGCCGGTTCGAGGAACTCGGCATCAAGAACGACGTGGTGCAACCCCAGGACTGGGATGAACGTGGCAAAGGGGTGAAGAACGACCGGCTCGATGCCGCAGCGTTGTGCCAACGTCTGGAGCGTTATGAGCGTGGAAACAAAAAAAGCGTTCAGCACGGTGCGTATTCCTACGGTGGATGAAGAGCGGGAGAGAGGACTTGCCTGTCCCCTTGGACTCCCTTTTATGAAACCTGCGCAGAGCCCGTTCGTTCGAGCTGGCAATTATGACAGGCCGCACTGGACCTTTCGCAGCGGCACGAACAACGCCTGGTGTTTTCAAATGGTCGATCTTGTCACAGGCAAGCTAGTGCCGGCCGCCAAGTCCACACGCGTCTCCTTCCGAATGACACAAGACCGGATGTCGCTTGTGTCTGGCGTGCAGTGCAATAATTCAAAGATGGACCAGCTCGTGGCCACTGCGAAGAATGACCACGATGACTTCAACATCTTCCATGACTACGTGATTGAAATTTATCTCGAAACCCCATAACGCTCCTATCTCAAAATCGCGGAGAACTCCGACGGCAAGATTTGGGACGAAAGCGCGGACGTGACCACAAACAGCCATGACACCTTGCCCGCGAGGTGGAACCCCGGTATCAAGCCTGTGGTGAAAAAGGAGAAAGAGCGTTGGTTGGCAGAGATCTTGATTCCCGTGGAGGACTTCGTCTCACTCCGCCCCAACAAGTCGTATCCCTGGGGCATCAATGTCTGTCGAAATCGCCTGTCCGCCGGCATCTCCGAACTCTCCGCGCTCTCCCCGACTGGCAGACCAACCTTTCTCGATCTCTCAAAGTTGGGGCATCTGATCGTTCGGTAAACCACACCGACACCCGTGATTCATTTCAATCAATCGTGGAATAGAAAAACACGGGAAAACTGAAACACACAAATACGCTCCACCAAAAAACACTCCATGAAACTCAGTTCACTCCTACGCTCCGCCACCGCGCTCGTGTCGCTCACCTTTCTGCTTCCCTATATCGCCCGTGCCCAAGGCGACGATGGCAAGCTGCGGATCATCGTCTTCGGCGCGCATCCTGATGATGCGCAATACACTTCAGGCGGCACTGCGGCGAAGTGGGCAAAGCTCGGCCATCACGTGAAGTTGGTGTCGGTGACGAATGGTGACATCGGTCACTGGGAGTCGGCGGGTGGACCGCTGGCGCAGCGGCGGCTCGCCGAGGTGAAAAAGGCGGATGCCCTCATCGGGGCAGAGACGCAGGTGCTCGACATTCATGATGGAGAACTGATGCCTTCGCTGGAGAACCGGCAAAAGATCATCCGCATGATCCGCGAGTGGCGTGCAGACATCGTCATCGCACATCGTCCGTGGGACTATCATCCCGACCACCGCTACGTCGGCGTACTCATTCAGGATGCAGCCTTCATGGTCACAGTGCCATTCGTGTGCAGCGATGTGCCACCTTTGAAGAAGAACCCGCTCTTTCTCTATTCGAGCGATGGTTTCCAGAAGCCCTACCCGTTCAAGGCGGACATCATCGTCTCGGTGGATGACGTCTTTGATCAAAAGCTCACCGCCATTCACGAGATGCCTTCGCAGCATTACGAAGGTGGAGCCAGCGGCAGCGAAGCTCATGTAGCCAAAGTCCCGCCGGCCACCGATGAAGCAGCCCGCAAGGCATGGCTGCGCGAGCGCTGGGTCAGGCGGCAGGGCGGCGAGGCGAACCGGTTCCGCGATAGCCTTATCAAATGGTATGGACCCGAGAAAGGTGCTGACACGAAATTCGCCGAGGCCTTTGAGATTTGCGAATACGGACGCCAGCCAAAGCCGGAGGAGATCAAAGTGCTGTTCCCATTCTTTCCATGACATACCGTTTTCAACGCACAGGATCATGAAACGCACACTCCTCACCGCCCTGTTGCTCGCGCCACTCGCCTTGCTTTACGCCGCTGATGTGCCCGCTACTGAGCCTGTCACCATCGTGGCCTTCGGAGACTCGACCACGGCGGTGCGTGGTTCCACGAAGGTTTACGCCTCGGTCCTGCAGGAGGAATTGCACAATGTCCGCGTCATCAATGCGGGTGTGCCCGGGAACACGACGGAGATGGCGCGCAAGCGCTTCGAAGAAGACGTGCTGAGGCATCAGCCGCAGATTGCGATCATCCAGTTTGGCATCAATGACGCAGCAGTGGATGTGTGGAAGACGCCGCCGGCGACGGGGCCAAGGGTTTCGCTGGAGCGCCATGAGGCGAACTTGCGGATTTTTGTTCAGACATTAAAATCCAAGAACACCCGCATCGTGCTCATGACCTCCAATCCACTGCGCTGGACGCCGAAGCTGAGGGAGATGTATGGCAAGCCTCCTTACCAGCCCGAGAACGTGGATGGGTTCAACGCCCCGCTCGCGCCGTATTGCGAAGCCGCCCGCCGAGTCGCGCGGGAGGAAGGCGCGGAGTTGCTGGATATACAGCAGACGTTTGTCGAGCACGCACAGAAACGCAGCGTGACCGTGGACTCCCTGCTCTCCGATGGCATGCACCCGAATGACGACGGCCATCGCATCGAGGCCGACTTTCTGCGCGAGCGCATCCTCGCGCTGGCAAAAACGCACGGTCTCGCCATCACCGAAACGCAGCGCTGGAAGGCCAGTGGTGAGTTTGTGAAGATCCACCCGCTTTGCACCGACATCACGCATGATTCCTCGAACCCGACCGTGCTCGGCTGCGGACTCGCGCGGGTGAATGACGGCGCGGTGATGGCCGTGTATTCCACGCCGACGGGCTACTACAGCACGCCCGGCACGACATGGATCGCGGGTCGTGTGACGAAGGACGGCGGCAAGACGTGGTCGCCCGAGAGCGTGATTGCGCGTCATCCGGACTGTCAGCCCTCGCATCCCTCCGTGCTCACCACGCGCGATGGCGTGATCCATGTGTTTTACCTCGGCTTCAAGAGGTGGAAATGGGAAGGCGTGAATCCCACCGACGAAACCCAGAGCGACATGTGGAGCACGCGTAGCAGCAACAATGGCGTCACGTGGAGCGAGCCGCAGATGATTTACAGCGGCTACAGCGGCGCGAGCAACGGAGCCATCGAGACGCGCGACGGGCGTCTTATCGTGCCGTATTCGCACTATGCGAACGACCCTGGCAGGCTTGTTAGCCAAACGTCGGTGTCTACCGATGGCGGCAACACGTGGAGCCTCAGCAATGACATCGACATTGGCGGCGCGGGTGACCACGAAGGCGCGCTGGAGCCCTGCGTGATCGAGCTCAAGGACGGCCGCGTGTGGATGCTCATCCGCACGACACGAAAAGTTTTCTGGGAATCCTTTTCCATCGACAGCGGCAAGACGTGGTCCGCTGCCAAGCCAACCACGATCGACGCCAACTCCTCGCCTGGACACTTCACACGACTCGCCGATGGCCGCATCGCACTCGTGTGGAATCGCGCGCAAACGAAGCGGACCGAACTGCACCTCGCCCTGTCCGCCGACGAAGGCAAAACGTGGACGCCCTCCCTGAACGTGGCGCAAGGTACACCTGGCGGAGCCACTTACCCTTTCGCGATCGAGATCGCCCGCGGCGAACTCTGGATCGGCTACCACAACGTACCCAAAGGCTGGAATTTCCCCCGCGCGCGACACCTCCGGCTTTTCGTGTCGTCATTCATGGAGAATGTCGGGCAGTAAAACATAAGACCTAGCAGAAACGAACTCCCCAAATGAAGCGAACCATCTTCACCCCCGCAGCCCTGCTTCTCGCTTCTCTCGCACTACTCAGCGCCGCAAACAATTTCCTCGTCGAAAACAGCCAGCCGCGCGCTGAAATTGTCATCAGTGACAAACCTCAGCGCACCACACGACTTGCGGCGCAGGAGTTGCAGGGTAGAATTCAGAAAATCAGCAGTGCACGACTGCCTATCGTTACGCAACCGACTTCGGGAGCTGTGCATGTGTTCGTAGGGCAGAGCGAGCACACGCAGCGTCTCAAAGTCACGGCGGAGGGTCTGAAGGAGGGCGCGTTTCGCATGGTTTCGGGTGCGGACTGGCTTGCGCTCATAGGCGATGACACGGAGTTCACGCCCATAGAACCATGGGCGAAGAACAATGCGGAAATAGTGAACGGCAAAGCGTAGGCGAAGTGGGAAAAAATAACCGGCACGACATGGGGCATGCCAAATATCCTGATGTATAAAAGCCGTTATGCTATGCCCGGCGACGTGGGCCGACCCACGGCTCAGACTGCCGAGAAACCTGTGCCGCTGCAGATGTGGGACTACGATGAGCGTGGCTCATTTAACGCGATAATTGGCTTCCTGTCCCGTCTCGGCGCACGCTGGTATTTGCCGGGTGAATTGGGCGAGGTGCTGCCGGACTTGAAAACGATCCCGCTACAGAACCTGGACGAAACTGTGCGGCCTGATTTTGCTCAGCGCCGGTTCAACTACCATGGCGGGGTGCATGGCCGCGACGCGTCGATGTGGTTCATGCGGCTCGGCGTCCGCGATCCGTATGGCATTCAGGATGCCCACGGGCTTGATACCATGACGAGGCGGGAGGAGGTCTTTGCCGCGCATCCCGAGTGGTTCGCGATGTATGGTGGCAAACGGCGCTTCAACATGAAGGAGGTCAACCAGCTGTGCCACTCGAACGAAGAACTGTTCCATGAAACGGTGCGCTATGTCCGCGCCCAGTTCGATCACTTCAAGATGAGCATGGTCTCGGTGATGCCGCCCGATGCTTATACGGCCATCTGCCAGTGCCCCTTGTGCGCAGGCAAAGACTCGCCCGAGCGTGAGCAAGGCGGGCGCGCATCGGATCATGTGTGGAGCTTCGTTAATCGTGTGGCCAAGGAGGTCGGCAAGACACACCCGAGCGGCAAGGAGCTCACCTGCGCCTACGGGATCTATAAGCTGCCGCCGCTGACGATCGACAAGCTGGAGCCGAATGTCGTCGTCTCCATCGTCGGCGCGCGAATGCCGAGGAACAACAAGCCCGAGCAGCAGGAGGAATATCGCAAGCTGCGAGAGGCCTGGCTGGCGAAGACGCCGAACCCGCTTATCAACTTCGAAAATTATCCCTTCACCGACAGGGGCTGGTATCTGCCCGCGTTCACGCCCCACGCAATGGGCGAGAGCATCAACGCGACCAAGGGGATCTTGTCGGGTGAAGACATCTGGCTCAGTGCACCTCAGAGTTTCGACGGGGTCGGCATCGGCTTCAATCACTTCATGGTCTACTTCAGCGCGCGCATGTGTTGGGGCGGGAAAGACGCGGATGTGGACGCGATGTTCCGCGAATACTGCCGACTCTTCTACGGCCCGGCGGAAGCTGAGATGCGCGCGTTCTTTGAATATGGCGAAGGCCACTGGAAGGAGATGGAGAAGGACAAAGCAAAAGCGGACCGTGCGCTCGAACTCTTCGCCATCGCGAAGGCGAAGGCCGATACGATGAGCGTGTATGGCAGACGCATCGCCCTCATTGACGACTTCTTGAAGGGCCTTCGTAACAAGAGTCAGCAGCTGAGCAAGGTGCGCGGCCCGGTGCCCATGCTGCGGCTTGTGGGCAACGCGCCTAGCAAGATCGTGATTGATGGCAAGCTCGACGAGGAAGCGTGGATGAACGCCTTCCCTTCCGCCACCGTCCGACTGCGTGAACTGCAAACCGGTCGTCAGCCCACTTTCGGCACGACCGTGAAGTCAGCGTGGCTTGGCAATGATCTCTATTTCGCCATCCGCTGCGACGAGCATCCGGGCGAGAAGCCCAACATCGGCACGACGAAAAAAGACGACTTCGCGCTCTGGTATGGCGATGCGATCGAGGTGCTCATCGAGACCGAGTCGCATTCGCATTATCAGATCGCCATCAGCCCGAGCGGAGCCGTCGTGGACTCGGACCGTGGGGCGTCGCGGGATAAGTGGTTCAGTTGGGACTCGAACGCCGAAGTAGCCACGCACATCGCCGACGACCACTGGATTGTCGAGATGCGTCTGCCAATCACCGAGGATGAAAACGATCCGCTGCATCAAGTCATCGGTCACAAGCCAAACAAGAGCCTGCCCTGGCACATCAACATTTGCCGCCAGCGCATCCGCGGCGACGGCTCGGAATACTCCGCCTTCTCGCCGACCGGCACCATCGGATTCCACGACGTGATGAAGTTTGCGACCTTCTACGATGGCAACCACACCGAATTCGATCACGGGCCACCGGATAACGACTTCTTGGAAGCCACGCGCATCGCGGCCGGCTTTGCTCTCACCGGAAAACGCGAGGAAGCTCTCGCCGCCTACACTTCCGCAGCGGAAGGCAAACTCACCGATCAGCAGAAGTCTCACGCTCTCGAACAAGCCGACCACAACGCGCGCGGCCTGCGCAATTTCGAGATCGCCGAGCAACTAACGGCCCGCATTCCCATCGAGGCCGTGAAGAAAGCAGCGCAAATGCAGGTCTTGCTCGATCACGGCAAGGCACCGCAAGTCATCGAGCAGTTCGGCAGCGAGGACATCGGGAAGTGGCCGTTTTGGAAACGCGGCGACGGCTATCTCGCCAGAGGACGCGCCTACGCCATCACCAAGGTGAGTAAGCAAGCGGAAACTGACTTCACAAATGCCCTCGGGTTCACCAGCGATCCGCGCACCCGAGACGCCATATTGCTTCTCAGTGCCCAGAACCGTGAGCACAATCTCAAGGACGACGACAAAGCGCTCGGAACTTACTACACCATCGTGGAAGGAAGATCGCGCATCGGTAGCGCGGATGAGTATTCCGCGCTGCAAGGCATCGCCAGAATCTTGACCAGGCGCGGCCAGTTTGACGAAGCCATTAAGGCCCTCGAACGCGCCGACCTTCGGAACCTGCAAGGCGTGTGGAAGGATTACATGCAGAAGTCTCTTGATGCCGTGAACGAGGCGCGCAAATCACGATGAAGTGAAGAAAATGTTTTTGCCCCGTTGCCGCAACTCGCGCGCGCGGTATCGTCGCGCGGCGCGCTAAGGAGGGAATGTAGCTGAATGGATGTGGGATGGGTTGGATGAGATAACTGGCAAGCGGTGCCCCGAGGCGGGATCTGGCACTACAGCGCAGAGCTCTGCTCGGTTGCCAACCGCGGCAGCAGCCTTCCAGAGTACCAGAGCAACGGCCTAAGCCTCCGGGTGGCTCTCAGTTCAGCTCCCGAGCCGGGGAAAAAGGCACCGGTCTCCGAGGTTCCCGATAGCTAGGTCACTGAATCGCTGAGTACTGCTTAGCCAAATAGCCCTGGCTAAGGCAAAGCTCCAAAGTTGATCTGGGCATTTTTGGCTTCGCCAGCACTGTCCCGAAATCTACCTTGAAATCACGAAGTCCTTTCCCAGGATCCAATATTTCGACCACACTCGTCCAAGGCCATGACAACCTCATGTCATCTATCATTTCATTCACGCTGGCTGTGCTGCATCAGCCGGCGTTTGTTCTTGTGAGCCTATTGCAACTCAGATAACCCACGCCTATGTCGCAGTCCACCCGGGAGTATCAGAGGCTTCTTGAGGATAAGGAGCGCACGGCCAACTGGCGCCGATGGGGGCCGTATCTCGCCGAAAGGCATTGGGGGACGGTGCGCGAAGATTATTCAAGCGATGGAAACGCCTGGGCGTATTTTCCGCATGACCACGCTCGCAAACGCGCATACCGCTGGGGTGAAGATGGACTATTGGGATTTTGTGACAGGCAGAGCAGACTCTGTTTCGCGTTGGCTTTGTGGAACCACAAGGACCCGATTCTCAAAGAGCGTCTTTTCGGACTCACCAACCCCGAAGGAAATCACGGCGAGGATGTAAAAGAGGTTTGGTATTATCTTGATTCAACGCCGACGCATTCTTACGCAAAGGCACTCTACAAGTATCCCCAGCGCGCGTATCCGTATGAGTTGCTGATTGCAGCTAATGCGGAACGCGGCAAGTGCGATCGGGAGTTCGAGATCCAGGACACGGGAATCTTCGATGACGGCAGGTACTTTGACGTTTTTGTCGAATACGCAAAGGCGGGGCCTGAGGATATTCTCATTCAAATCACAGTCTGCAATCGCGGTGCGGACGCGGCTCCATTGGACGTGTTGCCGCATCTTTGGTTTAGGAACACCTGGTCGTGGGGCCAGTGTCACGGCGCAACGCAGAATCGGCCTGCCCTTCAACTTGCCGG
>JBILUQ010000309.1:0-4345 GCA_044370935.1 Chthoniobacteraceae bacterium
TACCGCCGGGGCGTGTGTAGAGCCGGGGTCAGCAGCAAAGACAACTGTGCCGATTTCGAGATTCAACGTGCGTTCCTTTATCACAAGCATGAAAGAAGGGGATGTGTTGAAGGCCGGCCGTGAACAGCGATTGAAGGGAATTGCATTTGATGGAGGCGCGGGAATCAGGGAGGTGCTCGTCTCCAGCGATGGGGGCCAAAGATGGATGGCGGCAACTCTCGGTGCGGATTTGGGTAGGTACTCTTTCCGAGAATGGCATTTACCTCTGACTTTTGAACGACAAGGCTCGATGGAGCTACTAGTGAAGGCAACAAACCGGCTCGGCGAGTCGCAGCCTATGGAGGCGCTTTGGAATCCCTCGGGATATATGCGTAATGTGGTTGAGAGGACTCGGGTGGAAGTGGTGGCCTGAAGACGGAGAAGAATGAGTTATGAAAAACAAAAAAGTGCTGATTAGCATGACGCTCTTGGCGGGCTGTTTTTTGACACAGGCGGTGATTGCAGACCCCGTCAGAATCACGCTGCCGGCTGAAACAGCCTCATTTCGCCTGGGGCCGGGTGCGGAGATGGCGATGGCGCAATGTTTGCAATGTCACTCCGCCGAGTACATCACAACGCAGCCCCCGCTCGGGCGTGAAGCGTGGATGGCCTCGATTCAGAAGATGCGCGGTAAATACGGGGCAGTCATTTCCCCCGAGGCAGAGTCAGCATTGCTGGAATATCTTGTCGGTAACTACGGCTCGCCCGCAAAGCCGATTCCTTTAAAATGAGGACGTAGGTGGGGTGAATATTGAAATGTCGCGTTGCAGCAAGGCTGCGTCTTGGGTAGGAAGATCGTCAACGCTTTACAAAAATTCAAAGGGCTTCGCGAAGTCGCCCTAAACACCTGCTCACCCCCCTATGATACGTCGTGATTTTTTGGTCAAAGGCGTGCCGGCATTCGCCGCTGCTGCATTGTCTTTAAAGGACCTTGGTCTTTTCGCAGCAGACGCGCCGAAGTCTACGCCGCGCCGTGTTCTAAAGAAGGCGGTGAATTTGCGTATGATTAAGGCGCCCGGGGCCTCGATAACCGACCAGTTCAAGATGGCCCGAGACGCAGGATTTAATGGCGTCGAGGTTAACCTTCCGGACGAGGCATTGACGACGGAGTCGCTTATTGAAGCGAGAAACGCAAGCGGGCTCGAGATCGCCGGAGTTATTTGCACGCCGCACTGGAGTTTCCCCCTTTCTGATCCCGAGCCTTCAAAGCGTGAGAGGACTGTAAAGGGACTGCAGTTTGCACTGCGGCAGAGTGGGGAGATCGGGTGTAAGCGAGTGCTGCTGGTTCCGGGAGTGGTTACGAAGGCAGTGAATTATCAGGAGTGTTGGAGCCGGGCGATTGAAGGCATCAAGCGCTGTGTTGAAGACGCGGAAAAGGCGCGGTGCCAAATTGCGGTTGAGAACGTATGGAATCAGTTCATCACAAACCCGGTGGAAGCACTTCGCTTTTTGGAAGAGATCAATAATCCCTGGGTGGGATGGCATTTTGATATCGGAAACGCGGTGGTGTATGGCTGGCCTGAGCATTGGCCCGCGATTCTTGGAAAGCGCATCATTAATGTGCATATCAAAGAGTTCAGTAACGCGAAGGCGAACGCAGAGGGGTTGCGCAAGGGGTTCAACGTCGAGTTGGGCGAAGGGGAGGTTAATTGGGCGGCCGTGATGAAGGCGTTAGAGACGTCCGGTTACGAGGGGTATGGAGTTGCTGAAGTGCCGGGAGGTGATGAGGAAAGGCTCAAGTTTTTATCGAAGCGAATGAGTGAGCTCTTTGCCGCATAGTGCGCGCTAGAGGGCTTTAGGCGTCCGAAATTTACGAAAGCGGAGTTTATATGAGAACAGTACTATCCAAAATAATGGTTGCTGGGGTGTCTTTGTTATGTGTGGTTGAGGCTTCCGCAGCGGACTGGCCTCGGTGGCGTGGCGCAGATTTCAGCGACATCTCCGTTGAGACAGGCTTGCTCAAGAAGTGGCCGGAAGGTGGCCCAAAGAAACTCTGGTCCACCGAGGAGGCTGGCCTTGGTTATTCCGGATATGCAGTGGCCGGAGGCGTGCTTTACACCATGGGACTGAAGGAGGACATGGAACTCCTGCTTGCGTTCGATTCTGAGACTGGAAAGCCAAAGTGGTCGACGCCAGTGGGCCCGATTTTGAAAAATAAATGGGGAGATGGCCCCCGGGCGACACCAACGGTAGATGGAGAAAGAGTCTACGCGATGAGTGGGCAGGGATATTTGATATGCGTTAACGCAGCTGATGGCACATCGGTGTGGAGTGTAGAGATGAAGAGTTTCGGAGGCAAGATTCCCGGATGGGGATACACGGAAAGCGTCCTGGTCGACGGCGATAAAGTGATATGTATGCCGGGCGGCGAAAAAGGCGCTCTGGTGGCCCTCAACAAAGCGACTGGCGAAAAAATCTGGCAGACCGGAGGCTGGACTGATGCAGCGCAGTATTCATCGGCGATTGCCGCTGATCTAAACGGGGTTCGTCAGATCATTGCTCTGACAATGCAGCATGTGGGTGGAGTAGATGCGCGTAGCGGTTCCCAGTTGTGGCTCTCCGATTGGCAGGGAAAGACGGCAGTGATTCCGACTCCGATTCATAAAGGCAACGAGGTGTTTGTGAGTAGCGGGTATGGAGTTGGGTGCAAGCAAGTGCAGATTGCGGCGGACAATTCGGTCAGTGATGTCTGGACAAACACAAACATGATCAACCATCACGGCGGGGTGATCCTTTATAAGGATCATCTCTTTGGGTATTCAGACAAGGCGGGCTGGTCCTGCTTGGATTGGAAGACCGGCGAAGTCAAGTGGGCGGACAAATCGCTTGGCAAAGGCGCGATCCACTGCGCCGATGGTATGTTCTATTTGCTGGAGGAAAGCTCGGGCGTCGTCGCGTTAATCGAGGCGTCAGCTCAAGGATCGACCGAGCGGGCGCGCTTTAAGATTGATCCACAGACGACCCAAAGGAAACCTGACGGCAGAGTCTGGACGCATCCCGTGGTGAGTAATGGGCGACTTTATCTCCGCGATCAGGAGCTGATTTACTGCTACGATGTCCGTGCAGGAAAATAATCGGAGTATGTTCCACCGATAGTCTGCATTTAGCAGCGATGATCTATTTCACGCTGCTTGGTACGTCTTTCTTTGGATCAAAGGGTCTTGCCGGATTGATCTGAGCGGTGAGGCCTGCGACTTCGCGAGACACTTTGGATTGAAGTGTTCGCCTCTCCTCTTCACTCGTGATGTACTCCCATCCTCTGATAAGCTTCGGGGCTTGAATCGTATTACTGAGCTTTAAATTGTCCTTCGAAGAGGGCCTTCTTTCAGTATTTTCCCCTTCGCTCCAAATGATCTTCTTTTGGCTTTCATCCTTCTCGGGAAGTGAAAATCCCAGGGCATCTGCTTTGCGGGGATCAACCAGAATTCCCCACTCGGGCGCCATCACCGTCAGGTGTCCATTTTGGAGAATACTTTTGAAAACTGCGGCTCCGAGTTCTGCGTTTTCGGAAGCGATTTGAAGTTGTTCGCGGAATTTCACGAGACTGCGCTCCCTTACGATTTTTGCGATCGCAATCGGTTCGGTGCTTCGCGATGCTAGCCAGTCATACGAGGGCCCGCCCGAGAAGATGGTTTGTTGGAATCGGGATATGTTGGTGATGTTCACCGAGTGCAGGATGTTTGATGGGTTGGTGTTGGCGGGAAGCAACGCTTTTTGAAGTTCCTTGTTCCCGAAGTCTGTCACCTCGCAGAAGACATAATTGTCAGGACCAATTTTATAATCGCGGTCTACCCACGGGCCGATTCCCGTCTTTGTGTTCCATTTTGCGTCGGGAGGCACGGGGGCCCAGCCGACATACTTGCTGCCATATCTCCAGCTTACCCAGGATGCCGCCCACTCGAGGTCTGGGATCCAGAACCACCCCTGTGGTTGCAGGCGCGCCCAGCGGCCGTAGTGATAGACAATCCCACCGAAGTTTTCGGAGCTCAACCAAGTCCAGCCATGGTTTGAATACACCCACTCACCCAGAGTGTACGGGCGCCATTTAGAGTCCACTTTCGGTTTCCAACAGTGACCGTATCCTTCGATCTCGTGCCATGTGCCATAGGGGGAGAGCGCTTCGATGAAGAATGCTGCGGATAAGTCTGCGATGCTCAGTCGTTCAATGGGCTTGATCGGGGGGGAGTTGTCCACGGGCGGGGCCGGCGCTGCAGGCTCCGCAGGGGCAGTTTCCTTGGGAGCTGCGTCCGGGTTTTTGGGCGTTCTCGAAGTGCGGGAGGGCGCAGCGTGAATGCCTTGGAACAAT
>JBILUQ010000123.1:0-10697 GCA_044370935.1 Chthoniobacteraceae bacterium
GGCTTTGACAGGCCTTTAAAGAGTTGGGGTGTTCTAAATAGTCGTATGCGAATTCCCGTTCCGCAAGGATTTAGGATTGGGCTGGGGCGGCAGGTGCAGGAGAAATCCTGCCGTTGGCTACCTCGAATTCTTTGCACCAACCTTTGATCTCTGTGTCATTGAATATTTTCCCCAGCACTCTTCTGAGCAAGCCCTTCAGGCTGGCGTTTTCAAGCTCGCCGAGGGAGCGGATCGCCTCCTCCTTGTAGCGTTCCAGCAAATCCGAGCAACGATCCAAGGCTCCCGACTCAACGAGTGCGGCCCGAGTGGTATCCGAATCATGGATTGTCTCCCTGCGCCAGCGCGACTCTAGTATAGCCTTTGCTGCACCTTGCGAGCGCTCCCAACCGGCCGAAAGGACCAGTCCCGGACGGGCCGCTTCGATATCATCAGGTGCTTCCGTGTTCTGTGTGGAGAAATCTTCGAGGTCATCCCTGATTTGATATGCGATGCCGAGGGCCCTGCTGTAGTTCTCGAGGATCTTCGAGACTTCAGCGTGGGCATCGGCTCCCGCCGCGAGTGCTCCGAGATGCAGTGCAACAGCGAATGCTGGCGCTGTCTTTTTTTCAAAAATCTCGAGCACTTCCACTGACATCAGTGGACGAGGTGATTTCGTCCAAGCAAGTTCGGCTCCCTGGCCTCGGCAAAGATCCCGCTGCGCCTGTGCTGCGATGCGCAGCATCTCGACGCGTTGATCCGCCGAAAAGCCGCTTTCCGCTAAAAGTCTGTATCCCTCGCCAATGAGCAGGTCTCCCACGTTGAGTGCAATGGGAATGCCGTGCGTTTCGTGAAGAGTTGCCTCGCCATAGCGTGAGGCATCTCCGTCTTCGATGTCGTCGTGGATGAGGGAAGCTTTGTGAAAGCATTCAACGGCGACAGCGATTTTTTTCAAAGAATCAGGAATGGTTTTTCCGGGCTCGTGTTGAAGCGCCTGATAGGCGGCCACGGAGAGAAAGGGACGCCAGCGTTTGCCTGCGCGTTGAAGCCATTCACGTGCGACTGTTTCGCAGTCCCCTTTTGCAGGCCCCATGATGGAGTCTAGTGACAATGGAGTGAACCAGAAGTCGACTTCCTCTCGGAGTGCTCCGAGGTCGAGCCGTCGCGTTTTGTCGTCGCTCGTGAGATGGATGTAATCCCACACCCAATCGAGGTCTACAGTGGTGTCAATGCAATCGTCCTGTAGGAGAGGAACAGCGACCCCGGGGACAGCTGCGGCTTCCATATACGGGAAGGCGCGTTCGAGAACACTGAGACAGCTGACGCCCACGATGGCCTCAATTTTGCCTGTTTGAATGAGCGACATCACAATGGCCGATCCTTCCGCCACCAGCACCGCGTAGCCCAGACGCTCCGCTTCATTTTGGAGATCTTGAATCGAACAAAGTCCGCACTGTTTGCACAACAAGCCAAACTCATCAAACGGAGCCGGACACTTGCTTTCAACTCGAAGGCATTTTGGGATGAGAAGCAGTCGCCGCTCATAAGGCACGGAGGCGAGTGATTCCCTCCATAATTCGTTATTGATTAGAACGCCGGTGTAATCGGTGTAGGCCTGCGCGATCCCAAGTTTTGCTACGAGAAATTCAGCGTGTTTGCGGAGTTCCGATGTGGGGAGCGGAGGGACTGGTTTTTCACGCTCAACGTACGCTCTAACCGCGAGAAGTATCGCGTTGCGCTCCTGAGGGGTCTGGGGGATGTTTTTTTTCGGGGCGCGAAAACGCTGCGGAGGGACAGGGCGCGGAAGTGTGAGCTGCACGGTTGGCGTGGAAGACTTCACGGCGGATTCGAGAAGAGGCGCAGGGGCGGACATACGAGGGAAGGGGGGCAAAGAGAAAACGCAAATACAGACGAGAGCTTAGGCTAGATGCGGATGGAATGTCAGATTAAACCGTGGGGAAACGGGTTAAAGTTCCCGCGAGTCTGGGCTGTTCCATTCCCTTCCTTTGGCTTAAGCCGCCGCTTTCGGAGGCCTGGTATTGGAGGGCTTGCTGGAGGCTTTTGGGCGGCTGTTTGCAGGCAGCTGGCTGTATGCACTGAAGTCATTGAACCAAAATTGTTTAGCTATTCTGTACATCCAGTGCTTTTCCGGAATTTCGCGCCCCGGGAGCCATTGACTCAGGCGGGGTTGCATGGACTCGAGTTCTGCCAGGGCGGATTTTCGGGCGGTTGTATCTCTCGCCGAGTGTTTTGAGACCAACTCACGCACAAGGTCCGGTCTCTCAAGGACCACGCATCCGCGGGTTGATTGCGCGGTGAGTTCCCTGAAGTCCTTCAGGAATCGCGAGTCACGGATGGTTTCCACGATGCCGCGCGAATCGCGGATGTCTTCCTTTGCAAACTGGAGAATGGGACATGGCTCTACATCGCCGTAGGGGCTGATGTGATGGGATATTCCGGTCGACATTGGGCAGAGCGCCTTGCCGTCGTGGCCGTAGTAGGCGTCCACGATACCGATTGGCATTGTGGCGCGCATTTCCACCACAAAGCGGCGTACCTGCACAAGCTGGTCCTCATTCAGTGCAAGCTGAGGGTTCATTTTCGGGCCAACGGGACGGTAGGTATGGTACCAGACGTAATGCACTCCGCGTCGGATGAGTTCGTTTAACCAGTTGACGCTCAGTAGCTCATTGATGTTGGTTTGACAGACCGAGGTGGATACGCCTGTCAGCAACCCAGCATCGAGGCAGGCATCTAATCCCCGCAGCGTGCGTTGGAATACGTCAACATTGCCTCTGCGTTGATCACTTACAATTTCCCGGCCTTCGATGGAAATCAGCGGAGTCGCATTTCCAAGGTCGCGCAAGCGGCGAGCTATTTTTGGAGTAATGCACTGACCGTTGGTGAAAATTTGAAAGTAACAGTCTGGGTGGCGCTCCAAAATCTCAAGAAGCCCGGGGTGGAGAAAGGGTTCTCCTCCTAGGATACCGAAGAAACGGTTGCCCTGAGTCTTCGCCTCGGTGATCAGTTTCGAGACGGCGTCGACGTCTAATTCAGAGCGTTCAGCTTCTACATCGACCCAGCAGCCCTGGCAGCGCAGGTTGCAGGAATTCAGGATCGATATGTAGAGAAAAGCGGGAAAGTACTCACCACGCCTGATGCGGGACTTGAAGCGTTCCACACTGATCAGAGTCTTGAAGCCGAAGTTCCAGAGAAACTTTAGCAGACACTTTGGATCCGTTGATGAAACGATCCGTCCGACCAGTTCGGTGAGCATGGGGGCGAGTTTGGGGTGAGATTCGGGCCTTTTATCAAGCCGAACAGGAGCGGGTCATTTTCCGAAAATGTCTTCGAAGGTTACGAGGCTTCCGTCGCCGAGAAGGATTAGCGGGCCAGTGCCGTGAGGGGCGCCGCGCTCCACCAACCAGGGATGCCTGGGCCATTGCCGGGGGGCGACTGGATCTGCGGAGAAGGTTGTCGGAGTGTAGTCAATCCGTTTCGCTTTGAGTGCCCTGGAATTTCCTTGCCGGCGCACCTGGCTTTCGATGGTGGGGCAGCGCCAGTTGCTTTCGCCAAGCCCGTAAGGAGTTAAGATCTGAATCCACTGAGCCGCTTCGGGAGAGTCGCCAGAGGTGCGAGAATCGGAGGGGGGCGGAGCGATCTGCGGCCACTGCCGATGGTCTTCCAAGTAACTGGACAATCCAAGGCCAAGCGATTTTATGTTTTCTGCGCACTTCATCCTCTGGGCTTTCCCCTCAAAGTTCGAATACATCGGCATTGCGATGCTTGCTAGTATGGCTAATACGGCAATTGTAGCCGCTATTTCGAGGAGAGAAAATGCAGCCTCGCTGTTGTGTAGCGCTTCAGACTTGGGTCTTGGAGTGAGAGAAATTTTGAGCGTCGGGCGGTGGGCTTTTTCTTTCAATGCGGTAATCCTCAAAATCCAAGGAAATCAATGAATCTCTGAATGAAAGCTGGATCTTGGGTGATGTTGTTGATGTTGGTTGGATTAGTAATTGGAGTGGTCGTCGTTGAGCCTGTACCGACAGCCGCGCCTCCTGTCCCAGTTTGGGTTAGTTGGGTGGGAGTGAAGAGAGGTCCAGTTGTGTTGCCTTGCTGAGTAACTGCCACAGCACCACCCGGATTGCCAATTAAGCCGGCGTTGTTTGTACCGGTTGCGATCTGTGAAACCTGCGTACCGCCAACCACATTGTTGGCTACGTTTGAGACCGCTGCAAGCGCCGCAGTTGCAGCAGACGCTCCATCTCCTCCTCCGGCGCCAGCGGCATTGGAGCCGTACAAATCGCTTGGTATGCCACCCCAGATTTGCCAATAGGTGCCCGAACGGGGTGCAATAAAGTTTGCGATAGCAACAGTCTCGTTGGTGTTCCTCGATCCCTCTGCTTTCAGCTTCAGGCCATTAAGCCCGTTTATTTTTGTGTTTTCCGGCTGTCTGACATTCTCCACCAATTGCTGTTTCCACGTCCCTGCTGTGACTGTGCCGCCCTTGACCATGATCTGCTGTGTCACAATGTCGCGCGCGACAGAACGTCCGGTGTACTTAAGCTCTTCTGTAGAGAAAGTTGGGCCGTCTGGGGGGCTGCCAGCTTGTTGGCTGTAATCTCGGTTTGGGGAACTGCGGTCCCCCAGATCCCGCAGTACGTTCGCACTAGCCGGGCTCGATTCAGCTCCCACTTCGACGTAGTTGGCCCAGCCGTCGACAGTTATCAGCCCCGTGAATTGGTCCAGATTGAGGGTGAGATCGATCTGTCCAGCCAGCATGGAGTCCATCACGGCGCGGGGGGTGCCATTCAGCCCGGCTCCTTGGCTGTAGGGTTGGTACTGTTGGGCTACTTGGGCGTAAGACATATTCGCCTGAATTGGGTAGAATGCGGGCGCCGTACTAGCCGTGGCCGTGCTTGAGGTGGTTGTGCCACCGCCCAACAGGTCGGGGGTAAGTGGCGGCGGATCGCCGACCTCGTTGATGACCTCTCTAAATTCCGTTCCGGACAGAACGATGTAGTGTGTCAACTCACTCAACATCAAAATAGACATTCTTCTCCTCTCCACCATGCCGGTGGACGTGCCGATATACATCAAGCCCTTGTGGAAAAGCATGATTTTCCCGTTCACGATACCCGAGTTTGGAACCGTCAGGTAGAGGACCGCAGTGGTGCTGATATCGTTATCCAACTCAGGATTTGACTCGCGATACGTGAGCGGTTTGTCGACCTCGGATTGATTGTCGAAGCGGGCGCCCAGCGGAACTCTCTGCATTCCCCGCATGGATACACCGTAAGTCCCAGCGAAAGAGCTAATTTCGCGAGAATTTAGCGAACTCCAAGGGCCTCCGCTTACCGCCCAGAGTTGCGTGCATAAGAACGGGATGATCAGTAGGAAGGAGAGCACACGTACCATGGTGCTTTTCTAATTGCTTTTCACCAAATTGTCAATCAGCCCTAGGGAGGTCTCTCCATGACGATGCGCGTGTTTTCGAGCTGTTTTTGCAAGGCTTCCGCAGGCGAAATCTTCGGTTTCAAAGCATTATACAAAAGTTTTAATTTTCCTACCCCATGGAACTGCCTTTTAGCCCTTTTCTAGCTCTTCGCTTTCTGAAGCCGAAGCGGACATTTCTATCCGTAATCACCGTGGTTTCGGTGCTCGGGGTCACTCTGGGTATCGCCGTTTTGATCCTTGTGCTTTCGGTCATGGTTGGCTTTGACCTGGAGTTGCGCCGCAAGGTGCTTGGATTTGATCCTCATCTGAAGGCAGATGCAGGCGGGTTTCCGGTTCCCGAGTGGAGGGAGCTTGCCCAAGACCTCGCCGGCCGCAAGGGCGTGCTCGGGGCTGCCCCATTCGTGCGGGGGCCCGTGTTGCTTGGAACCCAGGAGGGCGCGGTTCGCGCTGCCCAGATGCGGGGGATCGATCCGGCTGCAGAAGCACAGGCGACCGGACTCAAGGAGATGGTGCTGGACGGAGAATTTCAACTCACCGGCGAGTCCACGGTGATGGGAGTTGAGTTGGCGCGCGAGCTTGGAGTGAGGGTGGGGGACAAAGTCACAGCATACCCCGCCAAGGACTTCGCCCCGGTGCTCGAGGCCCTCAACGAGGCGGAGTCTTCCAGCGATCCGAAGGCCTCTTTGCAAAAGCTACGGTCGCTCATCTTGCCCTGCGAACTTGTAGTTACTGGCTTATTCCGGTCCGGACGGGATCAGTATGATTCCGACATTCTTTTCGTGCCTCTTCACATTGCCCAAGAGTTGTACGGGCTTGGTGACTCGGTCCACGGCGTCAGCGCATGGTTGCGTGATCCGTACACGGCTCCCTCGGCCGTGGAGAAGATTCAGCCTTTCATGGCGAATCATCTGCGGCTCACCACATGGATCGATGAAAATCACGACATCTTCGATGCAATCCGGCTCGAGCGTAACACGATGTTTTTCCTTCTCATGTTCATCGTTGTAGTCGCCGCGTTCAGCATCATGAACACCCTCATCACGGTCACCGTGCTCAAGACTCGCGAGATCGGAGTGATGAAGGCCCTTGGTGCGACCAAAGCTCAGATTATATGGGTGTTTCTGACGCAGGGAATGGTGGTCGGCGTTCTCGGAAATACGACCGGTGTCGCCCTTGGACTTGCAATCGTTCAGTGGCGAAATGAGTTCAAAGAATGGCTTTCGGCGCGACTAGGGATCGAAATTTTTCCGCCGGGTATTTACCAGTTCCGCGAAATCCCCGCAGAGATCGTCCCTTCATGGGTTGCGATCATCTGCGTGAGCGCATTCGTGATTTGTTCGTTGGCGGCTCTTTTGCCGGCAATGATTGCGGCACGCTTAGAGCCCGTAAAGGCGCTCCGGCACGATTGATGTCAGGTTAAGAGTCAGTCCCGATGATAGGGCCCCCCGCTTTTGATCGTATAGGCGCGGTAAATTTGCTCGAGCACCAGAACCAGCGCCATCTCGTGCTGGAGGGTCAGCCTGCTAAGCGACCATTTCCAGTTGGCGCCGGCTTTTAGCGACTCGGTATGACCATCCGCACCGCCAATCAAAAACGCGATTTCCTTGATTCCCGGCGCGCATTCCCATGCGGTGAAACGATCAGCAAGTCCTCGGCTGGAAACTTCTTCGCCGTGTTCGTCTAGCACGACGCGGAGCATTCCGTGACTCTTGGAAACCAGTGCTTCGCTTTCAGTTTCCCGCGGACCGGATTTAAGAAAATCCAGCTGCACGTTGTTGAATGGACGAATCCGGCTAAGGTATTCCTCAACGCCGCTTTTTGCGAAAGCCAGCTTTGGCTTGCCGATGGCGAGAACGCGTAGTCGCATGCTCCGATTGGGTGGGTTCGGGTTTGTTTTTCAGGTTGAGAATTGGGGTGAAATCAACTTGCCGTTTGTGAGCGTCCACCCTCGCAACCTTCACTCTCAATGCAACACCCGGTTGAAACTTCAACCCCGTACGGCGGCCTTTAAAGCTCGTACTTGCGGCATCGTACCAGTAGCGGTCATCCGGAAGTGCGCTGACGTGAACCATGCCGGTCAGCATGGCCTCGGGAAGTTCAATCACAAGGCCGTGCGGTCTTATATCAATCACAACAGCATCGAAAATATCAGCGTTCTCTATCCGGAGTTGACGTTCGAAAAACTCCATTTTCTTGCGCTGTATGGAGTCTTTTTCGGCCTCTGCGGAGGTGCGTTCGGTATTCGAAATGTGAACCGCAATTTCCGAAAGATTTTGCATGCTTTCCAGCTTCGAACGGGAAAGCGACCGGTGCACGAGAAGGTCCGCGTAGCGTCTTATCGGGCTTGTGAAGTGAGTGTAGTTTGATTTCGAAAGACCGTAGTGTCCGAGGGGTTTCACATCATAGGTTGCGCGCTTCAGGCTTTTGAGAAAGTCGAGCTTCAGCACGTACTCTTCGGGCCTACCCCTGATGTTTTTGAGCAGTCTTTGCACTTCGCTTCGCTGCGTTAAATCCCCGATACGGTGCCCGTGCTCAATTGCTTTCGATCGGAACTCCAGCAAACGCTCGTGCTCCGGACTTTCGTGGACCCGGTAAACTGTCGGTTGCGATTTGTTTTTAATGCCTGCAGCCACGGCCTCGTTTGCGGCCAGCATGCATTCCTCAATAAGTTGATGTGATTCGTCGTTCTCGATTTTTTCGATCCGAACGGGTTTTCCGTCCGCATCAAGCCGGACTTTTACTTCGGGAAAATCTAGATCTAGTGAACCCGCTTCAAAGCGTCTTTTTCGAAGGAGCTTCGCGAGGTTCCATGCGGTACGCACGCGCAATTGAACCTCTGGATCCGAGTGGCAGCGTGAATTTTTTGGAGCCCTTGGAAGTGTCGGGTTGTCCTGAATATTATTTTGAAGGATTGCATGAGCCTGACGGTAGGTGAGTCGGGAGATGCTCCGGATCACGGTGCGCGCAAAGCGGGATCCCGTTATTGTTCCGCGCTCGTTGATTTCAAGGAACGCTGAAAAAGCGAGCCTGTCGACGCCCGGTTTGAGTGAGCAAATCCCGTTTGAAAGACGTTCTGGAAGCATGGGCAAAACCCTGTCTACTAGGTATGTAGAGTTTCCGCGTTTGCGGGCTTCCTTGTCCAGAAGTGAGCCGCTCCGAACGTAATGCGAGACATCCGCAATGTGGACTGAAAGCCGCCAGCCAGAGCCGGTTTCCTCCACATGGATCGCGTCGTCGAAGTCCTTCGCGTCATCAGGGTCAATTGTGATGGCGGGTTGAGCACGGAAATCTTCGCGTCCCTCCAGATCCGATTTTTCGATCGAGTCCGAGATCTTTTCCGCCTCCTCAATCACTCCGGTAGGGAACTCCACGGACAGATTGTAACGGCGAATCACCGACAGCATATCCACGCCAGCATCGCTTGAGTGCCCAAGAAGTTCTATGATTTCCCCCTCCGGATCGTGGTGGCGCGACTCCCAAGGATCAAGTTTTACAACTACCTTATCACCGGGTCTTGGCTGCGCGGTGGGCGCGGTTTTCTGAGGCGGTTCTTCATCCGCTTGGAAGCGGACTTTTCCCTTCCAAGCCTGCTTGCGGGGCACCTCCGGATTTGGGCGCCGAAAATAGATCCGCTGTGGCAGGCGGGAGTCATCAGGAACAACCACATGGTCGTCGCCATCGCGGACGACAGTTCCGACTATGGTTGGATTGGCCCGCTCAAGAATCCTTAAGACTCTTCCCTTTGGGGATTTGTCTTCGCCGACTGCTCGCTGGGGCGACGGCTTGGATGCTGGGCGTTTGTTCGACTTGGCGGCCTTTTGGTCACGCGTCCTCGGCTCGGAGTTCTCGATCCGCACTGAAACGCGGTCCCCGTGCATCGCGGTGCCGAGGCTCTCGCCTGAAAGAAAAATCTCCGGCAACCCGGGTTGGTCGCAAATGAGTTTGGCCGCGCCGCTGGCAAACCCTAAAATCCGACCTGTCACGAGCTCAGAAGCGGATGGGAGCATGAAAAACCGCTTCCTCGTGCGCACAATTTTGCCCTCTTTCTCGAGAGTAACAAGCCAGTCGCGGACATCCCTGCGTTGGTCTGAAGGGATGTTGAGTTCCTTGCAAATACCCACAGCATCCAGCGGCTGGACTCCTGGGCGGGATAAAAGTTTCAGGATGTCTTTCGGGATTTTCATCTAGCAAGTGCGAGGAATCGGTATCCGGCTACATCAGCCCGTGGATATTCCGCACGCGGTATTTGCAAAAAAACCCGCCTCGCGGGCGGGTTTTCAATAAGTGCAGTGAAGCTTTTTTGGAAGCGTGAGGCTGATTGGAAACGGCGGACTGCAAAATGATCTAGCGCTTCCAGTCGAGGGCACCCTTCTTTACCGCGTACACATAGCCCAGCGTCAGGATCGAAACAAACCCCGTCATGCTCCAAAAAACGGTGGAGCCCTGTTTCGCTAGCAGGTCTTGGTAAACCACGGCCCAAGGGTACATGAAAACAATCTCCAGATCAAAGAGGATGAACAGCATCGCAACCAAGTAGAATTTGACGCTGAACCGTGGCTGCCCTTCGCCCTCGGCGATCATTCCGCATTCATAAGCGGTGTCCTTGGTTGCATTTCTTTTGGTGGCCTTTCCGAGGAGAAGGCTCACTATCAAAGCGCCGCAGGCAAAGCCTATCGCGATGAGAACCTGGAGGAGGATGGGTAGGTAGTCGGACTGCATAGGACGATTCGAGAAGCTTGGTCTTTTTGAGGGAGTTGAGAAGCCTGAAAATCAAAGAGCGCCATTGGGGACTTTGTTGTCCTCTCTGGCGCTCTTCAAAATGTTAGCCCTGTCTCAGAGACTTTTGGTTAGCAGCTTAGCTCTCACTGAAGCTGCTGGATTGATGAGACCTGCTCCCGCTCGGTTACACCGCGATTGGTTGCGGGGATGGGAGTGGAGGAGGGGTTGTTTGGAGAGTCGCGAGCTGTTTTGGGATGCCCTTGTACTTTTTGACATCTTTCTTAACCATACCGCGCGAAACGAGGTTTTGGAGCTTTTCGTAGGCGCGAAGGCGAAGCATTTCTTCGCCGCCGCTCGCTGCGTTCCTAGCCTTGAGACGTTCGTAGACCTTATCAAAGAGGTCTTTGAACTCAAAGCTGCTTCGTGAAGAGAGTACCGCCGCAAGTTCTTCCGTGACCAAGTCAGGTAACCGGCGGGAAAACGCTGTCCTTTTCTGGATCGCCATAGGAATAAGACTGTATCATGACTGGGGGCGTTTCTCGAAG
>JBILUQ010000498.1:0-14959 GCA_044370935.1 Chthoniobacteraceae bacterium
ACTCCCGGCGCGGATGTGTTGCTGGTGCAGACCGGAGTGGATGTATACGGCACGCTCGGACGCAACCAGTACAGCGTTCGCGTGGAACCCGTGCAGTTTCAGGCAAGTCTGATGGGCAACAACTGGAACCAGACGCTGTCCGCGGATCTCAATGCGCAATTACCGCCAAACTCCGGCATCGAATCCGGTGCCGCGTGGAGTTTCCTAGGCAACAATCCCGACAGCCGGATTCAGTTGTCCGCGCAGGGCGTCATTTCCGTGAACCGTTACAATGAATTCTCGCAGACGGTTCTGGTGCGGGTCACTGACGCTGCCGGGCGGAGCCTGGTGGGCAGCGTCAGCGTGTACCCCTTCTCCTCGTCAACGGGAACGGCTGTGAGCGCGCTTGCGGGGCAAACCTCGGACCTGAACTTGAGCGACGTGGTGAATCATCCGTGGGGCGGGTTGCGGGAAACACGCATCTTCAAGTTCCTGGAAGGCCAGAATATTCCGGCGTGGATCCAGATGGACGAATCGGGCGACTTGCATCTCACCCCGGCGTTGACGGATTCGCCTGTGAGTTTGGTGCTCAAGCATGCGTATCGGAATTGGAACGGCGATGCGTCCAGCAACATGGTCACGGTCCACTTTGTGCCTGTGCGATTCAACACTTCGGTGGTGGGTGACGGCTGGACCGGTCAGCAGAATTATGCGGACCTGGCGAATCTGGTTCCGGCCGATGCGGGGCTTAATTCCGCGATCACGTGGGCGTTGATGCCGCTCGCGGGTCTTGAGAGCGGGAACATGTGGATCGATGCCACGGGCCGTTTCAACGTGGGTTGGTACTGGGAAGCGCAGCGCCGCGTGATCGTCACGGCAACGGACAGCACGGGCAAGAAAGTCCTCGGCTCGGTGGATGTACATCAGGTGAGCCCAGAGGGCAGCGCATTTGTGACCGCGCCCCTGGCTGCCTCCGGGCAACCGGTTGCGGGCGGCACTTCTGCCGCAACTGCCGGCACGCAGGTGAACCTCAATACGCTTCCGGGGATGGTACTGAGCGATATCGCGATGGGGAGGACCTGGACTTTGTCGCCCGTGCAGCAACTGCCGTCCTGGATCCAGCTTTCCAAGCAGGGCACGCTGACGCTCTCCCCCAAACCGGGCGACGAGCCATTCACGCTTCTGCTCAAGCAGGAGGGCGTGAATTCCAGCGGCGGATTGTCCTCCTACGATGTGAAAGTCGCATGCGCCGGAGTGTCCTTCAGCACGAGTCTGGTTGGGGACAACTGGGGCGGCCAGCAGCAGGTGCGGGATGCATTCCTTGCGCGCGATCTGAATCCGGTTGCGGCGCAAGCCGGCCTGGCGTCGGGTTCGCTTGCGTGGTCGTTGGTTTGGCCCCAGATGATGCTCCAGGACAGCCGGGTCCGTCTCGAAAGCGGGGTGAATGCCGGCACGCTCACCTTGAACTGGTACGACCGGATCAAGGGCGATGTCTTGGTCAAGGCCACGGATGCGCAGGGCAAGAGCGTGGTGGGTGCGGTAAAGTACAACGGCACCTACCTTGACAACTACAGTTCGGGCGCCCTCGCGCTGCTCGGACCCGCGCAGCAGTTGCCGGCGGTGGTGGACCTAAACGGTGTCGCAGACTTGCCCCTGGCCGGCACCGCAGCTTCCCGCAAATGGTCGCCGATCTACGGGGAGCAGCTCCCGGCTTGGATGACGCTGTCCGAGGATGGAAAGCTCACCATGAACCCTTCCGCGGGCGATCAGCCGACATGGATTTACCTCCAGAACGCCGGCCGCAATTCCTCCGGTTCGGATCGCCTCTTCCAGGTGAAAGTGCTTTGCGGGCGTGTGAGTTTCGGGGCTGAGATTTTCGGCAACAACTGGAGCGGCACGCAGATTACTCGGAACCTCGTCCCGCTGCTGCCCGCGGATTTCGCGGGCGCCGCACCCCTGACTTGGCAGACTGTCCGCTTGCCTGGCATGGCGGAGCCTGATTCCCGCGTGGTTGTTTCTCAAAGCGGAACGGTACAGGTCTCGCAGTACTCGGACCTTCGCAATGTGCGGTCCTTCGTGCTGGTCACAAACAGCCTCGGCAAGACGCTTCTGGGAAGCGTGCTCGTCAACACGCCGAACTCCGGCGAGTACAACACGACCTTCGGTGCGCCGGCGGGGCAGGCGAACGGCTCCCAGTACAATCTGAACGCGCTGGCGAATCTGTATTCCGCGGGGTTGGTAAACACCCGCGTCTGGAGTTCGCTGCCGGGTCAGTCGCTGCCCTCGTGGGTGACGCTGATTTCGAAGGGCACGCTGACGTTGACCCCCAACGGTTCCAGCGCATCGAGCAGCGTGTACCTGCAGGTCGCCGGACGGAACTCCGAGGGATCCGTGCAGAAGCGTTTGGTGAAGATCGGCCTCACGCCCGTCACTGCGGCGAATTCGATGACGGTCTTTATGGACGGCCCGATGCAGGTGGGCGCCAAGACGGTGGACGCGAACCCGCTGGTGCAGGGTGATTCGCGCTTCGCCACTTCGCGTTCGTGGAGATTGCTGGACGGTCAGGATTCGGGCGCCATCTCCGGTATCTCGATCACGGATTCGGGCACCCTAAGTCTGGAGAGCTGGATCTCCCGCAACTGGGTGCGCGACGTGTTCCTTGAAGTCCGCAACGCGCAGGGGGCTTCCGCTGTCGCGAAGGTGACCATCAACAGCGTGGATCCGGTGGAGCGCTCCGTGAACACGCTGATCGGTCAGACAGCTGCTGGGTTCGACCTGCTCGATTCGAGTGCCACTATCTTCGATACGGGCGGCGTGCGCACCGTGGTGAAATCGCCCGGATCCCCCGAGTGGCCTGCGGGGGTCGAGTTGAGCGCTGGCGGCACGCTGAGTTTCCCGCCCGCGGTTGAGGCTGCGGCCGGGGTGAATCCGCTCTACTTGGACATCACTTCGACGGGACTCGACGGAACGATCGCCGTGCGCACCGTCAGGGTGAACTGGAACGTGGTGCATTTCATCTCGTCGTCCTTGGTGGACTTCGGGTTGGTGTCGCGTTTCGCTGCTGATTTGAGCCTTGCGGTTCCCGGCGGGCTTGGTTTGCGCGGACCGTTGGCGTGGAGTTTCGATCCGGCGCACAGGGCCGACTATCGCAGTGAATGGGGGCTCTCGACCGACGGTCTGTTGACCTTGTCCCAATGGCGTCGCCAGGGCACGCTGGTGGCGCGGGTCACCGACGCGTCTCCCGGAGCGCCCCGCACGATTTTTGGTGCGGTGGAGGTGTTGTTAGGGAGTGAAATGTACCCGCAGGGCGACGGGAGCATGAGCGCCGTGGCGGGTCAAGCGACCCCGAGTACGGTGAACCTGCGCAATTGGTGGAATGACGCTTCAAGGAGCAACAATTGGAGTGTGATCGGGGCTTCGGGATTGAATCCCGCGTGGTTCTCGGTGGACGAAGATAATTTCCTCAATGCGGTGCTCCCCGATTCGGCGCCGAAAAACCAGTCGCTGGTTTACCTCAAGCAGCGCTACGCGGATTTGCCGCCGGCTGAGGCGCCCGCCGGCTACGTGCCCAGAACATGGGAACGCACGCTGAGGATGTACGTGAGCGTCAGCGGCAGCAGTTCGGCGGCCAGCCTGCAGTACGCCTCCATCGCCGAGGGCAGCACGATGGTGAATGCCGGCAACGTGACCGGACTCGCGGTCGGGATGAATGTGAGCGGAGCCGGGATCCGCCCGGGAACGCGCATCGCAGCGATGTCCGGCAACGCGGTGACACTCACCATTCCCGCCTTGTTCACCTCGAACAACGTGCTTCTGACCGCGACCCCCTATGTGGCGCCGAATTTGTCTGCGGATTTCACGGGCAGCCTTTTGGTGGAGGTTGGGGCCACCCAGCCTGCGTCTCTTGATTTGAACGCGCTCTTGGGCGGCAGCAGCGCCTTGACGGGTGCCAGGACTTGGTCGTTGTCTCCGGGACAGGCGATCCCGTGGTGGATTGGCGTCACGCCGTCCGGGACTCTGAGCGCGCAGGCGCCGGGGACAGAATTCAGCGCCGCGTTGCCCGTGGGGGTTCAGGTCACGGACGCGAGTGGCGCCAAGCAGTTCGGCAAAGTTGCCCTCCAGGTGTTCAAGCCGAGCGTGGACAGGATTCTCCCGATGGTTATCGGAAGCTCCGCGGATCTGGTGCAGGACTTGAATGCGGTCCTGCCCGAAAGCGCCGGATTATCTTCCGGCGCGTGGTCTTTCGCTGCGAACACCCCGTCGTGGATGACGGTGTCCAACGCGGGAACAATCAACGTCCAGCTGCCTGCTGGCATCGAGCCCGGCGTGTATCCGGTTTACGCCACGTTTGCCGGTTCGTACGCGAGCACGGATGTCCGTTTGAGCGTCGCGGCGGTGCAGTTCCTCACCGCCTTGAGCACCGACCGCACGAAGTCCGGCGCCGTCACAGCCGACTTGAACACAATGGTGCCCGCAGCGGCGGGTCTTTCGGGCGCGGCTTCGTGGACGATGCCCCTTGCGAAGCCGGGGCCGACATCGCCGAAGTTCATGCTGGATGCTTCTGGTCGCCAGCTTTCGATGAAGCTGCTCGGCGAGTACTTCGGGGGCCATTCCTTCACGCAGTTGCTGATGACCCGCGAGGATTCTCAGATCAATTTCAACTGGGAGGGCGGTTCGCCTGATCCAAGGGTTCCGACGGACAATTTTGCCGTGCGCTGGACCGGGCTCATCATCCCGCAGCACTCGGAGAGCTACCAATTCCAGACGGAGAACGACGATGAGGTAAAGGTCTGGCTCGATGGTGAGGTGATTATCAACGGTGGCGGATGGAGCAGCCTCGTTCCGCTGGTTGCGGGGAAGGCGTACCCGCTGACTTTCGAGTATCACGAGCGCGGGGGCGGTGCCTCCTGCAAGTTCTATTGGCAAAGCGCCTCGCAGAGCCGGCAGATCATTCCAACATCGGGCTTCGCACCGATGTCCGCGGTTGAACTGACCCAGTCGGGCACGATCGGGATCAACAATTTCATGCCTTGGGATGCCACGGTGCTGGTGCGTGGAACAGACTCCTCCAACCGCGCGGTGCTGGGGGCCGTTGAGTTGCAATCGATCTTCGTTGACGGATCCGCCTCTGTCACCGTGGTCGCCGGACAGGCGGGCGGCGCCCAGTTCGATTTGAATTCGCTGCCGGGCATCCCCCTGCTGTCGCCCTCGCAGGTGCTTTCGAGCAGCGGCTCCAACGCATTCTCCTTGGATATCGATCTTGGGCAGAACTGGACGTTCGAGGCCGAGTACCTGATGAATTCCAGCAACGACCTGAACAGCGTGTTCTCGTACGGAAGCTACACGGACGGCATTTTGCTGCGCACCTTCCGCGGAGATTCGGTTTACGTGAAGAACCAGGGGTACGGGACCATCGACATGTTCGGAGGCGCGTCGACCCAGGGGAAATTCGTGCCGGTGAAGATCTCCTTTGCGAACGGGGAACTGAGTGTTTACGCGGGGGGATCGCTCATCCGGAGTTTCACCGGACTGGGGACGGTGTCGCCGGCGACCAAGAGGATTCTCTTGGGATCCGCCGTGGGGCTTGAATCACAGGGATTCGACGGGCGGGTGCGCAATATCAAAATTACCAAGTCCGGCGAGGCGCCTTCGGCCTACCTGACGGGGGATTCCTCGCTGCGCGGATGGAGTGTTTCGAGTCACTCGATGTTGCCCTTGTGGGCCTCGCTGACGCCTGGCGGATCACTCAGCTTGACACCAAGCGCGGAGGATCGCTCCGTCACGGTGCTGGTGGAGCAGACCTACGGATCTGAGGTGAGTTTGGTGGCGCTGGATTTCGGGGTGGTGAATTTCCAAGCGTCTCTGACCTTCGATGCGGCTTCCGTTTTCACCAGTGATCTCAATGCGTTGTCCGGTCTGCCGGGTGATGCATCAACGCGGGAGTGGAGTATTGATTTGGCGCATTCGAATCCAGCCAGCGGGATAACACTTACCAAGGGTGGTGTCTTGCAAGTGCCGGTGGGCGCGATCATCTCCAGCCAGTCCAAGGACCTCATGCTCGAAGTGCTTTCTGCCGGCCAGCGAAGCAGCGGCAAGATCACGCTGAACGCGGTTACGCCGATGATTGCCCCGCCTCTGCTCGTGATTTCGGGCCAGGGTGCGAGCACTCTCAACCTTGCGGATCTGAATTACGGAAGCGACTTGAGTGTGAGTGGAGCGCTGCCTCAGGGCGTCACGCTTTCCAACGGGACGCTCACGGTCGCTGATTCGGGCATCGCGGCGATGGGAGTCAGATCGGTTTATTTGCAGACGATGGAAGGCGGCGTTACGACACTCGTGAAGCTGCCTGTGGTGGGCGTGAACAAGCGCGTTACTCAGTTCGGCGACCCGCTCAGGAACGGTGGACTGCGCGTGGATCTGCGTGCGGTGATTGCCCCCGGAAGCCTCGTCTCCGGAGCCACTTGGTCGCTCACCCCGGGGCACGTTTCGTTGGATTCCGGGATCGCGGTGGAAGCCGGTTCGCTCGTGGTGTCCGGCTCCCAAGTGTTCACGCAGGGGCCGCGCCGCCAAGTGCAGGCCGTTGTTCAGGCAGGAATTGCTGGAGGCAAGGATCCGGCGTTCTACGCTGCGGTGAATCTGGACTTGGTGAATCCCACCCTCTTCGGGGGAAGCGTGGAAGCGTATGCAGGCAATCCCGGCGTGCGTGTCCTGAATTTGAACGAGTGGGTTGCGGGCGCGGGCGGCATTTCACAGGATGCCTCCACGGAATGGCGTCTCATCGAGGGGCAACCGATTTCGGTGTCGGGGGTTTCGCTGAGCAGCTCTGGCACGATGGAGATTCTCATCCCAGGCAGCATCAGCGCGGGAGCGCGTGAAATTTACATGGACCGCGTGATCACGCAGGGCAGCGGCAGTTCCGCGGTACAGACCTTGGAGATTGCACGCATGAGTTTGGATGTGAAATCCATCCCGGCAATCAATCCTGATGAGCTCAAGGCGGTTGCGGGCGGGTCTTCGGGAACGGTATTGAATCTCGCGGAGGCGTTGAAACTGCCGCAGGATTTTGCGGCGCCCGTGGTGTGGGCGTCGACGGAGCTGCCCGCGTGGGCAATCCTGGGCGACGGTCAGCTGGTCCTTTCTCAAGACGCAGATAAGAAGGGGGCCAGGGCCAGCGTGCTTTTATCCGCGACAGATGCCAGCGGAAACGTTGCGTTCCGCAGGGCGGACTTGTTGATGAGTGCGGCGCCGGTTGGGTTGCCTGCGCAGGAGCTCAGGACGATTGCGGGAACCATTCCGGCACCGCAGGTCGATCTCGACGGAGCGTTGCTGCAAGCGGGGTCGCTCGCTTCGAATTTGACTGCGCCTGTGACTTGGTCGGTTGCCGCGGATTCACCATTGCCGAGGTGGGCGCAGTTGGCAGCGGGAACGCTGCGCATTGCTTCGCTGCGAACCGAGCCGGGTTCACTGGCGACGGTGATGATCCAAGGAAGGGACGCGTTTGAAACTCTGATCTCCGTGTCGGTCGCGCTGCGCTTGGATGAATTCATTTATTTTGGCGAAGGCGCCATCCGCGGTGGCGCCGGAGTGAATCCGCCCGCCCAGTTGAGCGTGGGATCGCTGGTGGCGGACAAGACGTTCGTTCTCGCCGGCAGCTGGAATCTGGAATCTGAGTTGCCTGCATGGATGAGTTTTGATGCGGCGAAGGGTGAGCTTTTCGCGGGCGGGATATCCACGGATGGAATGCCTGAGGAATCTTCGCAGGTGGTGGTGGCCGGCACCGATCAATTTGGGGTCAAAGCGCGGATCACGGTGGACGCAAAATTGAAGACGCCGGTTGTGCTGTCTGCGCCGGAGCTCAGGATGATGGCGGGAACCAATCCGGCAGCGCAGACCAATCTGAATGGATTGTTGGCGCAAGCTGGTTCGCTGGCCTCGAATTTGAGGGGGCCTGTCGCGTGGTCGGTCGCTGCGAATTCACTGTTGCCGAGGTGGGCACAGTTGTCGGCGGGAACGCTGAGCATTGTTTCGCAGCGAACCGAGCCGGGTTCGTTGGCGACGGTGGTGATCCATGGAAGGGATGCGTTTGAGACCTTTGTTTCCGTGCCGGTCGCGCTGCGCTTGGATGAATTCATTCTCTCGGGCTCCGGGTCTCTTCGTGCGATTGCGGGGATGAATCCTCCCGCCCAGTTGAGCGTGGGCGCGCTGGTGCCGAGCAGGGAGTTTGCGTTTGTTCTCGCCGGCAGCTGGAAGCTCGAATCTGTTTTGCCGAATTGGACGAGTTTTGATGCAGCCAGCGGACAGCTTTTCGCGGGCGGGACTTCCACGGCGGGCACCCTTGGGGAATCCTCCCAGGTGCTCGTGTCGGGTACCGACAGGCTGGGCATTCAGGCGCGGATCACGGTTGATGCAAAGCTTTTGGCCAACGTGGGGCCGTTCACCGTGGGGACTTTCTCCGTGGGCGGAACGCTGGGGGTGGTCGCCGGATCCGACGCCGTCCAGTTTGACCTGAATGCTGGGGCGCCTGAGGGCGTTGGAGCGATCAGGTGGAGTCCGGGGGTTCGAGTGCCGACGTGGGTTTCGTGCGCAGAAAATGGGTTGGTGACGGTAGCGCCGGGTGCTGTGATTCTTCCGGGTCGCCGCGAGTTTTCCTTCAGCGGTGTGAACGAGGCTGGAATGGAATTTTATGCGGGCGTGGCGGTGCAGGTGCATCCCGCGGTTCCTCAAATTAACAGGGAGATGCCTCGGTTTACTGTGGCAAGGCTCGGTCAAGCGGTAACTTTGCAGCCCGGCGTACAGGCGCCGGTCACCAGGGGGTTGACTTACAAGTGGACTCGAACGTTGGTGGAAGGCGGGTCGCTGGATACGGTTGGAAATCAGGCAACGCTGCAGTTGGTTGGCAATCCAGCCAGCGAGGGTTTTTATACGCTGGAAGTCACCAATGAAACGGGCTCTGTAACGAGCGCGGCCACGGAGTTCCTGGCGCCGAGCCTCACTGTCAGTCCGCGCGCGATCTCCGCGGCGGTTGGCGATCCTGCGCGGCAGTTGAGCGCGACGTTGTCCGGTCGTTCCGCAGGGAAGACCGTAGAGATTGGGTGGTCCAAGGGCCAAACCACCGGCGGCACCATCTCCGAGGGCACGGTCAGCAGCACGGTCTCGGTGGGCTCTGTCGGCTCTGGAGGAATTGGAGTCAGTGATGGAGGCGAATACGTGGTGACGGCGCAGATCTCCAGCTCGGGCACTGCGATCACCTCGGTTTCAGCCCTGGCGACGGTGTTGGTGAATCCGATCAGCGTGACCTGGTCTCAGCAGGATGCGTTTAAGCCCGTGCGAAGCGGAGGCTCCTTGAGCATGAGTGTGGTAGCAACGGGCACGGTCGGCCCGACCTACGAGTGGCGCCGCAACGGAACGCCGATCACAGGCGCTACTGGAAGCCTGTACGCCATTGCCAGCATGTCCGCCGACCAAGTCGGGGTCTACGACGTGGTGGTGCGCCCTGGTTCCTCAAGCACCGGTTTTTCGAGCACGAGCAGTGGCCGCCGGGTGGATCTGATCAAGGATGTGTTGCTGGACAATGTTCAGTTTGCGCGGCAGGCCAGAACAGTGCTGGAGGGGGGCAGTCTGCAGTTGTCGGTGCTGGTGAAGGAGGGCACGCCGCCATATTCCTTCCAGTGGAGGCGCAACGGCCAGCCGGTGGGTGGCGGGTCTTTGGTGAGTGGTGGTTCGAGCGACACGCTGAGGGTGCGTTGGGGTGCGTTTTTGCAGGGCGGGTCGTCTCATAGCGTGGCGGGGTCGTATAGCGTCGTGGTGGGCAGTGTGCTGCCGGGAACGCTCAATGGCGGAACCGTGTCCGCAGGCAACGAGGTGAGCTCGGAAATGGTGTGGATTGGGGAATTACCCAAGCCGGCCAAGGAGAGCTTTAGAATCGTGCCGTCTGTTGAAAATCAATCCCTGACACCGGGAGTGGAGTTGAAACTGAGGTTGACCGCCGGCGATGGAGTGGGCCCGGCCGTGCTGCCGCCCAGCGTCCAGTGGCGCTCGAAGGGGGCGCTTTTGAGTGACGGTGCCGTGTTCTCGGGAGTCAAGACCGGGACGCTGACCATCAGCAAGCTGAGTCCCGATTTGGCGGGCGAGTATGAAGCGGTACTGCGCAACGATGCCGGCGAGGTGACGCTCAGCCAGCCGGTCGCGTTTACGCTGGATCCCGTGCGCAAGCTCGGGGAGCTTGCACCTTTGACGGTGATGACGGGGGATCCGGTGCGCTGGAACGGGTTTGAAGTCGAGGGAGGTTCGCTGAACTACAGATGGGTCAAGGATGGCACGCTTGCGGGGGGAGGGACTTCCCCCGTGTTGAGCATTGGAAGCGTGCAGCTCGCGGATGCCGGGACTTACACGCTGAGGGTGAGCAACACGTTGCCCGGTGGCGGCACCTTCAGCGCGGAATCAAGCTCGGCGCGGTTGCGCGTGTTGAGTGCGATCAAGTTTGAGAAGCTCACGTTAAAGGCGGGGTCATTGACTGCGGGGACGGTGCAGTCTGGGACGCAGCAGGTGAACAGCGGGGAGCGGGTGGAGCTTTCTGTGGATGCGAGCGGCGGGGTGGACGGTTTGTCGCCTGTGGCGGGGCTGAGGTACCAGTGGCTGCGCGGAGGGTTGCCGATTAGCGGCGGGACGGGGGCCACGCATTTGATTAGCGCGGTCGGCAAGGAGGATGTGGAGGTGGCGTACAGCGTGTCGCTTTCTGTGGTGGATCCCGTGTCGAAGCGGGTGCTTCGTGAGGTGGATTCCGGGAGGCAGCCCGGAGGAGCGGTGCGTTTGAGTTTAAGGCCGCCGCTTGAGCCGCCGACGGTATGGCGTGCTTTGAGTGGGAGCACGTATCTGGAGGGAGGAACAGCGGTGGCGGGAGGTTCCGCGTCGTTTGTTGTGCTGCGTGGAGGAACCACGAGCGGGACGGGGTACCCTGAGGGAGTGGCGTACCAGTGGATGTACAACGGCAGGGTGCTCAGCAACGGGACGTTTGCGAATGTGGGATTGGTGAGCGGTGCAACGGGGTCGCTTCTGACGGTGGCCAATGTGAGCGCGCTTGGATCTGGATCGTATGCGGTGCGCGTCACCAATGAAGCGAATCGGAACGACGTGCAGATTGCCGGTGCGCAATTGCAGGTGCTGGAGCCTGCGCGGATTGTGCAGCAGCCTGTGGCGGTAAAGGTGGCTGCATCCGCGGATTCGCAGGTGCGTTTGCGCGTGGTGGTGGAGGGGACCAATTCCGACGCGTATCCGATGAAATACGAGTGGTTCCGCAATCGGGGCCCCTTGACCTCCACATCGACGTTGATGGCGACCGGAACAGTGATTGCTGGGACTGCAGGAACGACGGCTCGCGAGATTCTGGTGGACGTGCCCAACAAGACGTCGACGTTGGTGATCGACGGATCGGCTGCGGCGAGTGCGTTTGAAGGGTCGTATGCGGTGCGTGTGACCAACGACCTTGGCACGCCTGTGACCAGTAGCGCGGCTGTTGTGACGGTGGTGCCTGCGCAGTTGAAGTTTGGGACGCTGGCCTCAGGCACGGTGCTTGCGGGGAACGAAGTGGCGTTTAGTTTGCAGGTTGAGAAGTATCGACTTGATGGAGAAACAGATCTTGCAAGCGGACTGACCTATCAGTGGCGTCGAAACGGGAAGGCGATTGCGGGGCTGTCGGGGCGCACGGACAGCAACGGGAACGCGGTGGCGAAGTTTACTGCGGGAAGCGCAAGCGCTGGGGAATACGACGTGCTGGTGACAATCGGCGGGCAGTCCTTTGTGAGTCCTGTGGCGATGTTGACGGTTCTGGAGCCCGTGCAGATCACGAGAAATCTGAGCCCGATGCTCGCGGTGCTGCCGGGGATGGTGGGTGGAGGCACTGCGTCGGTGGTGTTGGCCGTGGATGCGGTGGGAAGTGGCAGCTTGAAGTACGATTGGTATGCGCATTCCACGCAGGATGGCGCGGCTGAGTCGTTGAATACTGGCACCACATCTTCAAGCGTGGTGGTCGTGGCGAATGATGAGCGAAAATGGTACTCGGTGAACGTGTGGTCGGATTACACGGTTTCGGGCGGAATCCCGTTTGTGGCAGGGTCGCTGCAAACCGGCACGACCTCAGCGACGAGCGTGAGGGTGCCGGTGCAGTTGCTTGGGGCGGTGGCGAATCCACGGGTGAGCGTGTCGCCCGGTGGAGCGGTGTCCGTGGGCAGCCTTGTTTCCACGACTGTGACGGCTGGCGGAACGCTGGTGTTGAGCGGGTCTGCGACTGGAGGCGGGTCGCTCAGTTATCAATGGCGCCGCAACGGGCGGGCAATCGTGGGAGCGACATCGCCGGTGTTGCGGGTGGAGGAGTTGCGCTTGAACGACGGGGGATTGTACCAGTTGGTGGCGAGCAACCCGAGGAACTCGCTGGTTTGCGGGACGGTGGACGTGACGGTGGGCGAGGCGGATGTGATCGTGAAGCAGCCTGAGTTGATCCAACCTGTGCTGCCGCGCTTGGGGATGGGAGTGAGCCAAGGGCAGGACGTGGTGCTGAGGGTGGTGGCGGAGGGGCGTGATGTCTCCTACCAGTGGCGCAGGAACGGGCAGCCGTTGTCAGCGGGCGATCTGACGGTTGCAGGGGTCGAGGGCGGACCTATTTGCACGGTTTCCGGGGAGAAATCCTCGCGGCTGACGCTCTCGAGTGTGATGTTTAGTGCCGGCGCGTTGCAGGTGGGCTCGCTGGGTGCGAGCGGGGTGTACGACGTGGTGGTCACGCATGCCTTCGGTTCGTCGGTGAGTTCGATCTACCGGTTGAACGTGAATGAACCGATTAAGATCCTGAGCCAATCGAAGGATGTGAACATCAGCGAGGGCGCGCCTGCGACGCTGACGGTGAAGGCGTCCGGAGCGGACCTGAAATACCAGTGGCGCATGAACGGGAAGGATCTGCCAAGGCAGCCCAAGGATGAAACCACGCCGCAGTTGACGGTCACCGGATCGTCCGACTCAGCCGGGGTGTATGACGTGGTGGTGTACAACGACTACGAGCGGCAGGTTAGCGAGCCCATCGCTGTGACGCTTTTGCGCAAGGTGGAGATCACGCAGAATCCCGTTTCGTTGGGAGTCGGGCCGGGCAAGTCGGTGGTATTTAACGTGACGGCGACGGGGTCCGTGAAAAAAGGCGAGTCGGACTTCCAATATCAGTGGCGGAAAAACGGAGTGGCAATTGGCGGGGCGACGTCGCGTTCGTACGAGATCAAGGAGACGGTGCCTGCATCTTTGGATGACGAAGGATCCTCCGGCAGATACGACGTGCTGGTGAGTAACGAGGTGAACACGGCGACGAGTTTGCCGGCGACGTTGACGGTGTATTCTGCGCCGATTCTGGTGAAGGCCCCAGTGTCGCAGGTGGCCAATGAGGGGGACGAGGTGCGGTTGGAGGCCGTGGTGGAGGGGACGCAGCCGATCACTTACAAGTGGACGCTTCCCTCGGGTGCTGTTTATTCGGGGACGGTTTCATCCAGCAACAGCGAAGAAATTAACGGCGTTAAGGTGAGCATGACGGGGCCTGCTTTGACGATTAGTCCCTTCAAAGATCTCGTCAACGTGAAGGGAACCTACCGCTTTGAAGCGAGCAATGATTACGGTGCTCCCGTGTCTGTTTCGGTGTCCGTATCCCCGTTTCCAAAGCTCAAGAAGAAGCAGGCGGCGCCATCGGAGGCGTTGCCCTCATCGGGCGCGCCTCAAACGATCGACGAAGGTTCGCTCTTAGCCATTGAGGGGGAATCCTTGGATTACGTGGACGGCGTTGACTACGTGTTTGAGTGGCGCAGAAATGGGGTCGTCTTGGCTGTTGGCGACCGTCTGACGGTTGCGTCGTCGCAGATCTTGCCAGCGGGAACACCTGAAATTGTTAAGGGAGGGTCGCTGAGTATCAACCCGGCACGCGAGTCGGATGCAGGCTTCTACGAGCAGTGGGTTCGCGCGATGTCCGGAGGCATTGAGAAGGGGCGCATGCTCGTCAATACTTACGAGATTAAAATCAACCCGGCGCCGAAGATTACCGGCATCTTCGACCAATTGGTGGCCTCGGGCGAGACCGCTCAGCTGTCACCGACTGTTCTGCCTCAGGAAGGTGACTACGTTTACCGATGGGAATTTGAAAAGAGCGGTGGAGATCTGGTGACCTTGCAAAGTGGCAATGACAAAAAAGATCTGGTCGTGCAGAACATGTCTGCAGCGCAATCCGGCACATATCATTTCACGGTGACCAAGGGGACGATGGTGAGCGCCAAGTCGGTGAAGCTGACGATGGGCCGCGCGCTTGAATTGAAGCCGCTTCCCGCCAGCGTTGTGGCGAAGCCGCGCGAGCGCGTGGTGTTGATTGCCAGCTTGATCGATCCCTCACGCGAATCGGATCCGACTCTGCGCTACCAGTGGCGTTTCAATGGTCAGTCCATCCGCGGGGCAACCCAGCGCACGCTGGTGCTCTCCGGTGTGAGTTCGGAGAACGCAGGCCGCTACGATGTGGTGGTCAGCAACAGCGTGGACCGTGTGACAAGCAGCATCACGACTCTCACGATCTCGCAGCCAACGCGCATCACGGACTTTGGATTTGTGACGGGCGAACCGGACAGCGACTACGTCTCCCTGGTGACGGTCAACCCGAAGGAGACTGTGCGCCTGAAGGTGGCGTTTAGCGGTGATGCGCCGGTGAGTTACCAGTGGATCCAGGGCAACGCGAGGACGGCGAAGGTTCTTCCCAACGTGAACTCCGACACGTACGTGATCGACAATGTGTCGATCGCGGAGCACGAGGGTTGGTACATGGTGGTGGTGAAGACGGCGCGCGGGAACCTCTCGACCAAGCGGGTGGAGTTGAGTGTCAACGCGCCTGTGAAGATGACCACGCCGTTGAACCAAGTGGTGAACGCGCAGCCGGGCAAACCAATGAAGCTGCAGGTGCGTGCTGAGGGCACAG
>JBILUQ010000457.1:0-4165 GCA_044370935.1 Chthoniobacteraceae bacterium
ATTGAATTCAGCTCAGCGAGTTGAAGAAAAGAGGCGTAAGTTGATCCAAATCGGCCAAAAACGTTCACCGATGAGTTTTGATAAAGGTCGGAAAGCCCTTGCGAAGCTGTCGGGCAAAACGGACCTTCGGCCCAAAAGGGTGGAAAATTACCTACGTACGTTGATTGGAAGAGATTTTGACGCTGACCCGAGACAACCGAGAGAGGACGTCGAATATCGCCGACTGAACATTGATGATTTACCTCGCTCTGTTTCGACTGCTTCTGAACCTCGGAAGCAATTTATCGAGAAGGAGATAGAATGGTACGCTAAAAACGGGTTCTCCGGAGAGGACTTCTATCGCCTAGAGTCGATCGGCAAGTCGCGGGCTAAGCGCTAGTTCATTGGACTTCCTGCGCGCCGAAATACACTGGGGCAAGATGACGCTCGATGTCTCACTTTCGGCTTCTATTGGGTCACTTTGACAAAGGGCTGCGCATCTTTGCGCCCTTAAATTACACCCAACAAGATTTCGGCGTGTTAGAATGTTTGCCGACAATTACCTGTCTTAAGTATCTATTGTAAAAGATATTAGATAGTAAAATTTCTGAGCTTTGAGCCGAGTGTTGGGACCTGCTTGCAATTATTTTGCACTGGCGGCACGGCTTCAATTTCATAGCAGTGGCACACAATCGAACGGCGCTCCGCACGCTTCGACTGGCATGGAGAGCGAAAGCGGCGGCGAATAAAACTCAAGCCCCGGCAAAACAGGGTTTTCGGCTCAAAAACTCTTTGGCAAGCGCGCTGCTTAAAGGGACGGCAATGAAAGCGTCACAAGCCGCCTCGTGCGGCAAACACCAGAGTCAATTGAAGCCGGAGTGGGTAAGAGTACCGGATGCAGTCCATCTGTCCGGGCTTAGCCGATCTGCGATTTACGAATTGATAGCCGCCGGTGCGATAAAAAGTTTTTCCAATCGTCAACGTGGAGCTCAGCGGGGAATTCGATTGATCTCCTATGACAGCCTCGTTGGTTACCTAGACGAACAATTCGTCGCCGCAGCCAGAGCAGGCGCAGCGTCGGTTGGGCAGTCATCGACTAAGGAGGATTGCACCAATGAATGATTCCCCCCGCCACTCCTCACGGCCAACTGGACATGCACTCGATTGCCCTAGTCCCGAAACATCAAGCGGTCTCGTTACGTGGCCAGCATCTCGTTCACAAAGCCAAAAATCCTGCGAGCTCCAGGCAGGAACCCAATCTGGAGCACACAACAACCCTAAAAGTATGCACACAGAAAATTCAACATCACCCGCACCCCCCGCAACCAGCACTATACGCTACGTCGACGAGGCACCTGTATCCCGGAGACACGAGACTGACTGTCCGAATGGATTGGATTGTGGACCGTCGCTCCTCGAGAGCACAAGGCTGATGCGATTCAGAAACCATGCCGACAAGTGCGGTGAAACAATTCACCTCGCCGATTTTGTTAAGGAAATACAACAGCCTTCAGCGCAGGTTAATTCGCTCATAGCATCGATTCGAACAGCTTACCGAACGGCTGGTGGTGGGCTAAATGGAAAGAGTGCGATTCGAAGTCTGAAATCTGAATTGCCTGCTGTGACATTCAGCGCTACTGGCGATCGCCTCAACCCAAGTAAAGCGACAGGACTGCTCGCGATTGACCTCGATGCTCTAGGATCTGGATTACAAACGCTGCGCTTAAAGCTTGAGCGCGATCCGCATGTGGTCACGGTCTTTACTTCACCATCAAGTGACGGCCTGAAGCCTGTTTTCAGGGTGCCTTTTTCGAGAGGCACACAGACTGACATGAGACGAGAGCATCGGCGCAGTTTCAAGGCAGTAGAAGCCTACGTGCGCTCAAAATTTGGCGCTCAAGCTGATCCTGCAGCATCTGATTTACTGCGCCTTTGCTATCTTTCACACGACCCCGACTGCTCTATCAACGAGCAAGCACTCCCGCTGGATGTCGATCGTCATTTCCCTGCAGGTGATGACGACCCGGACAACTGTAGTGCTGATCCCATGAGCAAGGAGGGTTGTGATGTTCGAGTAGCAACTCCAAAGGAATGTGTGGTGGAAGCGCTTTTGCGAAGTATTCCATCAAGGCCCGATTACTCAGACTGGCTCAAAATAAGCGCAAGCGTACGCAACTCACTCGGGAGTAATGAAGGCGCAATCAGGTTGCTCTCAGCCTGGTCTCCGGAGGAGTGCCGTGGGGAGTATGCGCTGCTATTAGAGTCGTCACGGTTTGCGCGCATTGGTTTTGGTACGCTGGTTTATCATGCCAAAAAACATGGGTTTAATGGTGTGATCGCTGACTTTTTTTACGCGGGAAAGTCGGGCTACTTCATGAAATCTGCGAACGATTTTATACCCCTCACGAGAGAGACGGACGTGGTGAAACACCTCCGACTCTATGGCGTTGATCCAAAATCCGAAGACTGTCCAAAGTGTCGAATTAGATTGGAGCAGCATGTTTCGTTCGTAGGAGAGATTGCGGGCTACCGTAAGGGGTTTCACACCTTCAATGGCGACAAATTTCTAGTCACAAAGGGGCCCACGATAATTGAAGCTCAACCAGGAGATGCTGGGTTTGTGCGTGATTTTATCGTGAAATTGTTGGGTGGCAGCGATCAGCCGCAGTACTGGAACTTTCTAGCGTGGCTCCAGCGTGCGCGCAGGGCTGTGCTATCAGGGAAAAGGAATCAGCTGCCTGCTCTCGTCGTCGCGGGTGACGCTGGCGATGGAAAAAGTCTTCTCGTAGAAATCGTGACCCTATCTCTCGGGGGGCGTTCTGCGAGTGCTTACAAATACCTCAGCGGACAGACGCGTTTTAACAGCGACCTTGCGCGGGCTGAACTGTTGACGGTGGATGACGATGCTGCAGCAAGAGACCGTTCTGCCAGAACGCAATTCGCTCAGTTCATCAAGGCCACCCTTTTTGCCGCGAGTGTGTCTGTAGAAGGTAAGGGCACAAACTCGATCCAGTGCGCGCCTGTGCAAGCGTTAATGATCGCCGTCAACAGTGATCCACCACATCACCTGCGAGTCTTGCCAGAACTCGACAGAACCCTTGCGGATAAGATCATCATCCTTAAAACGTGTGCATCTCCTTTGCCTGAAGGCCTCGCGGGTAATCTACCGCTGATCAAGGAGCGAGTGGTCGACGCGTTGCCTGGGTTCCTTCACGGGTTGGACGAGCTCGATCTCACTGCATGGAGAGATCCAAAGACAGGACGGCTTGTTTGCCACTGGAATGACGAGCTTGTCCGCCTCATTCAGGGACTGTCTCCCGAAGAGAAACTGCTGGAGATTTTCTACGGGGAAAATCTGTGTTTTGAGGTATCAAATCAGGGCGAAACTGGATGGCATGGAACTGCCAATCAATTGCAGGCACGACTAACCGATCAACAGAAAGACAGCGCACATGCAGCGCGAAGTTTGCTGTCTTGGCCTGGCGCATGCGGGACGTACCTGAGCAAGCTCGCGGACGATGGCACAGGGAGGGTTCGCAAGCTTGGGCTGACCAAAGACACACGCCTTCAGACGTACTGGATCAAGGCACCGATCCAAATTGAGGAGAGTGAGGACCCTCTACACCACTTTAGAAAGAAAAAGAAAGAAGAGGGAGAATATAAAAGCGCGGAGGAGTTGCCAACCCCTCCTCACACTCCTCACCCAGATCCAAAGGTGGGAGGCACTGTTGCCCTATGTCTCGACAGAGAGGCTCAGCCCCTTCGCTTATCAGAATCACCTGCCTCGTCTCGCTTCAAACTACCCCCGGAGCCCTCCGATGCTCCCGCAATGAACCAATCCAACGCATCCGTGGAAGCATCCACGGTCTCAACGAAACTCAACTAATCGCAAATCATGTCAGTCAAAAAATATTCTCGCAAAAAATCATCCTACCGTGAGCCCTTCGACGCAGACTCTGCTGAGGAGCATTGGTCAAAGAATGAGCTCAGAACCGTTATATTCGTTGCCGCGCAGGGAACAGTACCCCGCAGCACGCTAGCCTCAGTTCAGAGGCAGCTTCCATCCTCCGACTGGTTTGAGGATCAATATCGAGGCAGATGGCTCCCAATGAATGACTATCTTAGTTGGGAGGAGGTCCAAATTGCTCCGTCACGAAACATCACCCTGCGCGAATTGATTAACGGA
>JBILUQ010000317.1:0-4163 GCA_044370935.1 Chthoniobacteraceae bacterium
CCGATTCTTTCAGAAACAGTTTACGTGCTTGTCGGCTGGGTGGGCTGGCTGTTGCTGGTGGAGACATTCAACAAGTGGAAGGGATTGGCAACCATGCAGGTGGACGGAGGTGTTTTGCAGCAACTCCAGCATCTGGGTGTGCGTTTGCAGCATGCGATTCCCGATCTGCAGCCCGAAGAAAAGCTGATCGGCCTGATTTCCCTCATTGGGGTCACTTTAGTGTATGACGGGTTGCCAGCTATACAGCGCGTCGTCGACCCGGTTCTCAAGGGACTGGCGCTGCCGATTCTGCGGGTGATCAACGTACCACTCGCGATCCTTTTCTGGCCGCTCAAGAAGGTGACCAACTATTTCAGCGTCGAGCACTGATTTCATCGGGTGCTCCGCAGCGTTTTGTTGAGTCGCTGGGGAAAATAAGCTCCCGAGCGGCGACGGCTTTGGACCGACGGCGCATTTGGTGCTAATCATGCCGAACGCATGACCAAGCACACCCCTTTGCCGTCCGAAAACGGCACCATTGAAATCCGCGGCGCTCGCCAGAACAATCTCCGCGGATTCGACCTCAGCCTACCGCTTGGCAAGCTGATCGTCGTTTCAGGGCCCAGCGGCAGTGGAAAATCCAGCCTCGCCTTCGACACCCTCTATGCGGAGGGGCAGAGGCGGTACGTGGAAACCTTCAGTCCGTACACGCGCCAGTTTTTTGACCGGATGGACAAGCCGGCTGTGGACGAAATCCGCGGCATCCCTCCGGCGATCGCCATCGAACAGGTCAACGCCGTCAAATCAACCCGCTCGACCGTGGGCACGATGACGGATCTCAATGATTACTTGCGGCTGCTGCTTCCGCGTGTCGTGGATGCTTTTTGTCCGAAGTGCTCCGCGCAAATCCGACCCGCGACCATTCAGTCGATCGTGCAGTCCATTTCCAAGGAATCAACCTCCGCGGTGTTGATCACCTTTCCGATGAGCATTCCAGAAGGAGCCGAGGTCTCTGATTTTCTGGGGTTCTTGCAAGCTCAGGGATACCAGCGCGTATGGGCTGAGGGCGATGTGATCCGGGTGGACGAGGCTCCAGCGAGGCTTCCGGAAAAGGTTTACGTGATTCAGGATCGTGTCACGCCGAGCCGCGAAAATGCAGCTCGCCTTAGCGAAGCCATCGAAACGGCCCTGCGCTTTGGTAAGGGCAAAATCAATGTCATCAACGGCGGGGAAATCCGGGCATTTGCGTTGGGATGGCATTGCGTGGCATGCGAAGCGGACATTCCCGAGCCTAATGTGGGCCGTTTTTCATTCAACCACCCCGTCGGGGCCTGTGCGACGTGCCGCGGGTTCGGGAGAATCATCACCCTGGAGATGATGCGCGCGATCCCGAACACGGGTCTCAGCCTTGCGGATGGTGCGATCAAGCCGTTTCAAACTGAGAGTGGCCAGGAGTGCCAGGCCGACCTGATGCGTGCGGCGGCGAAACGTAAAATCAAGACGAACGTTCCTTTCGAGAAGCTGTCCAAGGCGCATCAGCACTGGGTGATCTACGGTGACGATGATTCGCGCCCGAGCATGGATCTGTGGAAGGCAGGGCTGTGGTACGGCGTGCGCGGCTTCTTTGATTGGCTTGAATCTCGCAGCTACAAGATGCACGTGCGCGTGCTCCTGAGTCGTTACCGCTCTTATACGATTTGTCCGGATTGCAAAGGCGGCAGATTCGCGCCGGATTCATTGAACTTCCGATGGGTCGGACACACAGCGCCGGAGTTGCTGAACATGGCGGTTGAGTCGCTTTATGAGATGGTTCGTGGTGAGCAAAGTAAACACAAGGGAACGTGCAAAGACTCGACCACCTTGCTTCTTTTGGACGAAGTTGAGGCGCGCCTTGGTTACCTGCTCGAAGTGGGGTTGGGCTATCTCACTCTAGACCGCCCGACGCGGTCTCTGAGCGGCGGTGAAACGGCCCGGGTGAACCTCACCACGTGCCTCGGAACTTCGTTGGTGAATACGCTTTTTGTCTTGGACGAACCAAGCATCGGACTGCACCCAAGGGACACCGAGCGGTTGCTCGGGGTGATGCGACGCTTGCGCGACAGGGGCAACACGCTGGTGGTGGTGGAGCACGAGGAGGCCGTGATTCGCGCAGCGGATCACCTCGTGGAAATCGGTCCAGGCCGTGGCGAGCTCGGAGGAAGTCTTGTGCATTCTGGCCCGCTGGACGGGATTTTGAGCGGCAAGATAAAGACGCTCACCGGCGACTATTTAACTGGTACGAAAACTTTTCCGGAGACGTCCAAGCGTAGAAAGCCCGGCGGATGGATACGCGTCTCAGGCGCCACGGAGAACAATCTGAGGGATGTCACCGTTGATTTTCCTCTTGGAGTCTTTGCCTGCGTGACTGGTGTTTCCGGATCTGGAAAAAGCACACTGGTGCATCAGGTCCTGTACCGGAATCTCGCGACTATCAAAGGTGAACAACTGGAGGATGCACCGGGGGCTTGTAACGCGGTTGCGGGTGCAAAGCAGATCGGTTCGGTGGTGTTGGTAGATCAATCGCCCCTTTCCAAAACCCCAAGATCGAGTCCGGCGTTGTACCTTGGAATCTTCGACGCAATCAGGCAGCGTTTCGCGTCTTTGCCAGAAGCGTTGTCACTTGGGTTAACGGCGAGTGCTTTTTCATTCAACACGGGACCTGGGAGGTGTGAGCGCTGCGGAGGAAGCGGGTTCGAGAAAATTGAAATGCAATTCCTAAGCGATGTCTTTGTGCGGTGCCCCGAATGCGAGGGGCGCCGGTTTCAAGCGCACATCCGCAAGATCAAGCTTGGCGGAATTTCCATAGACCAAGTTCTCGATCTGACCGTGACCGAGGCGGTGGCCTACGCGCAGACGCATGCGCTGAAGGAGATGGTCGCACCGCTCAATGCGCTCATTGAGCTTGGGCTGGGTTACCTCAAGCTTGGACAGCCTCTGAACGGTCTTTCCGGCGGTGAGTCGCAAAGGCTGAAGCTGGTGGAGCGATTGCTGCACCGATCCGAGGCGAAGGCGTGTCTGATTTTAGACGAGCCCACTACTGGGCTTCATTTTGACGATATTGTTTTGCTGGTGCGCGCGCTCAATCGATTGGTGGATCAGGGGCACTCGGTCATTGTCATTGAGCACAACCTCGACGTGATTCGTGCGAGCGATTACCTCATCGACATGGGGCCGGAGGCTGGAGTGAACGGGGGCTTTGTCGTCGCAGCGGGGACTCCGGAGAAGGTAGCCGAATGTGATGCATCGCACACCGGGCGCTTCCTGAAGGCTTCGCGTGCGAAGCGGAAGATTGGCCCGGCCAGGCAGGAAAAGACGAAAACTCTAGCCTGTCATCCGGGCATCGAAATAGTGGGGGCTCGCCAGCACAATCTCAAAAACGTGTCGCTGCAGATTCCGCTCAATGCGATGTCGGTGATCACTGGGTTGAGTGGTTCAGGAAAGTCATCGCTCGCGTTTGATTTGTTGTTTGCCGAAGGGCAGCGCCGTTTTCTGGACAGCATGTCGCCGTACGCGCGACAGTTTGCGACGCAACTTGAGCGGCCCGATGTCGATCGTGTGACGGGCCTGCCGCCAACAGTTGCGATCGAGCAGCGGTTGACTCGCGGAGGCGGCAAATCGACGGTGGCCACGGTCACCGAAGTGTATCATTTCCTGCGGTTGCTCTTTTCAAAAGTGGGGGTTCAGCACTGTCCAAAATGCGATGTGGCCGTTGCCAGTCAGACGCTCGGCGAGGCTGTGCGCAGGGCAGAAGCGCTTGCGACCAAAGGCCGCTTGCGCGTGCTTGCCCCGCTGGTGAAGGCACGAAAAGGTTTTCACACAGAAGTTTTTGCTTGGGCGGTGGCAAAGGGCTTTAAGGAACTGTTGATTGATGGCAAGTGGGAGACTGCGTCGAAGCCGCCGAAATTGGAGCGTTTTCGCGAGCACACTATCGAGGTGCTGGTTGGAGAAGCCACCAAGTCTTCTGGCTTGCGCGAGTTGGTCGCCCGAGCATTTGAGATTGGGCACGGCACAGCCCTTTTACTCGATTCCCGCAACAAAAGACATGTGCTCAGCATGGAGCGCAGTTGTCCCGATTGTGGTCAGTCTTTCGAAGAACTGGATCCGCGATTGTTTTCATTCAACAGCCCTCATGGGTGGTGCACTGA
>JBILUQ010000318.1:0-4161 GCA_044370935.1 Chthoniobacteraceae bacterium
AACTTCGCGGTGCAGTTGCTGATATGTCAGCGTGCGTTTTTCACCGAGTTCCCCTTCCCAAAGCAGCGCTGCTTTGTTTTGCCGAGCGGTTCCCAAGTGACGGTCAAGGCAGTTCTCTGAAACGTTGATTTTGCCCTTGATGAACCATTTTGCGAAAGGAGCCTTCCATTCGAGCACCTTTTTCCACGGTCCCTGCCAACTCAGCTCCGAGGCTTCGCGTGCCCAGAACTTGTCTGGCCGTTTGATCGATTCCTCCCAAAGCTTTTTGTATGCCGACATGCTTCCAATCCGTGCCTTCTTGGAAAACTGCTTTGAGGGTTTAAATACGCGCTTCTCTACTAGGTGCGACTCGATGTTTTTTGAGCTCATGGTGGGGTGTGAAAGGGGATGGGGATGGGAACTCCGAAGCCCGGTGCTAGCGCGACCCGAGACTCAGGAGCGGTGATGATGGGGAAGATCCCGGGATTTGTCCAACCAGCTCTCCTCGCTTCCATTACCATCTGGCTTTATGTGATTTGCGGACTCGGATGGGGGGGGGAGCAGGCGCACGCGCTGATCCCGCAAGGGCAGTCGAATGTTCAGTTCCAAGCCCTCGCCGTCGTGCGACACGAGATCGATTTCGCCGCCATGCTCCCGCACGATACGGCGCACAATCAGGAGACCCAGTCCCGAACCTCCCGCTTTGGTTGTAAAATACGGCTCGAAAATCTTGCTCATGTCTGCGGGGGAAATTCCTCCCCCCGTGTCCGAGAACGTAATTCGGATGAAGTTATCATGTAACGTCGTCTCAATCTTCAAGACGCCTCCGGAGCGCATCGCTTGGAATGCATTTTTGATCACATTGAAGAACGCCTGCTTGATTTGCGTGCGGTCAACTTCGGCTAGCGGAAGATCGGCTCGCAAATCTTCCTTCACAGTGATGTCTCTGTCTTTGATTTCAGGCGCTAGGAAGCTGACGCTTTCCCGAAGGAGGACGTTGATGTTTTCAAGGCTGAGCTCAAGGTGTGCTGGCCGGATCGCTCCAAGAAATTGTTGTACAATTGTGTCAAGGCGCTGGATCTCGCCCTTCGCCACTTCAAGAGCGTTTTGCAACTCGTGGCGCGATGATTCCGGGACTTTGCGAAGTTTGCGCTCCAATAATTGGAGGTGAATGTGAAGGGAGTTGAGCGGATTGCCAATTTCATGCGCAACGCCCGCAGCGAGAAGAGTCAACGCCGACAATCTCTCGCTGTGAATGGTCTCCTCGGTGGACTTCCGGTTCTCGGTGATGTCCCTCAGGATGACCGCAAATCCAACCGCCTCTTTGTTGAATGACTCGGCTCCTTTGCGGGTGGATTGCGGCTCCTCCAGCTGCAGCGGTTCGATGTAAAAGTTCAGGTACCTGTGCTGCGGATAGAATACCTCCATGTCGCGCGAAATGAGAGTGCCGGTGGCGAACAGGGTTTCCCATTCGAGACCCTTGATGCATTCCTTCAGCGGCTTTCCCATCGCCTGCTCCCTTGCGAGGCTAAAAAACTCGCACGCAGCCCGGTTCAGATAGCTGACCCGGCCCTTCAAATCCGTGACGATCACGCCCTCGTGAATCGCGTTGAAGATCGTTTCAAGAAAACCTTTCTCGTCCGCAAGTCGCAAGAGGTACGACTCAACTTCCTGCGGTTGCACTCTTGAAATGCGCTCGATCAGTTTGTCGAGAAAACCGGAGTTCATGGCATGGAAGAAAAGCGGCTTCGCGCGTTCTCGATGATCTGATCAGAGAGGGTTGCTTTTGGAAAGAGGCTACAACCGGAGTCGCTGCCCCAAAAACAAAGCGCCCGGTCGTTTGCCGGGCGCTTGGATTAGATCGGTGATTCGTTCGCGCTACTTGCCTAGCGCGCTTTCGATTGCTGCGACGAGTTCCTGAGAATCGGGTTCGACTTTCGATTCATAGCGTTGGATTAGGGAGCCGTCTTTACTGATGAGGAACTTGTTGAAATTCCATTTGATCGGTCCCGGATGTCCTGCTGCGGATCCAGTGAGTGCTGCGAACAAAGGATGCGCCCCGCTGCCGTTGACGCTGATCTTGCTGAACATCGGGAACGTTACATTGAACTTTGAGGTGCAGAATTTGAGGATCTCTTCATCGGATCCTGGTTCCTGTCCTCCAAATTCGTTGGAAGGAAACCCGGCGATCACGAGACCCCGGTCCTTGTACTTCTTGTAGAGAGCTTCCAGCCCATCGTACTGGCGGGTGTACCCGCATTTGCTGGCCACGTTGACCACCAGAATAACCTTGCCTGAGTGCGAGCCCAGAGTGGTTTGCTTACCTGAAATATCGTTTACGGGGATACTCAACAGATCTGGTGCAGAGGCTGCTTGGAGACTTGTCATAAGAATAGAGAAAGCGAGGAGGAATGCGCGACGTTTCATAACATCTACAGCCTTAGGCTGACTGGGACCCACAGTCGAGACAGGAAAGCGTAAAATTATCCCCAACTACTCACTGCGAACGGGATTCTTCGGTTTCCGTTTCTCGGACGACTTCGCCACGGGAGAGGAGGTTTTGGTCCATTTCTTTTCGCCAAGTTTGCGGGGGGCTCGCTCCGGTTGCGGACTCTGGGGGAAAGACGGCTTGCTCTCCCGCTTTTGCCCGTAATGCGACCTCTCTTTTCGAGGCCCCTCCGGTCTGGGGCCATCAAAACGCCGCTCCGGTCGGTTGGCGGGCCGCCGTTCGGACGGTCGTTCCGATTGTCGCTCGGGTCCTCGTTCTGTTTGACGGTAGGATCTCCGGGCTTCGCCCGCGTCGCCCTCGCCGCGTGGGTACTTTCCGCCCTGTTCCGGACTGGGTTGAGACTCCTGCGTTTCACCTTTGGGCGCTGCGGACTTGCGGTGCGTGAGCATGTGCAACAGCGCTTCGATTGCCGCTTCTGCAGAGGGCGCTGCTGCAAGCAATTTCTGAACGCTGCTTGGATTGGCGGAAAACGTGCCGCTTTCCATTAGGGCAACCGCCGAGGCGACGAGCGCCTCCATTCGGTGTTTGGCCGCTTCGAATGGGGTCGGTACCTTTTCGCGACGGATCCGGATGCGCGTCATCCGTTGGATCCTGTCGAGCAGCCAGAACTCGCGCGCCGTGATGAAGCTGATGGCTTTTCCGCTGCGGCCCGCGCGGCCAGTGCGGCCGATGCGGTGTACATAATCCTCGGCATCACGTGGGAGGTCGTAATTGATGACCGCTTCAACGTCATCCACGTCAATGCCCCGAGCCGCAACGTCTGTTGCGACGAGAAACTCAAGCTTGTGCTCGCGGAAGCGGCGCATCACTCGCTCGCGCATTGCCTGCGACATGTCTCCGTGGAGCCTGTCTGCTTGGTATCCTTCCTGAATAAGATGCTCGGTAATTCCATCCACAGCGTTTTTGGTCGAACAGAAAATGATTCCAAAACGCATGCTAGTGGATTCCAGAACGCGGCAGAGAGCGCCGATCCGGGATCCGTGGGAGATTTCATAATAACATTGATCAATGTCCGGAGCGGCTTCAGCGCGGGTCTCGAGTTTCACCCATTGCGGGTTCTTGGTGTAGGACTTGATGAGGTGTTCTACAGACGACGGCATTGTTGCTGAGAAAAATGCGGTCTGACGTTCCTCTGGCGCCTGACTCAGAATCGATGCCATATCGTCACGGAAACCCATGTCCAGCATCCGATCCGCCTCGTCCAGAATGATCATGCGAACATGACTTAGCTTCAGGGATCCTCGGTCGAGATGATCCATGATGCGTCCAGGGGTACCCGCGATGATTTGCGCGCCCTCCTCCAGGCCGCGGTACTGTGCCCCGTAGGACGACCCGCCATAGATCGCGAGTTCTGTGACCCCGCGCTTAAATGCGCTCAATTTTGCAACCTCGCCGGCCACCTGAACTGCCAGTTCTCGCGTTGGACAGAGAATCAAAACCTGAGGCTTTTTCAGTTTCGGATCGACTGCCTCGACTGCCGGAATTGCGAATGCTGCCGTCTTGCCGGATCCTGTTCGCGACAGACCGGCCACATCTTTCCCTGACAAGAGTGCCGGGATTGTAGCAGCTTGAATGGCTGAGGGCTCTTGGAACCCCATCTGCTCCACGGCTTTGAGTATTTCTTCGGAGAGCCCGAGGGCGGAAAAGGGTGATGTGACCATCTGATGTTGTCG
>JBILUQ010000319.1:0-4151 GCA_044370935.1 Chthoniobacteraceae bacterium
TCCACCGTCTTTTGAACCATGAAAAATACCCCTCCCCTCCTCACTGCCCTTTTGCTCGCATCGGTCACCGCGCTGCACGCCGTCGATGTGCCCACGCTGCAGGCACCGCAACATTTTGGCGCCCCCAGGCCCGAGCATGCCGTCTCCAACCGCGCCTTCACAGGCATCGCAAGCATGGCCGTGGCGCCAAAGGGGCGGCTTTGGGCCGTTTGGTATGCGGGCAGTACTCCCAGCGAAGACGCGAACAACTACGTTGTGCTCTCCACCAGTGGCGACAACGGCTCGACATGGTCCGAGGTACTCACCGTCGATCCTGATGGCATAGGCCCCGTGCGCAGTTTTGATCCCGAGCTGTGGGTGTCGCCGGATGGCCGCATGTTTCTCTTTTGGGCGCAGCGTAGAAACTCGATCAAACCAGAAGTATGGTGTGCAGAAACCACGCAGCCCGACGCCGCGCAGCCCAAGTGGTCCAATTGGTCCAAGCCGCGGCGTATCAGCGAGGGGGTGATGATGTGCAAGCCGCTCGTACTTTCCTCCGGCGAATGGGGACTGCCGATCAGCCAATGGGAAGGCAACGGCTGGAGTATCGGGGACAATAGTCCGCAGCTCGTCGTCTCCACCGATGCCGGCAAGACTTGGAGCCTGCGCGGCAGTTGCAATGTACCAAAAGACGCGCGCGATGCCGACGAGCACATGTTCGTTGAGCGCACCGACGGTTCCCTCCGGCTTCTCGTGCGCACCCGGTACGGCATCGGCGAGAGCGTCTCCACTGACCGTGGCAAAACTTGGCCGGAGCTGCAACCCTCAGCCATCCAGCACCCGACCTCGCGCTTTTTTATCCGCCGTCTCGTTTCGGGAAACCTGCTGCTCGTCAAACACGGCCCCATCGACACACGCACTAGTCGCTCGCACCTGACCGCATTCCTTTCCAAAGACGACGGCAAGACATGGAGCGGCGAACTCCTTCTTGATGAACGCAAAGGTGTGTCCTACCCGGATGGCGACCAATCGTCCGATGGCCTCATCCGCATCATCTACGACTATAACCGCACCACAGACCGCAACATCCTCATGGCCTCGTTTCGCGAGGAGGACGTGGCCGCAGGCCGGGACGCGAGTGGCACGGTGAAACTGCGCCAACTCGTGAGCCGGGGCACCGGCGGCCAGGAAAAGCAGAAAAACTCCACTGCATCCCACGACGCCAAGCCCGTCACCAACTCCATCGGCATCAGGCTTGTGCGCATCGGGGCGGGAACGTTCACGATGGGACAAGACGGGCCGCAGCTGGAGGATTATCTGCGCCAGAAGCGGTTTGGAGAGATGCACAAGGACATCGACCGGATTGACTTCGACGAGAAGCCGGCGCATCAGGTCACGATCTCGCAGCCGTTTATGATCGGAGTCACTGAGGTCACGGTTGCGCAGTATCGGCAGTTCGAACCCGACTTCAAAACCAGCGATCCAAAGTCAAAGCCTGCCGATGATGATGCGGCAAGCGGTGTGACTTGGGAAAAGGCCGTCGCATTTTGCGAATGGCTTTCCAAGAAAGAAGGCAAGACCTACCGGCTGCCCACGGAGGCGGAATGGGAGTATGCCTGCCGCGCCGGCACAACGACGCTCTTCCACACCGGTGACACGATGCCCGACAACCACCAGAAATGGTTCGGAGACAATAATCTGCGCAGCGTGTATTTCCCCCCGGGACCAATGCCGCGTGAATATGACTGGCGCAACACCGGCAAGCCCGAAGCGCAGCTGAAGCAAGGTCAAATCCTTGGCCTGACCCATCCCGAGGCGGAATCGAGAGCCGGAGGCACGGGTTCTTTGCGCGTGGCACAGAAGACGCCGAACGTCTGGGGTCTGCATGACATGCACGGAAACGTGGCCGAGTGGTGCAGCGACTGGTATGGACCGTACGAGAGCAGCTCTCAGATCGATCCGCTCGGTCGTGTCGACGGCGATTGCCGCGTGTTTCGCGGCGGGTTTCATTCCTCGATGATCCGCTTCCTGCGTTCGGCGAATCGCGGTTCTTGGGTGACAAACTCTGCAAGCGAACGCATCGGCTTCCGCGTCGTGCAGGGTGAATTACCGAAGGGAAAACATCTGCCGGTGGCCCCGCCCCCATTGAACGCACAGGACGTGAGCCAGAACGTGCCGCTCATTCCACCGCAGCCAGCAGGTGCGCCCTTCTTTGAAGGTCCAAGGCCCTTCGTGCGCATCCCCGATGACGCTTTTGGCCCCGTGTTCATCAGCCAGAATCACAGCCCGTCCATCACCGAGTGCCCGAATGGAGATTTGCTGGCGGTTTGGTTTTCCACCATGGGCGAAACCGATCTCACTACCGCAAACGCCGCTTCGCGCCTGCGCTTCGGTGCCAGGGAATGGGAACCCGCCTCGTCTTTCTGGGATGCGATGGACGTGAACGATCACGCACCGAAAATCTGGTGGGATGGTGATCTCGCGATCTTCCACATCGTTGAAGCAAGGCAGCATGGAGACATTTTGATCCGCCGCTCCACCAACAACGGCGCGACCTGGTCGAAGGCCGAAGTGATGCGCGCACGTGGAGAGTCGGCCGGCAATCCCATCCGCACAACGAAAGGTGTCATCGCGATCCCGTTCGACTTTTCGGGCCTTTCGATCAGTCGCGACAACGGCAAGACCTGGAGCGAAACTGGGCGGGATCGGCGGGGATCGGATGACATCCGGCCTGGAAGCAAAGGCCCATTTATCGCTGGCATTCATTCGCCCATCGTCGAACTCGCCGACGGACGGATCATGGCCTATGCCCGCCTCTCTGCGGAAGAGCCCGCCCAAAAGCGTTTCGAGCTCAAGATGCCTGTTAGCTACTCCAGCGACCTGGGCGAGACCTGGCAATGGGATGTCAGCGAGTTCCCCATCGTGAGCAACACACAGCGCCCCGCGATGCTGCGACTGAAGGAAGGCCCCATCGTCCTCTGCTCCTTCACTGACGAGGCGCGTAAACCTAAGAACGAACGCATCGGACTCACCTTCAAATCCGGTGGAGGCGACTACACAGGCATCGGCTTATACGCCGCCGTGAGTTATGACGAAGGCAAGACCTGGCCCGACCGCCGCCTCATCGCCGCCGAAGGCAAGACCACTGCAAACATCAATGGCTACCTCGCTACCACCCAAACCCGCGACGGCCGCATCCAGCTAATCACCAGCAAGGATCACTACGTCTTCAACCTCGCGTGGCTCAAAGCCCTGCCGCCGGCACCGCAGAAGTAAGCCATTACACAGTTATGAAGAACACACTCATCCCCCTCGCCGCCTTCCTGCTTGCGTCGCCCGCCTTGCTTGCGCAAGAAAAACCCGAAGTTGCAAACGCAACAAAAGCCGCAAAACGCGCCTGGGAATCCGCGCCAGTTGAAAAGAAAGCGTTCTGGCAGCAGCAGCGCGAAGCTTTGAAGCACATTGACTTTGCAGATGATATAAAGCGGCAAATCGTCATTGCCCGCGGTTCCCCTAAGCCGGACGAATATCACGCGCATCCGACTACTGTGATGCTCGCAGACAACAAAACAATGTTCTGCGTCTGGAACATTGGCCACGGCGGACACGCTGGACCGATGGCCCGCAGCGACGACGCCGGTTTGAAGTGGACGCGCATGGATGACGCGCTGCCACCGAACTACGCGAACTTCAAGAACTGCCCCAGCATTTACCGCCTCACCGACACTGCGGGTAAGGAGCGTCTGTGGGTCTTTGCAGCACGCACCTTGACCGACAAGGAAAACCCCACGCCCGTCGCTGGCCGTCACGAAGGCTTCATGCCGCGCATCGTCAGTGAAGACAGCGGCAGAACTTGGCGCGAGTTGCCACCGATCGGGGGGCCGATCAGCAAGAACGATCCCTTCCGCAACATCATGACCTTCTCCAGCATTGTGCAACTGAAAGATGGCTCATCGCTCGGTCTATTCCATCGAGGCAGTGGCATCGGCGAGGAAGGCACTCTACAGGTACTCCAATCCATCACCCACGATGGCGGCCTCACCTGGTCGACGCCCTCCGTGGCCTGCGACGGGACGAAGCTCGACGGCAAGCACCCTTGCGAGCCTTACGCCTTCCGATCTCCCGATGGAAACCAACTCTGCTGCCTTATGCGCGAGAACCGCCGCAGCGGC
>JBILUQ010000502.1:0-3687 GCA_044370935.1 Chthoniobacteraceae bacterium
ACGCGCGCCTGCATCCGGCTGTATTGAACAAAGCACAAACGCAGGGCGACAAGCAGCGGCTAAGCGAGTTGCAGGCTCGTGCGAGTGTGTTGCAAAATGAACTCAAGGCGCTCCCCGCGCCAAGCCGCGTTTACGCAGTGACCACCGAGGCGCTCCCTGCGCCCACCCACGTCTACCACCGTGGGAATGCGGAAGACCCGCGACAGCAGGTCACACCCGGAACAATCGCATGGGCGGGCAAAAGCGGGATTGATTTTGGTTCGGATCAAACCGAGGAGGGAGGCAGGCGGCGGGCGCTAGCCGAATGGATCACACGTGCCGACAATCCGCTCACCGCGCGTGTGATCGTAAACCGACTTTGGCACCATCATTTCGGGCAGGGACTGGTGCGCACACCGAGCGACTTTGGACTCGGGGGCGAGGTGCCCTCGCATCCGGAACTTGTCGATTGGCTGGCCGCAAGCTTGCAGGCGCGCGGATGGTCGTTGAAGGCGGTCCACCGTTTGATTCTCAACAGCCGGGCGTACAAGCAGTCCTCGGCATCGCATGAACGCGGCGCCTCGGTGGACGCACAAAACCGTTTGTGCTGGAGGCAGAACCCCCGCCGCCTCGATGCGGAGTCCATGCATGACGCCGTATTGTTCGCGAGCGGAAAGCTCAACCTCGCGATGGGAGGCCCGGGTTACAGGGACTTCAATTACACGGAAGCTTACGCCCCAATTTACGAGTACCTCACGCCGAACCAACCCGAGATGTGGCGCAGGAGCATTTACCGTTTTGTAGTCCGCACCACGCCGCACCGTTTTATGACAACGCTGGATTGTCCTGATCCCGCGAACCTGACGCCCGCGCGTGCGCAGACCACCACTGCACTTCAGGCGCTCACACTGAGCAACAACCCGTTTATGCTCGAGCAATCTGCACATCTAGCCGCGCGGGTGCAAGACGGTGCGGCCTCCCTGAGCGATTCGGTGCGCCGTGCCTTCCGGATCTGCCTCGCGAGGAGTCCCTCAGAATCGGAAGCAGCAGCAGCTCTCTCCCTTTGCGAGCGCCACGGACTGCAGGAGCTTTGCAGGATGCTCTTCAACACGAACGAATTTTCTTATGTCGACTGAACATGCCTCGCACAGCGTGATGGATTCTGCAGACATCCGACCGGTGGAGCCCAGGCGGATGTTTCTTTCGCAGCTCGGCGGCGGATTCGGTGCGATGGCGCTTTCCACGCTCTTGAGTGAAAATGCGGGTGCGGATGTCGCGCGTCTAAAGACGGGAGCCATGCAGCCTCGCTTTACACATCACGCCGCAAAGGCGCGGGCGGTCATTCAGATCTTTTGTCCTGGGGGGCTCAGTCATGTCGACACGTGGGATTACAAGCCTGAGCTAGCCAAGCGGCAGGGCACGCCGTTTGACGCGGATGGGAAGGTGCAATTCTTCGCCTCGAAGCCCGGCAACTACCAGGGCAGCTACTGGCCTTTCCGACAGCGTGGGCAGTGCGGAAAATGGATAAGCGATCTTTTTCCACGGCTCGCCACGCACGTTGATAAAATGGCATTCATCCACTCCATGCAGAGCAAAAGCGCGTTGCATGGACCGGCGATGTTCATGGCAAACAGCGGCTTCATTCTGCCGGGCTTTCCAAGCATGGGCGCGTGGGTCACGTACGGCCTGGGCAGCGAAAACGAAAACCTTCCGGCGTTCGTTGTCCTCCCAGATACCCGCGGACTTCCACCCGGAGGCGTCATCAATTGGGGCGCCGGATTCCTTCCCGCCCTGCATCAAGGCACCATCCTCGAGACGGATCCAGCGCGGCCGCCCATCGCAGATCTCTTTCCTCCAAACTCGTCGCGAACGCAGCGCGCCGAAAGTGAAATGGCGGGCCGTGATTTTTTGCAGACACTCAATCGAACGCATGCTGTAACGCGCTCCGCAAACACCGAACTCGAGGCGCGGATCGCTGCGTACGAACTCGCCGCACGCCTGCAGTTGAGCGCGCCCGAGGTCGCCGATCTCAACCGCGAATCGGCGCACACCCAAAACTGTTATCAACTCGAGAACCCTGACAGCGGGCCTTTCGGAAGGCAGTGCCTGCTCGCCCGGCGCCTCGTGGAGCGCGGCGTGCGGTTTGTGCAGATCTACTGCGGGGCCGAAAACACCACCGCAAAAAAGATCAGGCCGAACTGGGACAGCCACGAGGACCTGGTCCGTGACCACGGTTACTGGGGCGCTGTCCTCGATGGCGGGGCGAGCGCGCTTCTCGCGGATCTTGAGGCGCGGGGTCTCCTCGAAAGCACGCTGGTGATCTGCACGACCGAGTTCGGGCGGCAACCCGCTTCGCAGGGGGGCAAGGGCCGCGACCACAACCCAGGGGCGTTCACCGCTTGGATGGCGGGGGGCGGCATCCGGGGCGGCGTCTCGTATGGAAGCACGGATGACTTTGGGTTCAAGGCGGAGAAAAATCCCGCCCATTCCTACGAGCTTCATGCGACTGCGTTGCATTTGCTGGGACTGGACCACGAGCAGCTCAGCTTCTACCACAACGGAATCCAACGCCGGCTCACAGATGTGCACGGCCGCGTTCTGCATTCCCTACTGGCGTAAAGCGCCGCCACTACTGGATTGGGCTCAAGTCTTATTGCAAAATTATTGCAATAGACGGCGTAGGTTGCTAAATCCTGCGCCATGAAGACAGCTTCCGCACGCCTGCTATCGGTTTCGTTTATTGCAGTAAATGCTCTTTCACAGTCTTTTGCGCAGCACGAGGAGGATCATCAGACCTCCTCCAGCGCCGCCGTGCGCTTGGACACGGTCGTGGTCACGGCGAGCCCCATCCAGCGGACCTTGTTCGAGCAGGCGCAGCCGGTGAACATCCTTGATGGGAAGGAGCTGCGGCTGCGACTTCAGCCCACCATCGGGGATACCCTTGGACAACAGGCTGGCATCAGCAGCAGCTATTTTGGACCCGTTTCCAGCCGCCCGGTTATCCGGGGTCTCGCGGATGATCGCGTGCAAATTCTCAGCAACGGGGTCACCAATCTGGATCTTTCCAACGTGAGCGCCGACCACGCCGTCGCAGTGGACCCGCTCACCATTGATCGCATCGAGGTTGTGCGCGGTCCGGCCGCCTTGATGTACGGGCCGAACAGCATCGGGGGTGTTGTGAACTTGATCGACAGCCGGATTGCGGAAAAGCCGCTTGAGCCCAACGCGCTCGGGTCGCCGATCCGGGGGGCGTTTGACGGCCGTTACAACTCTGTCGATAGCGGCGGTGCGGGCTCTGGGATGGTCAAGTTCGGCCTCGGACCGATGGTCCTCCACTTGGACGGGTTTCGCCGCAATTCGTCCAATTTGCGTATTCCGAAGGAAACGCACACGCCGGCGGGAAAGGAACGTTCAGAGACAGAGTCTGTGTTTGGGCGTTTGCCAAACAGCGCATCGCAAAGCGACGGCGGTGCGGTGGGTGCCTCTGCGGTTTGGGATGAGGGTTTCTACGGTTTGTCCTATTCCGGCTTCAATTCCACCTATGGAGCAGTGGCCGAGCGTGGCGTGCTGATTGACCTCAAGCAGCGTAGATGGGACGTGCGCGGGTCTTTCCTGGCGCCGGCCAAAGGGATTAAATCAATTAATTACAAGTTCTCTTCCACCGACTACCAGCATTTGGAGTCCGGAGAGGACGAGTTTCAGCTTTTC
>JBILUQ010000320.1:0-4147 GCA_044370935.1 Chthoniobacteraceae bacterium
CAAGGAGGTCATCGAGCGGCTCTCGAGGTTTCTGCCTCCGCCGATACCCCCTGCAGATCCCAATGCGGTGAAGATACCGAAGGGCAAGAAGGTCACGATAGATGTGGACGCTAAAAACCGTGACGAAGATGCACCGGGAAAAGGCGCCACCGGTGCAAAGCCGAGGTGACACGGCGAGGCTGATTGAAAGCGTCACGGGAAGAGCCAGCGGATCGTTTGCGATCCGCAGTTTGCCTCGACGTTTCGGACAATGGGTGATTTTCAGTTCTGAGTACCCTGGAAAATGTCCAGAGGCGAGTACAGCCGAATTGTGTCGCGGCCGCTTCCTTCAAGGCAAAGGTGTGTTGTCTTTGATTAAACGGCGGATCTCTGACTGTCCGAGCGCCGCATCAAAGATATAGACCTCATCAACGGATCCTCGGAATCCCGTGGTGGACTGCTGGCTGCTAGGATGCAGATTGCGGCCAAGGCAGACGCCGGGGGAGCGAGGATCTTCAGTGTCGGTTCGGATTTGCATGACCGCCTTCCGCGCCGCGGGCTCCAGTTCTCCGTCCACATACAACAAGATGTTCGTGGACGTATTGGCCTTTTGTCCTCCGTACATGACTACCGCGCAGTGATGCCATTGGTCATCCCTGAGATCGGTCGTTCCCACCACAGGCCCCTGGTTGACCCCGATGCGAAGCCGTCCGATTGGACCCTCGCTTTCAGTGGGATTGACCGACACCTGCCACGCGCTGCCGCTTTCGGCTTTGCTGCCCCAGCTCACAGCTGCGAATCCATGCGCCAGATTGAAATCTGAGGGAACTTTAATCCAGAAAGCCACCGTGCGCGCTGCCGATCCTCCGATCCCTCGGAAAGCGCTTTCAGCAAATCCACCATTGCCGTCGAAGTGCAGCGCATTCCCAAAGACGCCTGATGTGGTGCTCGGGAGCGATCCGAGCTGCTGGTGCGCGCGCAGCTTAAGATCCGCGATACGCGGATTTGGGCCTCCGAGCTTGCGGCCGCGATTAAAAATGTCCGGTCCGGCATCATCAAAAGACCAGTGGATGAATCCTGGCGTGCCGGTGTGCCGCGGAGGGAGAGTAGTGACAAAGGAGGCTTGGTCTGCACTGGCGAGACGCTCGTTGCGCCCCGCGCTTAGGCGGAGCGCTTCGTTGGTTGTCACGCGCTCGGCAAATGCGCTGCCATTGGCTGTGGCGTCGACAGCCCCTTCAAGCACATGCAACTCCATGTCGCCCGATTCTCCCACTGAAACGCCGAATTGAGTTCCTCTGTCCACCAGGCTTCCGCGCGGGCCGTCCAGCGTAAATCCGCGCGCGCGCTCCGGAACTCTTGCAACGGCGCGCCCGCGCTTGAGCGTTGCACGCCAAGCATCGCGGAGCTCAAGCTCCGCCGGCCCTTCAATGATCACCTCGGCGCCGCACCCGAAACGAATCTCTGCGAAACCGCTCTGTATCGCGATGGTTTGCTCCGCCTTCAGATCGCAGCCTTTCGTAATCGGCGAATCGCTCTTCACTGCCTCAGTGCGCATCACTCTCGCCGCTGCGGCATTCCTTGGCGAGAGCCACCAAGCTCCAAGCGCCGCCAGTGTGAGAGCCGCCGCAATACTCCGGATGCGTTGCATCCTCAGACGCATGCGGATTTTCCCAACAATGATTGGCGGCCGCTTTTGGGCGTTTGCATCAGGGCTTAGGCGGAGTTTGATTTCCTGCGGTAAAAAGTCGGACTGATCCGATTCAAGAGCCAACGGGAGGAGGCGCGCGTTCATGCTCAGCTCGGAAAGCTCGAGCAGAATTTCTTTGTGATCATGACAGAGTTCCAGCAACTCAGCCGCCTCGGGCTCGGAGAGCATCTCGTCGAGATACCGCGCACTCAGCAAGTGAGCGCGCGATTCGCCGTCAGTTTTCTCGTCCTCAGGATTCATGGGGTTGAGGCGTGGGTTGGTTTCACTCCGAGGTGTGTTTGCATTTTACGCGGATGCGAGTTTGCGTTTGACGCAGAGCGCCAGAGCGAGGCGCATTCGGTGCAATTGCATGGTGAGGGCGGACTGCGCGCGGCCGGTGGATTTGCTGAGGCACTCCACGCTCCTACCCTCGCCGTAGCGCTCGTGGAGGAGTGATCGGGCTTTTTCCGAAAGTTTGCCCACGCAATCCCGCAGCGCCTCGAGCCTCGGGTTTTCGCATTCGGCCTCGGTGCGCTCGAGCAGGGTCGACTCGACAAGCTCCTGCAGGTCGGCGTGACCGCCCAGCGGGATAGGGCGGAACTTGCGAATGTGATTTCTCCAGAGATTTTGAGCGATGCCGCGCAGCCACGGGAGGATGGGGCGCTCGGGATCGCATGAGGCAATCCGGCGGTGGGCGGTGAGGAAGACCTCCTGGGCAAGGTCCTCTGCATCCGCCGGCTCCGTCAGGCGCACCAGAAGAAAGGCGCGGACCGCCCCCTGATGGCGGATCACCAGCAAGGTAAAAGCTTCCAGATCGCCGGCTTGGGCGCGCAGAATGAGCTGATGTTCGTCGTCGGCCTGCATGGGTGGGGTTCTTGTTGAGGATTGTGCCGCAGGGGGCGTTGCAGCACGGAAAAAAAGAGGGTTTTAAAACCCATCGTCGCATCATGATGGGACGATGCGTTCTTTGTGGCGCTTCCCCCACGGCTGCGGTATTCTCGCCGGACTCGTATGGTTTCGACCCACCCGTTACACAGTCTCTTGCAGCAGCGTATCGCCCTGATTGACGGCGCGATGGGCACAATGGTTCAGCGCTACAAGCTGGACGAGGCCGCTTACCGCGGCGAGCGATTCGCCAGTTGGGATGGCAAGGATTTGAAGGGGAATAATGAAATCCTGCTGCTCACCCGGCCCTCCGTCATCGAGGAGATTCACACCCAGTACCTCGAGGCGGGATCGGATATCATCGAGACAAACACGTTTTCGGCGACCACGATAGGTCAGCACGACTTCATGTTTCGGCAGGAGCCGGAGCGGCGAAAGGATCCGGAGTTCATGGAGCGGGTGATCACGGACCCGTTTTTGCGCGAGGTCGCTTGGGAAATGAACCTTGAGGCAGCGCGGATTGCGCGGCGGGCGGCAGACATGGTTGCCAACAAGACGGGGGTGCAGCGGTTCGTGGCGGGGGCGATTGGGCCGATGCCTGTCACGACTTCGATTTCGCCCGATGTGAATGACCCGGGCTTCCGGACGGTGACTTTTGATCAGTTGCGGCGGTCTTACCGTGAGCAGGTCGAAGCGCTTTTGGAGGGAGGCGTGGATACGGTGCTGGTGGAGACGATTTTTGACACGCTCAACGCGAAGGCGGCGTTCGCTGCGGTGCTCGATGTTTTTGAAGAGCGCAATCTGGACCCTGTCTATGCGGGCGAGGGGATTTACACGCCGGGGCGCCGCCGGGTGCCTTTGATGGCATCGGTGACGTTCACTCAGGCCAACAGCGACCGTAGTTTGACCGGACAGACGCCGGAGGGGTTCTGGAATTCGATTTCGCATGTGCCGCTTTTAAGCGTGGGGATCAACTGCGCGCTTGGCCCCAAGGAGATGCGGCCCCGCGTGGAGGAGCTTTCGCGGTGTTCACCTGTTTTCCTGAGCGTGTACCCGAACGCGGGACTGCCTGATCCGCTTTCGCCCACGGGCTTTCCGGAGACGCCCGAGTCGCTCGCGCCGCAACTGGGCGACTGGGCTCAGGAGGGTTTGCTCAATATCATCGGTGGATGCTGCGGGACGACGCCCGAGCACATCGCGCGGATGGCTGCTGCGGTACGAGAGCATGCGCCGAGGGAGATGCCAAAGATCGGGCATCCCGGTGCGCTGCGTCTGTCCGGACTCGAACCGTTCAACGTCACGAGTGACACCAATTTCGTGAATGTGGGTGAGCGCACAAATGTCACCGGTTCGCCAAAGTTCCAAAAGCTGATCCTCGCGGGCGACTACGAGCAGGCCTTGGCCGTGGCGCGTCATCAGGTGGAGAACGGCGCACAGGTAATCGATATCAACATGGATGAGGGCATGCTCGACGGCGTGGCCGCAATGCGTCGGTTTGTGAATCTCATCGGCTCTGAGCCCGATATTTCCCGCGTGCCGCTGATGGTGGATTCCTCCAAGTGGAGCGTGATCAAGTCCGGGTTGGAGTGCATTCAG
>JBILUQ010000321.1:0-4137 GCA_044370935.1 Chthoniobacteraceae bacterium
TGGATCCGAAACCTGAGCGACTCCGGGATCCTCATTCGATCACATATCCGAGGCCGCGGCGTGTGGTGATGAATTCATGGCCCAGTTTCTTGCGCAGATGCGACACATGAACGTCCAATAGATTCGAGAGGGTATCATCGTTTTCATCGAACAGATGTTCGTACAACTGTTCGCGCGTGATGATTCTGCCACGGTGTTGTGCGAGGTATTCGACAAGCGCCAGTTCGCGCGCCGTTAGTAGCACTGTGGTTCCGGCTTTAGTGACCGTGTGTGCCGCAAAATCAATGGAAACATCTTGGATCCGGATCACCGTGGACGCGTTTCCTGCGGTCCTTCGGATCAGGGCGCGGATTCTCGCGAGGAGTTCGGGCAGTTCATACGGCTTTGGCAGGTAATCGTCGGCTCCCGCGTCCAATCCACGGACCCTGTCTGGAGTGGCGCTTCGCGCCGTCAAAACCAGCACTGGCGTCTTTTTCTTCAGCCGCAGCTTTTCGAGTACCGTGAATCCGCTCATTCCCGGAAGCATGACGTCCAGTACAATGGCGTCGTAGTTTGAGTAAAGCGCCTTGGAAAGACCGTCTTCGCCGTCCGTGGCCTCGTCCACGGCGTACCCGTCCTCGCGCATCGCTTCCGCGAGGCTATCGAGCAGGTCGGGTTCGTCTTCTATGATCAGTAAGCGCATACGGATTACGGAACTACCCATTGAACCTGAACACCGCCTTAAGCGAGCCAAAACTCGGTGAAGCCGCTGGTGCGCGCAAATAAAGAGAGGCTTTTTCTGCGGGACGGGCTCATTTGAGCGACCTCAGGTATGATACAAGATCAATCAGATCATTCTCCCCCAATGCGGCGTCAAGGCCTGCGGGCATGAGGCTCATCGCGAGTGTTGTGTTCGAGACGATTTTCTGATGCGGAACGCTGACTTCTTGGCCACTCGCGTCCACGACAAGCAAGCCCTCCGCGGAATGCCCGCGCACAACTCCGGTCACGCTGGTGCCGTCGGTTGTTTCAATCGCGTGCGCCTCATAGTCCCGCGCAAGCGTGTTGCTTGGAAAAATAATGCTCTCCAGCAGGTCGCGTCCGGTGCGGATCGCGCCGATCTTTGAGAGGTCAGGCCCGATGGAGCGGCCTTTTTGTCCGATCTGGTGGCACGCGATGCACGCCCCTTTGCCGCTCTCAAAGGCCAGTCGACCGCGGGCGGCGACTCCGCTCTCCAGCCGATCAGAGAGCGGTCCGAGTGAAAACATTTTAGCCTCGTGCTGGGCGTTCGCCCTTCGGAGTGCCGGGAACAGGATAGATTCGAAGACGTCTGTGGGATGGGCACTCATGGCCGTTCGGTAAACGCTCTCCTGCTGGCTCGAAAGCGCTGGATTTGACGCCAGTGCGTCTGCCGCCTGGCGCGCCAGCGCGGGATCCTTGATTTTGCCAAAAATCCCGGTTAACGCCTTCAGCTCCAGCGGACCTGCACTCGAAAAAACCGGTGACAGCAGCGCGAGCTGGCCAGAGGAAAGGGGCGAGTCTTTGAGTAGGGTCGCGGCCTCGAGTCGCGCGGAGACTGTCGCGGAGGATTCGGAAAGAGTTTTAAGGAGCAACTCAAACGCTTGATCGGTCAAGCGCATGGATTTCATCGACGAAAGAGCTTTCAAACGCAGTGCGAGCGGTTGCTTCGGGTTGTCGCAGAGTGACTGAAGTGTCTCGTCGAATGCAGGGTCCTTCACACGCTTGATCGCGTCGATCGCGATTGATACCGCCACGTCCGGGTCCTTGAGGGCTTTTTGGAGCGGCACAATCCATTCCGGTGCCGCTGTGATTGCGGTTTGAGAAGCGATTACGCGGAGCCCTGCGAGTCGTGTTTCGGGCTGTGTGTGAGTCAGCATTTGCGTTATAACCGCCCGCATTCCGGGTTTCGCAATCACGGTTGCAGCGATGGTTTGCATTGCCGCAAGCCGTGACTGCGGAAGCGAGCCTGCCCTGAGCCAGGCCTGCAAGAGCTCGGTGACTTGATGCTCGCGCTCTGGGTGTCGGGGGATAATTCCCAAGGCGGCGCGCGCGAGTTCGGTGTCCGCGTCGTCGATTCTCGCGAGTGCGAGTTCAAAAGTGCGGGCATCGGCGGCTGGATCGCATCGAAATTGGTCTTGAATCAGAAGGAGCCGGCGCAGCAGCGTCGCGGACTCTGCCTGCTCGAGATGTTGAAGGCGGACGCACGTTATGACCCCTGCGGCGAACATCGCTGCATGTTCCAGAGAAGGGTCTAGTGGTTCTCCCAAAAGGGATATGAGCGCTTTTGAAATCTCTGGCGACTGCGCGTGATTTAGCGCGATCCATTCGCAAGCTTGGCGGCGCGAATGCAAGTCGGGGCTTGCAAGTGATTCAAGTGCAGACCGGATATTGTTCACCGTTTTGCCTGAATTGGACGCAGCGCGGTCCGCTGAAGCTGGTTGGTTGTTTTGGTTGTTCGGATTGGGCGGCATTTGACGGGCGTCGCCGCGGCTGATCCGGTAGATGGCTCCTGTGACATCCGGCTTGGCCATCAGGCTTGATGGGCATCCGATCCTGAACCAGCCGCCCGTGTTGAGCACCAACAGCGAGCCGTCCGCGTCTTCAAGCACATCGGTTAGGTGAGTGTCTGGGTCTTGGAGTTTGACGAGTTCGTTTTCCGTAGCCCGGTATGAGGCGCCGTTTCTTGTGAGCTCCATGCGGGAAAGGCGCCCAGTGTTGAAATGAGTCACGAGCATTTGCAGCGCGCCGACCGACCCGGGGTAGGAGCGCCAAAACGTGCAGCCGCTAACCGCGACATGTCCAAAATTGTGAACCACTGGCATTCGCTCGAGCGTTCTGGGCAGCCCCTCAATGGCTTTGAGCATGTCCGGGCGTTCGTAAACGCCCCCCAGCAGATAATGCATCAAAGTGTCCCCGCGAGGGTTGCTGTAGTAGAGGTTTTGCACGCCGAGGATGTCGCCCTGCGGGGTGAAGTCCACCTCAACGGGATTGTCACCGCAGCCAAGCGAGTGCCAGCGCACGTCGCTTCCGTCGGGGGTGCAGCTCCAGATTCCGCTCGCGAGCCCCTCGTGGACGACGCTGCCGTCTTTTCCCGTGACTTTGTGTCCTTTGCGCCCGTGGCACCAGTAGAGGCGCTGGTTGTGCGGGTTCATGAAAGGGCCGTGGACATCCGCCGCATTTCCGGTGTAGTCGAATCCATCCACAAGCATCTCACGCCGGTCCGCCACGCCATCGTTGTCGGTATCGGTGAGTCGCCACAGCCCCGGCGGCGAACAGATGTAAAGCGCGCCTTGAAACCAGCAGGCTCCCTGCGGGAAGGTGAGGTGATCCGCGAAAATAGTGCTCTTCTCAAATGCGCCGTCGTGATCGGAGTCTTCAAGCATCAGAATCCGGTTCGGTGGATTCGCCTCAAGCTGTGCCTTGTTCCAATTCACTCCCACGCCGTCCCCGACGAAAAGCCGGCCCCGGTCGTCCAGGCACGCCATGATGGGGTGTGTTACAAGTGGAGCGAGCGCGGCGATCGTAATGCGGTAACCATCTGCCAACATCGCCGCGGGTGTCGCTGCGGTTTGCTCGCGGACCTGTTTTTCGTCCAGTTGCACGACCTGGGTGCGATGAGAGCTTTTAGGAATTTCGAGCGGTGCCTCCGCTGTCGCCTGCTGCGCTGAGTACATAAGCGCACTCAACGCGATGACCCGGGCGATCACGCGCCGCGGCCAGAGGAGATGATTTGGGTATCGCATACGGATTGGGGGCCGAAGGGTGACGTGAAAGGGGATGAGCCGCGGGCAGGGGGTGCGTGAATGCCTATTTCCTCTTGAGTGCGCGTTTCAAGAGGTTGCGCGTGATACGTTGCACTCTTTCATCAGGCCCGTGAGGTCTGCTCCAGTGCGACCAGGGCAGCACGTGTCCCGGCGGAGACGAAAGTCCCTGCGACCAGAAAATGCTCGCTGCGTTGAACACAAAGTTCCCCTTCGGACCGGGATAAATCGTGGCCGTCCACTGTTGCGGTTTTGTGCCGCCCACCCACGCGGTCCCGGAGCCCACCACCTCCAATCCCGGTATCTCCATTGCGGGTTGTCCGTGGTATTCCCAGCCGATGAGCCCGGGGATAGCCTCTCCCTTTTTCATGCCCGT
>JBILUQ010000469.1:0-14778 GCA_044370935.1 Chthoniobacteraceae bacterium
ACGTCACCTCGGTGTGCCTTAATGTGATATCGCGCGGTGAAGCGTTTATCGTTGGGATTGGAGAGGTGATTTCGTTTTTTAGCTTCAATCCTGAAATTTGAAAGATCATTTACACCATTAATGCGATCGAAGGCCTGAACATGCAGATCAGGAAGGTGTTGAAAAATAAGGTCGATTTTCCGAGCGATGAAGCAGCAACAAAATTGATTTACCTAGCCTTGAAAAACATCACTCGGAAATGGAAGAATCCACCGATTACGTTGAGGGATGCAATCAGCCAATTTGCCATCCAATTTGGTTCGAGATTTTTGGAATCAGATCGCTGATTCCAAAAAGTGAACCTAAGTAAACCCGATCCTAAATCCGATCCACACACAAAATTTCGGATACTGCCTGGTGTCATGACTTTTGAGTCAACGACTCCACCGCTCCGGACTCTCTCCGGTGTCACTTACTTTTGAGTCAACGGGGCAGGCGCGGGCGCCACTCTAACCCCAACTCGCGGGGAGTGGGGACATGACCTTTTTTATGCTTGGTGACTTCCCCAAAATAATGAGCGGGTGCCATGCTCAACCGCTCGCCCTCCTCGTACTCTAGGCCGTAGGATTGGCGCCGACGTTGCGTGTCGCTGCTTGGAGCGACGCTTTCCTGCCCGCGCAACGTGGTCCGATACCAGTTTTGCCGAAGCACTTCAGAAGGATTGCGCGGCCGCCAAGGGGCGCCACAGCATGGATGACTAAATCGCATAAAATAGCCAGCATGGCGGATTGCATCTCTCGAGATCTCGACGCATTTCCCGAATGGTTCGGGCTGCCGGCACAAGCCCCCCCGAGGGGCTGTCTCATTTTTGCCATTGCATAGCTTCCACACCTCTCTCTAATGTTAGAATCAGAGATTTCTTCCGCAGCTTGATTTGAGTATCTTAAGAGTGGAGTCCAAATCTCATCGCACTTAAATATCATCGAAGTGACCGATATTTGTTCAAGGATTTTACTTGTCGGAAGGAAAGGAATGGTTGGCTCGGCAATTTCCAGAGTATTGCGTGGGTTGGGTTTTTTGAATGTGCTTGAGACGGATCGAAGCGACACGGATCTCACGGATGGAAATGCGGTCGAGACGCTTTTTTCTAAGACAAAGCCCGAGTTTGTTTTTTTTTCAGCAGCCCGGGTTGGTGGCATCATGGCGAACAAGATGTATCCTGCTGAGTTTCTTGAGCAGAACTTACGTATACAGTTGAACGTCATGCGTTCAGCTTATGATAGCGGTATAAAAAAAATGTGTTTTTTTGGGAGTTCCTGCATGTATCCGAGGCTTTGTCCTCAGCCGATGCGCGAGGATTATCTGCTGCAGGGATCCTTTGAGCCGACCAACGAAGGATATGCTCTGGCGAAGGTCTCTGGCTTAAAGCTGCTTGAATATTACCACCGTCAGTATGGGTTCGAGTCCGTCACTGTTGTGCCCTGTAACTTATACGGGACGAACGACCACTTTGATTTCGAGTCGGCGCATGTCCTTTCGGCGCTGGTTCGACGGTTTGTGGATGCGCGGGATGCGGGGGATTCAAGCGTAGTGGTCTGGGGTACTGGACAGGCGCGGCGGGAGTTCATGCATGTCGACGATGCGGCGGAGTTGGCAGTTGAGCTTATGGGTAGAGCGGATGCTCCTCGAATGATCAACATCGGCCCCGGGACGGATGTTAGCATCAGTGAACTCGCCCAACTGATTTCGCAGGCGGTTGGATTTTCGGGGGAGGTCGTGTTTGATGTGAGCAAGCCGGATGGGATGCCGAGGAAGTGCATGGACGTTTCGCGCATGCGCGAGTTAGCCATTCGGCCTAAGATTTCATTGGAAGAAGGGATTAGACGCACCGTTGCTGAGTATTCGGAACTTAAAAAAGTAATCGTATGATACCTTTAATGAAAAATGCCTTCCTGAACGAAGGTGAAACAAAAGCGGCACTTGCGGAGTTCGTCATGCGGACCAGCAAATTTAGTATGGATGTTGAGTGCCGGGCATTTGAGCGGAAGTTCGCTGAGTTTCAAAAACGGACTGATGCTGTTTTGTTTAACAGCGGGGGTAGTGCCAACTTAGCCATGCTGCAATCGCTAAAAAATCTTGGCCGCCTTAAGACAGGTGACAAGGTGGGCTTTTCAGCTTTGACATGGTCGACAAATACCATGCCGATTATTCAGTTGGGTTTGGTACCGGTGGCGGTCGACATTAATCGGAACACCTTGAATGTAATGTCGGAAAACCTCGGCGCCACCTTGTCCTCTCACGAACTGAAAGCATTCTTTGTCACCAACGTATTGGGGTTTGCAGGCGATTTAATGTCGGTCCAAAAGCTTTGCAACGAGCGCGGGGTGATCATGATCGAGGATAATTGCGAGTCTCTGGGAACGAGAGTGAATGGAGATCTGACTGGGAATTTTGGAGAGATGGCGAGTTTCTCTTTTTTCGTGGCGCACCATATGTCGACCATCGAGGGGGGAATGGTGGTCACCGATGACGAGCCCTTGTCGGAGATGTTGCGAATCACTAGAGCAAATGGATGGGACCGGAACCTAACAACGGACCAGCAGGTGAAATGGCGCTCTGCGCACGCTGTGGCGAGTGAAATGGAGGCTAAGTACTGCTTCTATGATTTGGGTTTTAATTTCAGGCCGACCGAGATCACGGGGTTTCTCGGAAACCTGCAAATTCAATATTTGGCACAGAACATAGCCACCAGGAGCACGAATTATCATCGACTGGCGGAAATCACCCGCATGAATGAAGACTTGCAGTCGGTGGATACAAGTCATTTGGAGTTCGTATCTAATTTTGCTTACCCTGTGGTGTGTCGCTCACGCGAGCTTCGGGAGCGGTATGCGTCACGCTGTCACGCGGCAGGAGTTGAGATCCGACCAATGATTGCCGGTAACATACAGAACCAGCCGTTTTATAAAAAGTATGTCCGAGGCGATGAAACGCTTCCTGATACCGATTTCGTGGATCAAAATGGATTTTACTTTGGAAATTACCCTGAATTGACAGAAGCAGATCTGCAGACTTTGGAGGGATGTCTTCGCAAGGGTTAAATTATGATCGTCGTTCGGTTGATTGGAGGATTAGGCAATCAGTTGTTTCAGTTCGCGACAGCAAGAGCGCTTGCAACTCTGAAGAATTGCGAAATGGCTCTGGATGTTTCAGGGTTTCAGAGATATCTATTACACCGTTACAGCCTTCATCATTTTAATATTTCCGCCCAAGTAGTTGATGAACAAGTTTTAGCAAAATTAAATGGTGGTTATCACTATCGGGAAGTGTCCCTCGCATTTGATAAGCAGGTTTTTAGCTTGCCAATCCCTCTCTACCTTGAGGGATATTTTCAGTCCGAGGACTATTTCAAGGACTGCAGGAATCAGATTCTTAGTGAACTGAAAGTCGTTTCTCCCTTGGGCCCTAAGAATCTCACGCTAGTAAATTTTTTAGAGCGCGTATCAGAAACAGTCTCTTTGCACGTCAGAAGGGGAGATTATGTCTCGAATCCTTCGGCGAATGCTGTGCACGGGACTTGTGGGGCGGATTACTACCGCAAGGCCTGCGAGTACATGCTCAGTAAAACCAGGAATCCTACATTTGTTGTTTTTTCGGATGATATTGCATGGGCGAAAGAGAATCTTGAAGTGCCTGGAAATAAGGTTTTTGTAGACTGGAATGATGCATCGGCAAATTTTGCGGATTTGAAACTGCAGCAGTTGTGTCATCACAATATTATCGCCAATAGCTCGTTTAGTTGGTGGGGGGCGTGGTTGGGGTGTTCGTCATCCAAGGAGGTTGTGGCCCCGAAGAACTGGTTCCAGAAAGGGATGCACGTTGGACACAGCGTCTTGCCAGAGAGATGGGTTAGTTTCTAGGCGCGATGCATCACGGCACCTTGCTGGATTTGTGAGGCGGAAAAATATGTTCAAGGCTTTCTGTATTAATCTCGATGCTAGGCGGGATCGTTGGGATCAATGCCTAATTAACCACTCGCGAGCGGGCGTGCCTGCGGGATTTATTCAGCGGATGCCTGCTGTCTGCGAGCCTGAATTCGGTTCTTTGGGTCAGCTCAAGTCGCACGTGAAGTTGCTCTCGCAGTTCTTGTCGGAACACCCGTCATCTTTTTGTATGGTTTTAGAGGATGACTTTGATTTCTGCCTGCATTTTCACGATTTGATTTCGCGGTTAGGCAAGATTCTCAGCTCAAAGGTCGACTGGGATGTCATGCTTCTTGCGGGAACGAAGGTCATTGCTTTTCCTTCCAATGATGTTGTCGCTAGGGTGGTTGAGGCGCAGGCGACTTCTGGGTACCTGGTAAATCGACGGTATGTGCCAACTTTGCTTCACTGTTTTGCGAGCTCGATTCCAGTGATGGAGGAGCTAAAGGCCCCAAATCTGCGAGAATACGTTGCGGCCAGGTTTGCAGCAGACCAGGTTTGGAAACGCCTTCAGGCTCGGGATAAGTGGTTTATTTTCTCACCAGCAATCGGTTCTCAGAGGCCTTCCTGTTCAGATATTCGCGGGCTCTCTGTCGAGTCCAGAAACGATCAGCTTGATGTACCTTCGACCGGATTGGGGAACACTACGCCTGGGATCAAACAAGAGCCGAACTATCCGTCCAAAAATAAAATCCGGATTTATGATACACAGTTTGCTCATGCAACTTCCCTTGGGTGTGGGGATTTAAGAATTGAGCCAAACAACTTTGTATGGACGCGGCAAGACGACTCGGATTCGCCACATCTGGCGGTAGTTTCGGGCAGCTGTTTTGGACTGGTCGATCAAATCTTAGCGCAGAGGAAAGTAGGTTTGATTATCGAGCCTCCATCAATTGATTTGCGCCCTTACCTCATGGCGAAGGACCCTCATTTCAGGCGGAAATTCGAGTTCATTTTTACGTATTCTCGTAAAATGCTCGAAATGGATCCGGAACGTTTCAGATTTTACCCATTCATGGGTTGTTGGATTCGGCCTCGCGAGCGCTCGGTGTATCCAAAGTCTAGGCAGGTATCGATTGTTGTATCAGAAAAAAAATCACTGAAGCGCATCGAATGAGGCATGCAATCGTCGAGAGGTTTCGGGGGCAGATCGACGTTTTTGGAAGAGGTTATAAGCCGATTGAGAATAAGTTGGAGGCTCTCAAGGATTATCAGTTCCAAATAGTCGTGGAGAACGAGGTGAGTGACTATTGGTTTACAGAAAAAATATGCGACTGTTTCGCGACCGGCACGATTCCTGTCTACTTTGGATGCCGGAGCATTGGCGACTTTTTCAATCCAAGCGGCATCATTCACTTTGAGACGCTCGATGATCTCAAAGAAATTCTTGATCAATGTAATTCAGCACTTTACGAAAAAAAGTTAGACGCTGTTCAAGATAACTTCAACCGCGGCCGTGAACATGGCTTTCTGCCGGATAATGTGATGTATACCGAGTTGCGGGGGTTGATTGGTGCAAAATGAGCAACAATGCCCCAAAACGACTTCAGCCTTGCCTAAGCGACTTATCCCCCCCAGAAATTCGCGCGGGCTGCGCGAGTTGGGCCTAATGTGAAATTTCGTCCGAGAAGCTTTCTACGGACTGAAAAGCGTCTCTTGCATTTGATACCTTGCGAATTTGTTGGCAGGTGTGCTTGACTTTCCTCCGTAAGTTACTTGCCCCTCATGCATTCTGTAATAAAGCAAAACGTCCGGCATGTTTCGTAAACAGCCATATTTTTTTAGGACTTTTAATTGCAAATCATAGTCCTCGGAATAGCGGAGGTCGGGGCTGTAGTTGCCAACCGATAGGACTGCGGACTTCCGGTAGATGAGGGTAGGGTGGTTCATGAACCACTCAGAGCGGGTCGCGCGTAACCAATCGATGGTGATTTCCTGCGGATGATTCGTCTGCTGTATGAGTTCCAGCTGCGTGGACTTACCATCGGGAGCCAAGGCTGTCCGGAACATGAGAAGATTGGTTCCGGACATGACACAGTCTGGATTTTTCCGCATGAATTCAACCTGCATTTGAATGCGATTCGGTGCCATAATATCGTCTGAGTCCATTCGGAGAATTAGCTCACAATTGCATAAAGATACTCCAAGATTGAGCGTGGCTCCTAAGCCAATGTTAAGCGGATTTTGGTGGTAGACGAGACGAGTAGAACGCGCGGATTGGGTGAAGTCTCGGAGTTGGGATTCGAGGAGAAGTGTGGAATTTTGGTCGGATCCATCATTAATCCATACTAATTCAATGCCTAAGCCTCCTGTCTGGCGCCCGATGGAATCCAGGCACTCCCTGATGTAGATCCCGTTTGTGTTGTAGCTGCTGATCAAGAGAGACACCCACGTGTCTGGCTCTTGATGATGTGTGGTGGCTTGCGGGTGGTTCATGAATTTAGTGCCCAGCGTGCAAGCTTTCTCTGGGGGAGCGGCAAGCAGGCTGACAGGAAACGTTCCTCTTCAAATCGGGTTCAACGCTCAGATCTATCTCAATACATCGTCCAGAAAATATGTTTTCGGCCTTCCTCTGGTATCGGGACGCGGTATTCTCGCGCTCCTCTGGCAATGGTATTCTTGAAAGTGTAACACACCGTGACAACAGCCAAAGCAAGACGGATGGAAATATTGGCTTCGATAACTGATTGCGTGCTACACAGTATCACCATCGCTGACCCCCTGGGGTTCGAGTCCTCAATGCACACAAGATCGCCGACAAAATAAAATTAAGAGAACTCTAAATAGGAAATACTTAGATACAGACTAGCATGATAAAATATGGATAAATCAACGCAAACTATTTTTCAATTAATAAACCACTCATTAAGGATGCATCCCGAGTTGGCGTCTTTGGTCGAAAATATTTGTCGCGAAGTCCAAGGGAAAAAGAGTGAGTTTCAAGAAAATATCAACCGCTGGTTTTCGAGCAAGGGTGACGAAACGCTCCGGCTTGATTACCCTTTGGGCGCTGATAGTTTCGTTTTTGACTTGGGAGGGTATCTTGGTGATTTCACAGCGGAGATTGCTGGAAGGTACGACTGTTATGTTTTTTTGTTTGAACCCTCCCCCCAATTTTTTGATCAATGTGTACAGCGATTTAAGTCAAATCCAAAAATCAAATGTTTTAACTATGGGTTGGCGGATGAAGAAGGGACTTTTAGGTTATCCAAAGAGGACAATGCTTCAAGTATTTCTAAGGCCGGTGGCGGAGTAACCTGTGAAGAGATCGTTGTTAAAAATATTTCAAGAGTCATCGCTAATCTTGATGTGCGGGAGATTAATTTAATGAAAATAAATATTGAAGGTGCTGAATTCGCGGTTTTGTCAGATTTAATTTCGTCAGGCCTGATTTCAAAAATTGAAAATATACAGGTCCAGTTCCATGAATTTTTTCAGAATTCTTGGAAATTGCGCGATCAAATCCGGCTCGAGCTCGGCAAGACGCACCAGGAGTCCTGGAACTATCCATTTGTGTGGGAATCGTGGGCGAGGAAAGCGTAGACGCACGAGGTATTTCCGAGGTTCATTTTTTGAACGCTGCACTTTGCGCTCCTTGCGACAGGTGACTACTGTTCGGATGTCGTAAACTCAAATCAAATTGAATTATAAAAGTTTGGATTCACAGATTCCTCGATAGTGCTACCCCAGAGTTGCCTGCAGTAAACCGGTCCTGGGCCCGTGTACTTCTGGCCTGAGTAGTGTTCCGGAATAAAAATATGGGAGGGGTAAATAGTAATTTTCGGTTGCTGCTCGATAATAGTTTGCGTGAAAAACAGGGGGCCGGTATTTTGCCAAGCTCTATTTTTTGTATCTGCGTAAGTCACTGAAGCAGTGCTCGAGAGTTTACTTACGAGTCTTCGGATCAGCGCATTGTTTTCTGATGCGCCAATATACCCGTTGGCAATAAGGTTTGGTCTTGCAATTTCATTTTCGAAGCATGCGAAAGTTTCATTTTCAAATAGGAAGTCATCTAGTTTCCTGATGCAAATCGAGTCTGCATCAACAAAAAAGCCTCCATGCCGCTGTAGGATTTCATACCGCCAGATATCCGCTTTTCCAGCCCACTCTTCGATTGCATTAAAATGATGGAGATTCTGGATTTTAAATTTCGCAATATCCTCGTTACCCCAAAGAAAATGTGTCCAGCCATCGTCTGGCGAATGTCTCTCTCTCCATGTGTTGATGAGCTTCAGAGGGCATTTTTTCGGTCCAATCCAGATTTGGTGTATGATTTTCGGTATTTTCATCACAGGCTTGTCTGGATCCCCGATGGAGCAACGACGCGTTCGTCATTTGCCATCGGGCCTTTCGCTAGATTCTTTACCGGATTCTTACAGCCACTCCAGAGGCGCAGTGAAGCCTATATTTGTAAGGAACTGCTGGCGCTCCAGCCGTAATGCTTCGTTGGGTGCGGGCCAGCGTTTGTAAATGTGCATATAGTCCGAGAGCCCTCTGATGCCCAGGGCGTCGGCTGAGTTGCCGCGGCGCGTTCCGGGGTTCACAAAATCCTTGAACGTTACCGGGCCCCGCAGGTCCTTGTATTTGAACTCGGCCTCGCTCGCCACGTTTAGCAGAAAATCCCAGTCCTCTAAACTTGACAGGCAAGGCTCCTGCAGTTTTCCGCGCAAAGTCGAATGCGGGAAAATCGCGGTGTGATTCTGGATGAAATTCTTGACGTAAATGGATTGAAAATCGATCTCCGCCATGGACTGGTCCGTGATCCTGATCGGCGGATCCTGCGGCTTGGTTCGGTCCTCTTCGACAACCCGTGGGTTCGTGTACAACACGCAACCGGGATCTTGCCGAGTGGCGCTGTAGGCGTCGGCGAGGTAATTCGGCAGGAATGCGTCATCGTCATCCAAGAAGAGAACATACTGGCCGCGCGCGGATTGCATCCCCAGGTTTCGGCTTAGCGCTGGGCCGGAGCGGCCAACTCTCTTAAGGAAGGTGTCGTTGTCATTGAGCATCTCCCCCGCCACCTGCAGTGTGGCCGCATCAAAAACATCGGATACTACAATCAACTCGTAGTCTGTAAACGTACTGGCCCTCAGCGAACTCAGGCAACGCCGAAGGAAAAATGCCCTGAGATGCGTTGTGATGATGATGCTGAGATACGGGGACTTCACGATTGGGGTGGCAAAGACGATTGGGCGCGCTGGATTTTTCCTGCGCGGCCTTCACTTTGAATATGACGGCATACAACAGTTGCCGCAAATAGTTTCAGAGCCGTATCAGGGCGCCACCGCCCGATTCGCCTGCGGGTTGGCAGTGGGATTTGTGCTGCCATTTTCGAGCTGGTTTGGAGGGGCTGGTGGCTGCGGGGGCGGCAGCAGCGTTGATGGAATCGGCATGCCTAGCATTTTTAAGTAAATCGCTCTCTCTTGCGGAGGCAGGTTTTGTTGGCTTTCAAGCCAAGCCCGGCCAACCTCCGGAGAACGTTGCGCGACCTTTGACATGACCATCGACAGAGTCTTCTGGCGGGTCGCATTTTCATCAATGTGCGAGGCAACGTGCAGGGCGCCGCTCGGGTTGACTTCGGCGAGTCGGCCGGTGGCGTAGGGGAAGATTTGATGGCGCATTTCCTCGCTGCTTGAGTCCGCGGCTTGAACAACCAGTTTTTCGAGCTGGGTTTCATCCAGCAGGCGGCCGGTTAAAAGAGGGCGGAGCGCATCCGCTTGATGGGCCGGATCCTGCCGCAATGCCCATTGAAGGGGTGCCTCGGGGTCCATCCGGGACCAGGATTCCAACACCGGCCAGATCAAGTGCACTTGCTTGGATTCGATGGCTTTTGCAGCCGCAGCTTTCGGGTCGATCTCCGCCCAGCGCCTTGCGATCGCTCGGGTGGTCACGTAGTCGCCGTCGCTCAAATCCTTGAGCGCCGCCTCGAGGGCGGCCTCGATCTGGCCCGCCTCCATCTGGCTGGCGAGCCTGTAGGCGAGGGAGTATTTGCGTGAATCACTCTTGAGGTTTGAGAGGCGCTCAAAGATCGCGACGAGTTTTTCGGGCGGGAGCTTTGAGAGGCTCTCGTAGTTCCGCGATCCGGGAAACAGTTCTCCGGAGCGCGTCGCTCTGCCGGAGCGATTCTGAGCGGTTGAGTGCGAATCGGCATCGACGTCCCGCGCCTCAGGGGAGGTGTGAACCGCTTTGCTTTCGCTCGCAGGGGCGTCTTTGCTGGTCGGAAGAAGCACCCCGAGGGCGGTGCCGCCCAGAAGGCCCAGAGGTAGTATCAGCCATCGGCGGTGCGGGGGCAGGGATTTCACACCGATAGCTTTAGCGTGTTCAGATTGCCCCACAAGAGAGAAGGCTCTCGGAGCCGGGTGAGGTTTCGTTGGCGATTGAGAATCAGCTCGGAGAGGGTGGGATTTCTGGTGGATTCTGGATTTTTCCCCTCGGCAGAGGCCGCCTAGGATTCTGCAACTTCAGGGTTCCTATGGGTGTGTCCTGAGTGGCGCTGCGGGTGATTTTTGAGTGCATTTGAAAATTTGCGTGCCTCGCGTCGGCTCCCCAGCCGATTGTGGGGTATGAACAAGGCCATTATTCTCGCGGGGGGATCCGGTACCCGCCTTTACCCGCTCTCGCGAATTGTCTGCAAACAGTTGCTGCCTGTTTACGACAAGCCGATGATCTATCATCCGCTGTCCACCCTCATGCTTGCAGGGATTCAGGATGTGCTCATCATTTCTACACCGCATGATGTTCCGCGCTTCCGCGATCTTTTGGGGGACGGGCAGCGCATCGGGATGCGGATCTCTTACGCGGAGCAGCCTAAACCTGAGGGGATCGCCCAGGCATTCCTAATCGGGGCGGATTTTCTCAAAGGGGCCGACCATTCAGTGTTGATCCTTGGGGACAATATCTTTTACGGCAACCTAGACTTCCTGCGCGACGCGTTGCGGATCGAGTCTGGTGCGTGCGTTTTTGCGTATCCGGTGGGTGATCCGGAGAGGTACGGGGTGGTGGAGTTCAATGAGGAAGGCCGCGCGATCAGTCTGGAGGAAAAGCCGGCGAAGCCTCGAAGTAATTTTGCAGTTCCGGGATTGTATGTTTATGATTATGAGGTGCTTGAAATTTGCCGGGAATTGAAGCCGTCTGCTCGAGGGGAGCTGGAAATCACGGATGTCAATTTGACGTATTTGCGGGCGGGAAAATTACAGGTGCGCCAGCTGAACCGCGGGATGGCCTGGCTCGACACGGGTACGCCTGTCAGCTTGATGGAGGCGAGCAACTACATCGCGGCGATTGAACATCGGCAGGGGCTGAAGATCGCCTGTTTGGAGGAAATCGCTTATGCTAAGGGATTTATTACCCGTGAGCAGTTTGAGGCGCTCATCGTGGCTTTGCCTCGGAGCGACTACCGGACGTATCTGGAGCGCGCGCTCGTTTCTCGCTGGGATGGAGAAGTTTAGGGGGTGTAAAGTCCCCAAAGACAGCCTGGTGTCGAGCTGAGGGAATAAAGGTTCCGTGGCCGTGCCGTCGCTGTCGGCCTTTGTCTGGGGGCCAGTTCGTGTTTTTTGGCTGTCGTTCTGATTTGCTGGCCCAGTGGGGGCTTTTGATTCCGGACTCTGATTTGTCAGGGCAGAATTGGTAGACTGCCAAGTTTCCTCCGCCGTTTTTAGCTGAGCTAGACGCCGTGAGTTGCTGGGTGGGCGGAAGGGTCGGTTGGCCTTTAGATTTGGATGGGCAATTCACGCCCGGCCATTTATGTAGCGCTTGCTTCAAACAGACTCGAGCGGATCACCTGTCAGATAGTTAAACGTGTTCTGTTTATCAACCAATGGATATCAGATTAACAGTCGGAGTGATTTTGTGGCTCGGCCTTTTTGTTGGCGCTGTTTTCCCGGCCCTCACCAAGGCTGAATTCAATTCCCAAAAGTGGTGGAGGTATCTGGTAGTTTTTTTTGTCGTCTTTGCAGTTGCTCTAGTGACGTGGCGACTTCGGCCCCTGCTTTACGATGGAGAAATTAATGTAGACGAGAGCCAGGTGCTCTCTCAAGCGCTGCGCTACGAGATTGACCCAATTCCGTGGCGGTCTGTCGATGGAGGCTCGGGCGGGCCATTATATACTTGGGCGGTTTGCTGGGCGCCGGTCCTCGGCCTGAAGTTTAATTATTTTGCGGCCCGAATCACAAGTCTTCTGTGCGTGTTTGCGATGATGGCTGGAATCACTGCCACGCTGGGTGAACTGGTCACTCGCCGCATGGCGCTGCTTCTTTCTTTCCCAACGATAACCTTGCTGCTGGTCAGTCTTAACTTGGATTATCTTTTCTACTCCAGCGAACAATTGCCGAGCGCAATCATGGCTTGGGCGGTGTTTTTGATCGCGGTTGAGACGAGGAAAAGCTCCTCGCTGAATGCGTATCTCATCGGGGTGCTGACAGGATCCCTGCCTTTCTGCAAAATCCAAGCTGGGCCTGCTGCCGTATATTTGTGGGCGGTGGCGGCCGCTGTGGAAGTTGCCAATGCGGGAGGCGTGCTGGCAGCGCGGCGGGTTTTGGTTTGGCTCGTGATCGGTGGGATCACCGTGCCGGCTCTGATCTTGGCTCCAGTGGCAGTGTCGGGCTCGTGGAGCGAATTCACGGATTTGTACCTCCGCGCGGCTCTCAGTTACAAGAGCAGCACCTCCCAGACAGAGGGACCGAATGTCGGAAATTTCATGATGCTTTTAAAAAGCATTCCCGAATTCGTCTCGCACTTCATTGTTGTTTCCGGAGTTTTTATTGCGCTGCTTTTTTACGCTGCGCCAAAATTTTTGGCCGGATCTTTGCGGTCTAAAGCGTTGGCTGTTTCTGTGTTTGGATTTGGATGGATCCTTGCTTACAGCATTTATCGGACTGGATTCCTATTTCCCCATTACACACAGTTTTTGATTCTTCCATGTGTGATTGCGGGATTTGCTTCTGCGATCTTCATCCGAGGGTTTACCACGACCCAATCGAGGACGTTAGCTGGGGTCGTTGTTGTCTTGGTAACCCTCGTTCAGGTGCCGGCTGCGATCCGAGAGTTTAAATCGCAAAAGCGCTTCATCGCAGACTGGGGGTCAGGGGTACAGCCCATTGGCGAAGCACTCCGCAAGCTCATCGCCCCGGGGCAGAGCATGCAGGTGTGGGGCTACGCGCCGAAATTCCATGTATTTTCCGGGATCCCTCAGGCGACCCGATTTGCAAACACCGTTCCGCTTCTTTTTTCAGACGAGGCTTTTTTGCCTTATAAAACGCGGATGCTCGAACTTTTCCTGCGAGATTTTGAAAAATCTAAGCCCGCTTTGTTTGTGGATGCGCCGGATGAGTTTTGGTTTCCGGATCCATCGACCCCGCGTGGGATCACCGCGCGGCACTCCATGCAGAAAGAAATCTCAGAGATTGTTGCGAGGGATTATCAACTGATTGGACATATCAATTCCACCCCAGAGAGGGTTCCGATCATGGTTTACAAGCGCAGAGAAGGCCTCTAGTTGGTGCGGATAGCAACTGATTCAACGAGTCTTTTTGAATTGCTGATTTATGCTGATTTCTCTGCTCATTCCCGTTTTGAACGAAGAGGAAAATATCCCATCGCTTTGTTCAAGCCTTCAGAAAATTATTGGTGAAATTTCCGGTGAGTTGTTCGAGGTGGTTTTCATCAATGACGGAAGCACGGATGGGACAGTAAAGGTGATTCAAAGTGTTAAATGGGGGGCGAATACGCGTGTTAAGATTATTTCTCTGTCGCGTAATTTTGGACATCAGAATGCGTTGACCGCGGGCTACCAGCATGCTTCCGGCGAGGTGTTGATTTGTTTGGACGCCGATTTGCAAGACCCTCCAGGAATGATCGCGGATTTTCTGCAAAAATACCGTGAGGGTTATGATGTGGTTTACGGGGTGAGACAGAATCGGAAGGAGGTCTGGTGGATGCGTCTCTGCTTTAAAGCATTTTACAGGATCTTTAATGCAATTGCGGAGCGTCCAATGCCGCAGGATGCCGGAGACTTTGGTCTAGTGAGCCGACGAGTCGCCAAAGCCATTTCTTCCATGGAGGAGAATGACCGGATGATTCGCGGGCTCCGAAGTTGGGTCGGATATCGGCAGGTCGGTATTCCTTATAGTCGACCCGAGCGTTTCGCCGGTGAGACTCGGTATCGGCTCAATAAGCGGATTGAGGGCGCTTTGGATGGATTGTTTGGCTTTTCAAAGCTTCCGATCCGCATGATCCTGCTGATTGGGATTGTTGTCTTTGTGGTGAGCTTCCTTTACCTGAGCGTCTCCTACATCGCGTGGTGGCTCGGGGGCGGGGTTCAAGACACTCCAGGTTGGCGCTCGATCATGACTCTGGCTTTCATGATGGGAAGCGCGAATTTAATCGCTACATCTATTGTTGGGGAATACGTCTGCAGGACGTATTTTCAATCGAAAGAGCGCCCGCTGTTTATTGTGGCGGATATTTTTGAATCGAAGCCGGAAGATGCCAGCCATCAGAGGTCAGGTGAGGGGAACGAGGAGCGAATGTTGGGCTAGGGGCTTAAAAGGTTTTCTTCGTATTAATTAGGCTTAGTGTCGTTATTTCCGATCTGATGTGTTTTGAGCTTTTTGTTTATTGGGCGAGAGTCTAAGGCCTGAAATCACTCATTTTCCGAGCAGGTCAGCATTATTTTTCTTTCAAGTGGGGTATTAATCCGTACTTTATCGTCCGAGCACGTTATTTTTATGAATTACCAACAACTTGCAGAGAAAAGAAGAAAAGAGGCTCAGGAAGTTCTCCAAAAACTGGAGGCAGCTGAGTTAGATAAAAAGCTTCA
>JBILUQ010000322.1:0-4115 GCA_044370935.1 Chthoniobacteraceae bacterium
CAAACTTCTCGGCAAAGAAAAGGCCATCTTTGCCGACCGTGACCAAAAACTCGCCCAGGCCAGGCACCAACGAAAAATCAAACGACAAAACCAACCCGCCCACTCCGTAACCCTCCAGCTCGCTTTTTCCAATTGACGCTGAACCAAAACATTGCAAAACATCACTCGGAAATGGAAGAATCCCCCGATTACGTGGAGGGCTGCAATCAGCCAATTTGCCATCCAATTTAGTTCGCGATTTTTGGAATCCGCTCGCTGATTCCAAAAAGTGAAACCGAGTAAACCCGATCCACACACAAAATTTCGGATACTGCCCGCGCCCGACGTCCGATACGCACTGAAGCGGTCTCGATACCGCTGAAAATGCGTCTCCACAAACTCAACGGAGCCAAGCACCAGCCCCTCCGTAAAATGTCGAATCCTGCAGTGCAAAGCCTCGCCGACACCCAACTTTCCCTCGGTCATTCGCACGGATTCAATTTGCCTGGCTGAAAAACCTCTCCTCTTTTTACCGGATGCCTCGTTTCCAGTCGAAATTCCACCCGCCTCAAAAAGTTGACATCTATAAGCTGCCAGCTGTTTGGCTATTGAGCTCAAGCTTGTAGTAAATCCCATCATCGCAAACGCAATCGCCTCACGAGACTGCTTCACCCCAGCAACTGCCTCTGCATATCCACACCATCGATATTCTTTTGGGTCAGTCACCAGCCCCGCACGGACCAGATTTAGATCGATGTAACATGCCACCACCTGCAGAGCGACGTCAGCTTCCACAAGCACGCTACGGAAGCGCTCCTCCCACAGCGTGCCTTTCCGGTCATGTGCACCGTTATACCATTGCGAGAACCGCTGCTTGAGCACACGCATGAAGTAGCTCACATCCCACATCGTTGAAAAAAAACGTTCACGAAGCTCTTCCGCCCGCTGGTGATCCCCACTGGTGCGGAGCATTTCGAGCCGTTGTTCTAGAGTGCTGGCACCATACGAACACTGCGCCTCTCTGAGCCGCTCGACCAGTTCCGCGTCCGATGGCAGAAGCTCCTTGGGTGGCCGTCGAGGGACTTCCAGCAAAATGTGAAAGTGGTTCGACATCACGCAGAAAGTGATGATTCGCACTCCACAGTACGCTTCATACCCGCGCATCATTCGAACAAAAATCTCTTTTTCCCGCGCTTCCAAGACAAAACGTCGATCAACAATCCGCGAAATACAGTGATAATACGCCGCCTCGGCCTCCGGTTCCCCCTTCAATCGTGCACGCCTCATACCCTCACCTACGTTCACCAACGCAAAACGGTTTTAAACAATTGCCTGTCCCCGGGCCTTGTTCTCTGTCCCTTGGGCTATGTTCTTCCTTTTCAACCGCCGTTTACATTCATTCCCCTGCCTGGCGCAGGCACTCAGTGCGAAGCCGGGTGCTGATGAAGAGTCCATTCACAATGATGCGGTCGAGTGGCGCCCTGACTTCGGAGATCAGCGAGAGTTTTTTAGCCCGGAGCAGCAAGGCACAGGTGCCTGCTACTTCAAAGCCGAAGACGTCCATTGCGACACGACGTCCCCGCCGTTCGTCCATGAGCACACCAGAAATGCCATGGTGCTTGGCGATCTGCAAAACCGAAGCTTCTCCAGGATCGAGAATCGCGGCCAACATCGAATCGAGCGGCGGCGCTGGCAGGATTTCAATGGTGGACAACACATTCTCGATTTCCGCCGAGTCACTGACGTCTTTGGCTCGAAGCTCCGCCGCAACTACAGTAGTGGTGACTACTTTTGGAAACAGCCTGACGAAAACATGCCCCAACCCAGCTTTGCACAGTGATATTACCGGGCTGGTGTTACAGACCACAGGTCGCTGGAAAAACTCAGACATGGGCAAACTCCAACTCCATTTCTTCCTCATCCATGTCAATGACTGGGACGCCGTTTCGGCTGGCCTCATTCAGGAAAGCCACGCGGCCCATGCCTGCCATCTGGGCAGCCTGCCCAGAAGTGATCTCCCCCAGCTCGAAGTACTTCAAGGCCAAGAGGAACTTGCTGCGCTGTTCCAACTCCGCGCGACTCTTTCCCTGCAAGGTCAGACAGGTCGGAAGATCAATGGCGAGTGTGGCTATCATTTGTTCAGCATAACCTGCGGCCACCCGATCGGCAAGAAGCCCCATTTCACTCGTTTATCGTATCCGTCACGCACGAAGCGTCTTTCAACAACCCGCGAAACACAGTGATAATACGCCGCGTGCGCCTCCGGTTCCCCCTTCAATCGTGCTCGTCTCATACCCTCACCTACGTTAACCAACTCAAAACGGTTTTAACCAATTGCCAGAAGCTCCTTGGGTGGCCGTCGTGGCACTTCCAGCAGAATGTGAAACGGTTTTCACAAATTGCCTGTCCCTTGGGCTTGCTGCACCGACTAAATTACCTGTCTCCGAGCCTGCCGGGCCCTCGGTCCTCCTGTGCGATTGTACTGAACCGTTTTACGAAACTGGAATTAATAAAGCACCGGGAATCCCAGCGTCTAAGGTCGCTAACTTTGCGCCATGGTGCCGAGCTAATTCAAGCAAATGACCGTCGGTAATTTTATTCGGCGATTGGGCGTATGCTGGCAATCGGTCCGCTCCAAGGTCATCAGGTAACAGAGTAAATAAAATTTTGCTCGAAGCCTTCAGCCTAGCCAGTGCAGTGCGAGCTGATGGCACATCAACTTGCAAACCCGCTTGAACTGAAACACGAACAAAACCCAGTTCGCTAATGGAGCACGTATGCAGGACTGTCTCTTTTCTGAAAACTGATCGATACCACTGTATCGTCCCCGCATGATGGATGTGGGAAGTGTGACCTAAGGCAATTAAAGAGTTGATATCTAGGAGGTATTTCACGGGAACTCTGCGAGGAAATTGCGGATTTCATCATTTGTGACAACGCCCACATCTGGTGGGCTTTGAGTAACAATCAGCCCTGTGAGGGCATCCTCTACAAGTCGCGGGGGGGATTTTTTGAGGTTCTGCGGAGTCAGAACAATGGAATCGCCCTGTATGGTGCACTCAAATTTAGTGCCAGATACGAGACGGAGTTTGGCGCGCGCAACGCGCGGTAAGACAACCTGGCCTTTACTGGAAAGCGTTGCAATCACGACTTACTGTCTTACTTTTTCCAGAAATGTCAACTTCCTGAATCGCTCAGAGAGCAGAAGGTGAGCGGAAAGTGTCTGTCCCCAGCCCCACGCGTTTACCCAGCCCTGCTCGTTTATCGTATCCGTCACGCACGAAGCGTCTTCTAACAGGTTGCGTGTCCGAGTGCCTTTTCCGCTTCGGGCGGCCAACGCTGCTTCCTCAGAATGAATGGAGATCAAATGCCGCCATGCATTCGATCGGGCGCGCGCCCGACGCCCGATACGCACCGAAGCAGTGCCGACACCTCTGAAAATAAGTCTCCACAAACTCAACGGAGCCAAGCACCAGTCCCTCCGTAAAATGTCGAATCCTGCAGTGCAAAGCCCCGCCGACACCCAACTTTCCCCCTGCCATTCGTACGGATTCAATCTGCCCGGCTGAAAAACCTCTCCGCTTTTTCCCGGATGCCTCGTTTCCAGTCGAAATTCCACCCGCCTCAAAAAGTTGACATCTATAAGCTGCCAGCCGTTTGGCTATTGAGCTCAAGCTTGTAGTAAATCCCATCATCGCAAACGCAATCGCCTCACGAGACTGCTTCACCCCAGCAACTGCCTCTGCATATCCACACCATCGGTATTCTTTGGGGTCAGCCACCAGCCCGGCACGAACCGGATTTAGATCGATGTAACATGCCACCACCCGCAGAGCGACGTCAGCTTCCACAAGCACGCTACGAAAGCGCTCCTCCCACAGCGTGCCTTTCCGCTCATGTGCACCGTTGTACCATTGCGAGAACCGCTGCTTGAGCACACGCATGAAGTAGCTCACATCCCACATCGTTGAAAAAAAGCGTTCACGAAGCTCCTCCGCCCGCTGGTGATCACCACTGGTGCGGAGCATTTCGAGCTGTTGTGCCAGAGTGCTGGCACCATACGAACACTGCGCCTCTCTGAGCCGCTCGACCAGTTCCGCGTCGGATGGCAGAAGTTCCTTGGGTGGCCGTCGAGG
>JBILUQ010000075.1:0-14759 GCA_044370935.1 Chthoniobacteraceae bacterium
CCGGATGCCAGCGCCAAAATCGTTACTCAACTGGTCAATGACGATTGCAATTGGATGATGCAGGTTCTTGCGTGACCAGAACGAACTGAAGGTCAGTTTTTGGTCTCCATCCTGCCAAGTCGTCTTGTTGGCAAGGCGGAGTAGGTCGAAATCGCGCTTCCAGTTGCTGTCGATGTAGTCGAGGTTTCGAAGCGTAAGATTTCGCTGCGCTTGCCGCGGATTCGACTCCAACTGGTCTTTGGTGAGGTTGCCCGGAAGTTCGGAATCCGTGACTGCAAGGGTGAGATAGAATCGGGTTTCCAATCGCTCGCTAAACCGGTGTCCAATGTTCGCGAACAAGCGCTGGTTGCTTTGCTGACTGTGATCCCGAAACCCATCCTGAGAGAGGTGGGATAGGCTGATGAAGTAGTCGTTTGATCCCGATACCCCGCCTGAGGAGAGAAGACCGCGCACTGTGCCGAAGCTGCCAAACTCCGAACGCAATGTCAGAGGTGATGCATCATATCCAGCGGGTGAGATGAAGTTGATCGCCCCTCCGAGCGTAGTTGAACCAAACTGCAGAGCATTCGCACCGCGGTAAACCTCCACAGCTTTCGCCACGAGCGGTTCGATTGCTTGGAAGTCAAATCCACCGTCGGCGATGTTTACCGGAACGCCGTCCTGCATCAGTTTGAGGCCGCGTCCGTGAAATGTCCGCTGCAGCCCGGAGCCGCGGATGGAAATGCGCGCCTCCTCAGCACCAAAGCGCGGCTGCACAAAAACGCCGGGCGAGTAGTCGAGGACGTCTTTGAGCGTTGCGGCTTTTCCGCGCTTATAGAATTCGGCATCGATCAGATCGACGCCGCCCGGGATCGACCTGAGTTCAGTGCGCAGGGATTCAATGGCAGGTACGGTGATGGAGCTGCCCTTTCCGTAGACCACGGTTTCCGGCATGGTCTCGGCCCCCTGCAATAGGAGCGGGGCGAGAGCCGTTATCATAACTGCCGCAAGCTTCCTTCGGGGGTTGGAGTTGCTGCCCGGCAGTTGAAAGCATTTTTTGAATTTCATGGGGTGAATCGTGTTTGTTTACTTTTTAAAGAAAATGCCGGAAGCCAACCGGCTGAGACATTAAAACGCTGATAAAAAGCGGTTTAATTACTGAACTAGAACACTGGCGCCAGCCTCTGACTGGGCACAGAAAACGCGGCACATTCGCTCTACCGCGATGGAAACCCACTGCGCGCCGAGTGGAGCGCAGTAATACGAATCGAGGGGGAGATCCGGCCCAATGCGGATCCCGTTCGAACAGGGGAAATCCGCCGGCTGCTGGCGAATTTCCGTCCGCAAGCGTCAGCCTATCGGAGGCCGCATCAGCGGCGCCGTAACACGGACTACACAGTCCCGAGTGAACCTCGGCCAGGTCACGAGGCGTTCTTTAAGCGCCCCCACAGGAGGCCCGTCCGAGAGCAGTTTGAGAAACTTAATGTCCCCCGCTTTTTTCGACGAAACAAAACCCGCGCCAGCGTCATCCTCGTTGCACCTGCCCTCGGCGATCGCCGAACACAATGCACAGGGATGCTGCCCATCAAAAGTGGATGAAAGAGCCTCGGACACAGAAGTGGAGATCGCGCGCGATACAAGCATTCCAGTCCACGCCGTGCACTGCAGCGCCATCCAGTGCGCCCCGCTTAGATACAGGGCGCAACTCAAGATGATAACTTTGTGCAGTAGGGATTTCATTCTGACCCGTTGCTTCCGACTTTTGCATGAGCTGACTGTCTAGCACAACCTTAATTTTGAATCCGCCCCAATCCCTCGACCCTGCGTTGAATCCCTCTCATACACGAGCTTGTCCACTCTCCGTGGGATTTTACAGAGTCTAGGTTTGTTGACAGTCAGCAAAATCAACCTAAAAGAAGCGCGTTCGGCATCTAACCACGTACCAAATTTCGGCAACCGGCAGTGCCAAGCCTGTTAGCTTATTCACTTTCTCACCTCCCCCCGCATGACACTCCGAAAACTTGCTCCGCTTGCTGTGTTGTTACCGATCGCCACACATTGGTCCGCCAAAGCGCACAACCCACAGGACCAGTTGAACGAAGCAGTGAAGCCACCGGCCGCAAACGAGGGAGCCGGCTACGCGCTGCTTGAATCCGTGGAGGTAATCGGCAAGCGCTCCAACCTGCTAGACCAGGCGCCGTCCGCGTCGTTTGGCATCACGAGCGGCCAGGAGATCCGGTCACGCCCAGTCACAAGGCGCGGCGAAGTGCTTGAGTTCATCCCCGGACTGGTGGTCACCCAGCACGCAGGCGGTGGGAAGGCCAACCAATATTTCATGAGGGGATTCAATCTCGATCACGGCACGGATTTCGCCGTCTCTATCGACAGCATGCCGATGAACATGCGCACCCACGCCCATGGCCAGGGCTATGCAGACATCAACAGCCTCATCCCCGAACTGGTCCAGTCGCTGCACTACACCAAGGGCACCTACGCCGCGCGCAATGGCGATCTCTCGAGCGCCGGAAGCGCGGACTTCAATCTCTACGACTACCTGCCAAGAGGCTTCGCCACATTCGAGTACGGCGCCTACAACTATGCGAGAACCGCCGCCGGCCACACGCTGACTCTCGGCGAGGGGGATAACCCGGGAAAACTCACCCTCGCCGGAGAATACAACTACTACGAGGGCCCGTGGGACCTGCCCGAGTACTTCAACCGCGCCAACGGATTCGCGCGCTACTTCAAGGGGACCGAGGAAGATCACTTCTCGCTCACGCTCATGGGGTACAACGGCCGCTGGCAAAGCAGCGACCAGGTTCCGCTCAGCGCCATCCAGTCCGGCCAGATCGGGAGGTTTGGAAATCTCGATCCGACCAACGGAGGATCCAGCGAGCGCCACAGCCTACAACTGCATGCGCAGACCCAGGACGGTGAAAACGTGACGCAACTCAACCTGTACGGCGTGTACTATTCACTGGGCCTTTTTTCAAACTTCACCGGCGAACAGTTCGAGCAGTCCGAGCGTCGTTCGGTTCTTGGCGGCAATGTCTCAAGGACGTGGAACGGGCTGACGGTCCTGGGCCGGGAATCCTCCATGACGCTGGGCCTCCAGACAAGGACCGACCTTATACGCGGAACCGGCCTTTACGACACCATAGCCCGTCAGCGCACCAACGTGACGCGGCTCGACAACGTGGCTCAGAGCGACCTTGGAATCTTTGCCGAGAACACCATCAAATGGACCCCATGGCTGCGCACAATCACCGGCCTTCGCGCTGACGCGTTATACTTCAAGGGAACCTCCCTGACCGGCAATCCCAACCAAACCGGAGACGAACTGCACGGAATTGTCAGCCCAAAGTTCAGCGCAATCATAGGGCCTTTTCGTAAGACCGAGTTTTACGCGAATTTCGGAACCGGGTTTCACAGCAATGACGCCCGCGGCGTGGTCGACAAAACCAATCCTGCGGCCCCGCTTCCGCGCAGTGTCGGCGCCGAGCTGGGGGTGCGCTCCAATGCCATCCCGACTTTGACAACCACCGCGACGCTTTGGTGGCTCAGGAGCGAGAGCGAGCTTGTATACATTGGGGACAAAGGGGCTAACGAGGCCGGCCCAGGCTCTTCCCGACAAGGAGTGGAGTTGAACGCATACTGGACGCCGTGCGAGTATTTTTCAATGGATGCGGAGTTCTCACTCAGTCATGCGAGGTTCACGAACAGTCCAGGAGCTAGTTATGTTCCCAACAATGTTCCCCTCATGTTCAGCGGTGGCTTCCTGCTCGGTGCGCACGGGGAAAAGCCCGGATGGTTTAGCGGCACCAGAATCCGCACCTTCGGGCCCAGACCGCTTAAGGACGACAACAGCGTCAAAAGTAGGCCGCTGTGCTCCGTGAACACCAACATCGGGTACCGAGGAAAAAACTGGGAGGCCGCGCTCGAGTGCCTGAATCTGCTGGATCGAAAAGACAACGATATCGAGTATTTCTACGCGCGAGCGGGGAACCCCGAACCGCCGGAAGAACGGCACATTCACCCTGTGGAACCGCGCATGCTGAGGGCGCGATTCACGGTGCATTGGTAGAGCCCCCCAGAGACGAGGGGAAACGCCCCCCTTAAAACACGTGCTTTTCGCCAAAACTCAAATCGTAGTCGATTGTGAGTTCATCGCCTGTCTGGATTTTTTTGAGCGACTGCAAGGCGCCGTTCTTCTTGAATCGCAAATTTGGCTTTTTGGAGTGATTAAGAAAAATCGACATGTCCACCGTGTTCATTCCGCAGGTTGGGACAAACATGTACCCCTTCTTAACGTAGCAAAACTTGTCGATCTGCTTGGCGACACTTTTAGGCAGATCCTTAAGGTGCTTGAGCGAGAGTTTCGCTTCTTTTCGGCGCTTAAAAATTTTCAGCGGGTTAATTCCCTTTGGAATATCACGAATTGCAAAAACACCCACGCCGTGCGTTTTGGAAACCCCGAGCCGGCAGTAAACATCAGAACGCAGATGTGCCAACAAAGCTTTCTTTTGAGGAGACATTTTAGTGCGTGAGCGGGTGGATTCAGTGGATGACGAAGATGGCATTGGGAGGAGGTAGATCGCATACCGGGCGAGCCTTCCTGCAGTTTGCCCGAACGGTCTGACCCGCCCCCTTATTCTTCGGATATCGGGCTCGGAACGCGAGTCCTATTATCCGTTTGGATGGCCCCTTGGAAGGGATTCAGCGCCGTTGCGCCGGCCGCCCCCTGAAACTCGCCGGAAGATTAAAAAGCATGTTTTACACAGGGCCAACTCACCCGCCTCGGACGTAGACTAGGCGGGGATGAGAATCGGGAATCCCCGATGACTCGGGGCGAGGCAAGTATCGTTAGAATTTTAGGAGGGGCACCAAGATGGGCAATGAAAGAGGCGTGGAGGCAGGCGTGATCGCGACGTGGGGTGTTGGATTCCGGATTGGAAATAGTGCGCGGCCCCGTCAGCCCGGTGGTTTTTTGGAGGTTGAGAGCCGGGACTGGGGTCGGAACGCAGGATTAACAAGGCGATTTGCCGGTGCTCCGATTGACTCAAACGCAAACACAGCCTCGTCCAAAAAAACTGCTTAGACTTAGCCACCACTGCAAAAAATATGCGTGCGCTACTCATTTCTCACACCTGCCAGTCCAGGGCCGAGGGCCAGCCTAAGGCGGAGCGCATGGCGAGCGCTGGGGGTCTGGACTTGATGGTCCTCGCCCCGAAGCGGTTCAACCATTTTGGCGTCTGGCGCGAGGCGGAGCACCCCGATGCGCCGAGCTTCAAATTCGCTTCACAAAGGGTCGCGCTGCCTTGGGTGGGCCCCGCTCAAAACTACCTCCACTGGTATCCGCGCCTGAGGCAGGTGCTGCTAGATTTTAAACCAGACATCATCGACCTTTGGCAGGAGCCCTGGGCCGCCGTAAGCGCCCACTGTTGCTGGCTTAGGAATAGGGTTCTTCCGATGGCGAAAATCATCATGGAGTCGGAGCAGAACATGCTCAAGCGGTTCCCTCCCCCGTTCAACTGGTTTGAGAGGTACACCATTCGGAACGCGGACCACGCCGTGGGCAGGAGTTCGGCAGTGCTGGATGTGCTGCGGGCAAAGGGGTTCACCGGCCCGGCCCGCCGGGTGGGCAATGCCGTGGACACCGCATTGTTTAAGCCCATGGACCGGATCGAGTGCAGGAAGGCGCTGGGCCTATCGGGTTTTGTGGCGGGCTACGTCGGACGGCTTGTGGAGCGCAAGGGACTGATGGATTTGATCAACGCCCTCGCCTTCTGTCCGAGCCATGTAAATGTGGTGTTTGCCGGCAGTGGCGAGTACCGGGCAGCCATCGAACAGCGCGCGAACACCCTCGGGCTCCAAGACAGGGTTCGGTTTTTAGGACCGCACCGTTTGGAGGAACTGCCGCACATTATGAATGCGCTTGATGTGCTGGTGTTGCCTTCGCGCACTGTCCCGAGCTGGATGGAGCAGTTCGGCCGCGTCATCATCGAGGCGCAAGCTTGTGAAACCGCTGTCATTGGAAGCGACTCCGGTGCGATACCAGAGGTAGTCGGAAGTGGAGGCATCGTATTCCGTGAACGCGATGCACGTGCGCTCGCCTCCGCAATCACCAGGTGCGCGGCGAACCCAGAATGGGTCCGCAAAATGGGCCGCCTCGGCAGGCAGCGGGTCGAGAGGGAATTCACCTGGCAAAAAGTGGCGGCACAAATGCGTGATGTTTACGAAGCCTGTCTCGATGGCGATCCCAGCCGGCAGTCCCATTACAAAACTCACCCGGAGTCATCCGACAGCGCTGAAATCCAGCAACCGCTCACGTCATAAATCAAGAGGCTGCAACCATGCAAACACCGCTCCGAATCTCATTTCTGGACCACACCGCGAAGCTCGGAGGTGCCGAGCTTTCACTCCTAAACACTCTTGAGAAGCTCGATCGATCGCGTTTCGCTCCATTCGTGATCCTAGGTGAACACGGCCCACTGGCGCAAAAACTAACTGCTGCGGGCGTGGACACATGCATTGTTCCGCTCGAGCCCGAAGTCGCTGATGCCAAAAAAGATCAGCTCGGAGCGCGCAGCCTCTTACAGGTCAGCGCGGTTTGGAAAACCGTACAATACTCTTGGAGAGTAGCACGCCTCATGCGGTCCAAGAAAGCTGATCTAATCCACACAAACTCTCTGAAAGCGGATCTCATCGGTGGCCTTTGCTCTTGGTTTACGGGACTACCTCTCATCTGGCACATCCACGACCGTCTGGAGGGGGATTATCTGCCAAGACCCGTAGCAGCAATCATCCGCCAACTGTGTCGGTGGATGCCGGATTTTGTAGTGGCGAACTCCCAATCAACACTCAAAAGCCTGCGCTTACCAAACCAGGATAGGAGTGCGGTAATTTTTGAAGGCATACCTCCAGCTTCAAATACTGAACCAACTGCCCTATCAACGAACAGTCCGACCTTGGTAAAAGCGCATCGGGTGGCATTGAGCCGCGACACATCGGATGGTGCCTCATCCGATGATGCAGGTCTGTTTGATAGGAGTATCCTCGCCGGCACGTCCCAAGAAACCGTCGTTGTGGGTGTTGTAGGGAGGCTCACGCAATGGAAGGGCCAGCACGTGCTGATCGAAGCGGCAGCGCTGGTGCGCCAGCGTTTTCCAAACGTCACTTTTCAAATCATCGGGTCAGCGATGTTCGGTGAAAGCAGCTACGAGGCAATGTTAAAGCGGAGGGTGATGGAGCTCGGATTGGAGGAATACGTAGAGTTTCTTGGATTTCGAGACGACGTAGGGATCCTCGTCGACCGCCTTGATGTGCTGGTTCATGCCTCCATTCTCGAAGAACCTTTTGGGAGGGTGATTACCGAAGGTATGCTTGGAGGCAAGCCGGTGGTTGCGACTCGGGGCGGAGGAGTACCGGAGATTGTGATAGACGGTATTACCGGGCTTTTAGTTCCGATGGCTGACGTTGGGAGTATGGCTGACGCAATCTGCAAGCTGCTGGGGGATCCGATTCTTCGCGAACAGATGGGAAGGGAGGGACGTAAGCGGGCTAACCAGCATTTCACAACCGATCAAACCGTCCCGCAGCTCGAGTCGGTGTTTGAGCAAGTCGGCGGAGCCCACAGAAAGCGCTTCGCGATCGATTAACAAACAGGGCGCAGCGGGGATGCCGACCTCGCAGGTAGAACGCGGTTCTTGTCGCATTGATTACTGATCAAGAATGTCGGATTCAATTTAGAACGACTGGGAGGAGGTCCGTTGGTAAGCGAAAGAGCGCGGGTTCACCGCTTCGTTGTTTCTGAGGTTTCTGAGTAGTGTACTCGATTACTCGAAAAGAGAAGCGGAGCTGGGGCTCCGCGCTCCCCGAGAGCGCAATCCTCTGCTCATCGCCTTTTTGGGCCGCTGCTCGGCGTAGAATTTCACGCTTACGCAGACGGCCTGCGCCTTAGGCGTGCAGCAAACGCGCCGTCCGAGACGTCGCAATGCGGCAACGCCATCCTTTCCGCTTCAAACTCCAATTCGGGAAACTCGGACAGAGCCTGCTGAACCACCTGCTGGTTCTCCTCCGGCTCAATGGAGCAGGTGCTGTACACAAGCACCCCGCCCGGCTTCAAAAGGGACACTGCCCTTCGAATAAACGCCAACTGTTGCACGGGCATCCGGATGAAGTCCTCTTCAGTAAGACGCCACCGGACATCCACTCTGCGACGGATAACTCCGGTGTTGGAGCACGGAACATCGAGAAGTATCCGATCAAACAGTTCCTCCCTGAGCGGTGAATCGGCTTCGGGCGGCATCAGGAAATCCGCCTCCAAAACCCGCACCATTGAAGCGCCAAGGCGGGTTATATTCTCGCGCAACCGTGCAACCCTCGAGGCGAAGATTTCACACGCGATCAAGTCGCCTGTGTTGGACATCTTCTGGGCGATGTAGGCTGTTTTGCCGCCCGGCGCCGCACAGGCATCCAGCACACGCTCCCCAGACTTGGGATCGAGCAGATCGGGAGCTAGCAGCGTGCTGGGATCCTGCATGTAACCGAGTCCGCGAGACAGCGCCTCTCTTGGCACCTGCGAAACACGCAGTACATCCGGATGGCCGGCAATCGGAGTGTGTTCACCCTCGCCCAAACCCATGGAGGAAGCGTCGCCCTCTGGGAACTTCAAGCGGTTGATCCGGAAAAAACTTTCGGATGGGATATTCTGAATCTCGCAAAGGCGCGCCGCGTCGTCTGCTCCGAAGCGATCCTCCCAGCGCCTCCACAAAAAATCCTGGGTTGAAAACCGCACTGCGCAGGACTGGGCAGCCAGCGCAGCCTTTAGCGATTCAGACTCCCGCGCGGCCCGACGCAGGCAAGCGTTCACCAACCCGCGCGCACGGGGCAGAGCCACGGCCACCGTCTCAAAAACGGCGGCGTGCGTTGGAATACGCATGTAAAAAATCTGGTACAACCCTAGACGCAGCGCGTTTCGGGTGAGAGGGTCCACGGCGGCAGGACGAAGCTTGGAGATCCAAAAATCGAGCGGACGCAATCTCCGCAATACTCCAAAGAATAACTCCATCAAAAGCGCGCGATCCTGCGGCGAGATAGAGTTCCGATCAAAGATGGAATGAAGTATCTCGTCGGAAAATGTGGTGCCTTTTTCCCACTCCAGCAAAGCGCGAACGCACAACTGCCTTGAACTTCCGGTCATCTTCTTTGATTCGTCTCGTTTAGCGATCCGCCCGGTTAACGGTCCAACGGAGCGTGACGGAAAAGGCGGCTGTGCGGGATTTTCATGCCCTTTGAATCAGCAATGCGGTCCGACCACTGCTACATCATGTTAGCGGCGACTTCAGCCATGGGACTGCGTTCACCCTTGAACAAATTGACGTGCGCCATGAAGGCCTGCCCTTGAAGACGGTGGCGGGTGTAGACCAGTCCATTGGTGTGCGCATCGACGTAGGGGTTGTCGATCTGCCCCAGGTCACCGATGAGGATAATCTTGCTGCCCCGTCCCATGCGCGTCACGAGGGTCTTGGCCTCGTGCGGCGTGAGTTGCTGGGCTTCATCCACAATGAAAATTGAGCGGGGAATCGAGCGCCCGCGGATGTGAGTGATTGCCTCCACCTCCAGCAATCCTGACTGCAGCAGAGGCTCGTAGGGCTTCGCCTTGACCACACCGCCCTCCGACCGTCCATTCGAGTAGCCCTTGGACACAGCTTCACCGCCTCCGGATTTTCGGGTGCTTGCACGCTTTTTCTCGAACTGCTCGGGTTTGCGCGGACGGGCCAGCAAATGCTCAAGTGCGTCGTAGGCGGGCTGGAGCCACGGCTGCATTTTTTCCTCCAACCGTCCCGGAAGATATCCGATGTCCTTACCCGTGGGCATAATCACACGAGTGATGAGCATTTTCTCGTACTCACTGTTCTGCACCTGTTCGAGGGCGGCCCCCACGGTCAAGAGCGTCTTCCCAGTACCGGCTTTGCCATACACGGTGATCAAGGTGAGCTCGGGGTCGTACAGGGCATCGAGGAGAAAATGCTGTCCAAGGTTGAGCGCCTGCAGGCTTCGTCCTCCACGGATGCTCAAGTGGTCGCGCCGCAGCGTCCTGAATTGACCGCCGCCGCAATAGCGCGCCGGCACGCCATGACCGTGGCTATCGCTGCTGCCGACGATCAGATATTCGTTTGTAATGAAGTTCTGCGCCTCCTCAGGAAGCTCGATGTGGCCCTCGCTGGCAAAGGCCTGCACCCGCCGACCGGGCAGTTGCAGGTGCTTGTAATCCTCTACGCCGCTTTGCTTCTGGGTGCGCCGGATATCCTGGTCATCCTCGACCCGGTCAGTTTTGTAATCCTGAGCCTCGAGTCCCAACGCCCTCGCCTTGAGCTGCAGATTTAAGTCCTTGGTTACAAGAATAGTCGGGAGCGTCTCGGTATCTGCAAGGTGCGCCGCGACCGCGAGGATCCGGTTGTCCATCCTTGAGAAATCCGGAAAAAGGCTCCTTGCCCGTTCAAGCCTCTCGCTTCCGGATACTTGCCTCCACTCGCCCCTCTCGAACCGGACCTGGGGATTGAGGCATACGCGCAGCTGACCGCCATTTGGAAGATCAACCCCCGCTTGCATTTGGGACGACGAAGTAAATCTTTCGTTCAGCTTGCGGTGAACTTCCCTGGCGTTGGCCCCTCTCGTGGTGTTCTCCGGCTTGAACTTATCAAGCTCCTCAAGCACCTCTACCGGGATCCAAACGGTGTTCTCCTGGAACTGGAACATCGATTGCGGATCGTGCAGTAAAACGTTTGTATCGAGAACAAAGTGCTTCCGAGTGGACGGCGGGGTGGATTGCATGGGCGGTGAAGACTACCCTCTCCACAACCAGACGTTTCGGCAACAGCTTTCACGGCTTGAATAAAACCCTTTGCAAGGAAACCAGCGGATTCCGCGGTCTGCCGGGTCCGCATGGATTTCTCAGGAACCACGAAGAGTGCACCCGGCGGGGGTCGAACCCACAACCTCTGCCTTCGGAGGGCAACGCTCTATCCAGTTGAGCTACGAGTGCGTCTTATCAATGCCCTGCTTGTCCAAGGCCGCCGTATCTTCGCTCCCGCGCGTGCGCTGTCGAGCCTTTTTACCTACGCAAACCCGGCAGAACCGAGCCGCCAAAGCGATAAGATCGCAGGCCTAAAACTCTCAGGCGACACGGCGATAGAGCGTCCGTTGGAGTAGGCGAACTCCAAAATAACGGCGACCCGAGCGAGCCAAAACCAAAATTGATTCGCATTTATCAAGAGTCGATGGAGCCAGAAACCACTCACCCCAAAACCGAGAGCGCACATGCTTTCTGCGAAGGCGCGCGTTGAGGAACAAGAAGCGGCCATGCCAGATGTGGTGCCAGGGGGGAGAATTGAACTCCCGACCAAGGGCTTATGAGTCCCCTGCTCTACCTCTGAGCTACCCTGGCCCGAAAGAGGGCCATGACCCTAAGGGAACTCCCCAATCGGTTGCAAGCGGAGAAGAGCAGGACGCGGCTACCGCTTTGCCCAAACCTCCCGGATCGATCTAAGACTTTGCTTCAAAATGCGGGCTGGACGATCGCCTACCCCTCCTGTTCAACCGCTGTGTGATTTTCAAACGCCAATCCCCCGCGATTCATGCATTCCGACTGGCCGCCTGCCTCGGCCTTCTGACCTGCGCCCCCAGCTCAGCCGCCCCACCAACAGACGCGGGCCCCCGATACGAGACCCGCGCAGAGCATGACCCTAACGGGATCGGAAAATTTTACATGGGCCGCGAGATCGCCCACGTCATGGGACACCAGGCCGCAGGCTGGCTCGAGCGCCCAGACCGCGAAACCGAAGAACGCACCGACCTGCTCGTCGAAGCGATGCAACTCAAACCCAAAGAGGTCGTCGCGGATATCGGCGCCGGGTCGGGCTACTTCTGCTGGCGCATGGCGAAATTAGTGGGACCCGAGGGCAGGATTTTGGCGGTCGACATTCAGCAGGAAATGCTCGACCTGCTCCAACGCAACATGGCGAAGCGACGGATCACCAACGTCGACTCTGTTCTGGGCGCCACAGACGATCCAAAACTTCCTCCGGCTAGCGTTGATACCATCCTCATGGTCGACGTCTACCACGAGTTTGATCAGCCCTACGAAATGCTCCGCGCCATGCACAAGGCTCTCAAGCCAGGCGGCCGCATTGTACTCGTTGAATTTCGCGCGGAGGATCCTGCGGTGAACATCAAGCGGGTCCACAAAATGAGTGAGGATCAGGCCAAAAAAGAATTCACAGCAGTCGATGGACTCAATTGGGAACGCACCATCGACGTGCTTCCGCAGCAGCACATCCTTGTTTTCAGAAAAAAATCCGCCTCGAAATAGTCTCACAGCAACAGCCTCTTTCGCCACCATGCCACCCCGCCTCGCAGCCCACCGTTTCACTTGGACCAAGCGCACTCCAGCAACCTCCGCAGACAACTGGTTTGCCACACTCTTTGACATCGGCCCCGAACGGCTGATGATCACCGAAACCGTTGGATCGAAATCCGCCAAGGTGCAGGCGCATGGACTCACTTCGAAGGAGGCACAACAACTGCGGGCCCTTCACGGAGGAAGCATCAACGAGGCCAAGTGGCTGACTGCTCAAAACCCGCCGCAACGGGCGCCCATCCGGGTGCGTGGAAAGCTTTCGGTGGTTAGCACCGAACTAGAGAGGACGCAGGAAATGAAGGCAGGAGGCGCGCCTGCAATCTGGATTCCCGCCGGGATGGCATTCGGAACTGGCGAACACGCCACAACGGCGATGTGCCTGCGGCATCTCGCGGATACCGCGAAGCTGCATCGGGGCAGTGGTTGGAGTTTTCTGGATCTGGGAACGGGTTCCGGGATTCTCGCGATGGCCGCACAGCTTCTGGGAGCAAAGAAAGTTTTAGGAACGGATTTCGATCCCCACTCAATCCGCACGGCAAAGGAAAACGCCGCCAACAATTCCATTCGTGGGATCAAGTTCAGCCGCTCAGATGTGCTGCGATGGACCCCGGCGCAGACTTGGGACGTCGTTGCATCGAATTTATTCAGCGGCGTGCTGATCGAGGCCGCTCCGGTTATTTCAAATGCGGTTGCCCCCGGCGGACACCTCATCCTTTCGGGCGTGCTGCGCGAACAGGAAGCAGAGGTGCTCAAATCCTTCAAACGGGGGAAACTCCATCTTCTAAAAGTAACCCGAAAGGGGAAGTGGATCAGTGCGGTCCTGAGGCGCCCGCAAGCCTCAAGTGGACGGCGCTAAGAGCGTCTCAGACGGACGGCGTTCAACACAACGCTCACGGAGGAAAGAGCCATTGCAGCCGAGGCAACAACGGGGCCCGGCGCCCACGGAATAAGCGCCTCCAAGGCGCCGGAAGCGAGCGGTAGCGCGAGCATGTTGTACCCAAAGGCGAACACCAGATTCTGGCGGATCACAGCGAGCGTCTTGACCGAAATTTCGCGCGCCTTCAGCAGTGTATGCAGATCAGGCCGCATCAAAGTTACTGCAGCGGTTTCTCGCGCAATCTCCGTTCCCTCGGCCATCGCGATTCCCACATCCGCCTGCGCAAGGGCAGGAGCGTCATTGATCCCGTCCCCAACCATCGCAACCAATCTATCCGCCTCGGCGGAGCACCTCTCTCCCCGCTCTTTCCCCGCATTCTGGAACCGCGCAACAACATCGCGTTTGCCCTCCGGCAGTACACCCCAAATTACCTCCGTGATTCCCAAAGACCGCGCGACCTCCCGCGCCCTATCCTCGCCGTCGCCAGTCAGGAGCACAACCTTCACCCCTCCTCCACGCAGCTGCTCAAGAACCGAACCTGCCTCGGGACGCACTTTGTCAGAAACCCGAAACCAGCCGGCAAACTCCCCATCGACCGCAACCCACACGCGCGGGCCGGCTCCGGGTTCATCGGCTTCGGGTAATTCAACGCCCTCGGAGCGCATCAACTCCGCATTGCCGGAAACGATTTCGCGCCCCTCCACCACCCCTCGCAATCCGCGTCCAGGCACCGACTGAACTGATCCCACTTGGGGCAATTCCAGCTCGCGCTCAGCCGCGGCACGAACCACAGCCGCCGCTACCGGATGATGCATACGGGATTCAAGCGCGGCCAGCATCGCAACCAAACGTCCTTCGAATCTTCTGTGCTCCCACCACTCCGTCACCTCCACGAACCCGCGCGTCAGCGTACCGGTCTTGTCAAAAATAATGGTGCCCACGGAGGCGAGCTGCTCGAGCGCGAGACCGTTTCGAAACAAAACACCGCGCAACGCCGCAGTCCCAGTCCCCGCGAGCACAGCCACCGGGGTAGCCAAACCCAACGCGCACGGACAGGCCACCACCAAGACCGAAAGACCATGCCACAGCGCGTTCCTCCATGTGCCCGCGACGGGCCCGCTTCCAAGCCAGCACAAAACCGTCAGCAGCGATGCAGCGAGCACCCCCCACGAGAACCAGCCCGACACCTTGTCAGCGAGACGCTGGATCGGCGGCTTGCCCATTTGCGCCTCGCGGACAATGCGAATGATTTGCTGCAAGTAAGCATCACGGCCCTCTCGGGTAACCGTAATCACCAGTCCCGCGCCTCCGTTCACTGTCCCTCCAACCACTGGATCGCCAACGCCGCGCCAAACAGGCAAGGGCTCGCCAGTCACCCAGCTTTCGTACACGAATGATTCACCTTCGCAAACAATTCCATCGACTGGAATGCGTTCTCCCGGGGGCACAACGACCTGCATCCCCACCTTCACCAAGGAGAGA
>JBILUQ010000323.1:0-4089 GCA_044370935.1 Chthoniobacteraceae bacterium
GCCGCCGGCATATTTTCCACCGGAGCCCCCAGCGGAATCGAGGCGGCGTGCACCGCTACGAGGTTCTGATAACGAACCATCACCGAAACGTTTCCGGGCAGATCCGAAAAGCGGATCAATCCGGACTCGTCTGCGGACGCCAAGCTTTTATCATTGGGTTCGTAGATCGCAAGGCGTGTGACATCCCGAACGTGGCCGTCCGAAAAGTGCGCCAGCACTTTGAGCTGCCGCGTGGAGTGCATCTGACTTGTGGACGTGGCGGGCGAGACTTCCAGGCGGGTCATCCTTGGATCCGATTCGTGCCCGTAAACCATCCCTTGTGCGATCCAGTCCACGATCAAACGGTGCCCGGCGCTGCCTTGCGGAAGTTTGTTGCCGCCCCCGTGCGGAGTGGCGTTGCTGGCTTTTAACAGAAGCAGACTTTGCTCCGGAGCGTTTGGAAAAATCCGGCGTCCATGCCCTTCCTTGACAATGTGCTCGTAGTCCTCCTCTGGTTCGTAGCCGAAAAGCGAAAGGCGAAACCCGTTCTGGCCGTTACCGGCCTTCGCGTGACAAGAGCCCGCGTTGCACCCCGCCTTGGTGAGGATGGGGGACACGTCGTTTATGAAGGTGAAGGGACGCGCGGGTTCGGCCGCAACCGAGGAAACAGCGGCTATCAGGGCGAGACTCAGCGAGGGGAACAAGCGCATTCCAAGTTAAGTATACCGAATGCGGGGCGGGCGCTTAGATTTGTTTTTACCGGAAAATAGGTTTAAGAAAGTTATAATGTAAGTTGCGTGTGGCGCAGGCTTCTGAGCGCTTGGTAAACGGTTCAAAAAGGCCGCTTCAAACGGCCGTGCGGCCCGCGTGCCGCCGCCTTGGGAGTCCCACGCTTTATTGATTGCCGAGGGGTGCCGAGCCGCTTTAAGTTAACCTTTGAGCTCAGTCTTGATTTCGGCGAACGTCCTAACCTAAACATTTGCTATGATTACATTCCTTGCTTCGACCTCGCCTGCCGAGGGTGAAATGGCTCTTTCTGCTACCCGCGTGGCGATGGCGGCGGGTCTTGCCGTTGCCGCGATGATTTCTGTGGTGATCGGGGCTTGGCTGGGCCTCACCTTTAAGGCGAGCGAGAAGCTGATCGCGAACATCCTCGCTTTCGGTTCCGGCGCGCTGGTGAACGCCTTGGCCATTGACCTCGCATACGGGACGACCGAGCACTTGGTTCACGAGGGCGTTTCCAATATCCAGGCGTGGGCGATCGTCGCGGGTGGGTTCCTGGCGGGCGGTTTGGTCTATTTTACCTGTAACCGTCTGGTTGCGAGTCACGGTGGCGCTGCGCGTCACAAGACAACAGCCCGCCAGTTCGCGCTGGATTTGAAGCGCGAGGAAAGCGCCGGCCTATTGCAGCGGCTCGGCCAGAACGCGGTGTTGCGCTCCTTGCCGCCCTCGGAAATCGACGGACTCCTCCCCTACATCCGCGATTTTCATCTCGATCAGGGCAAGTACCTCTTCAAGCAGGGGGATCCCGGTGACGCGATGTATTTGGTGGAAGACGGCAGTCTCGGGGTTTTCATCCGGAACGATGCGGCTCCCGAGGGAGACGGCAAGAAGATCGCGGAGATCAAAAGCGGTGACATTGTCGGTGAGATGGCGCTTCTGGGCGCGGGTGTGCGTAATGCAACAGTAGTCGCTCAGGCGCCCGTCGATGCGATGCGCATCGAAAAGGAGGACTTTGATCATCTGCTTCAAGTGTCGCCCCAGATGAAAGCGGCGGTGAAGGACCTCGCTGAGCATCGGACGATGGACAGCATCAAGCAGCAGGCTGGAATGCTTGATAGCGCCACGTGGGCGAAGATGGCCACGGCGAGCATCCGCCAGTTGAGTGCTGGTGAAGTGGAAGCGGCGCTGGCCGAGCACGGCGGCGGCAACCCGATGGCGATTTGGATCGGGAACATTCTCGACGCCATTCCCGGCTCGCTCGTGATCGGGGCGACTTTCGTTGGATTCGCTAAATTCAACCCTACGCTTCTTATCGCGATCTTTCTGGCGAACTTGCCTGAGGCGATGGCGAGCGCGCACACGATGCGTCAAGCAGGTTATAGCAACCTCAAAATCTATACGCTCTGGGGATCGCTCCTGTTCATTGCTGCGGGCTTTGCAGCGGCCGGCAACCTATTGCTCCCAGTATTGCCAGTCCAAGTTCTTGGTCTCTTCGAGGCTATTGCCGGCGGCGCGATCTTAGCTCTGGTGGCGCAGGTCATGTTCCCGCACGCCTACGAGGAAGGCGGCGACGTGGTATCGATATCGACCATCGGTGGATTCATCGCGGCGTTCTTCCTTACCGCGATGGACATGAAGCACTAGAGCCGCGGTGTGCTGCGAACCTTCGCAGAATGCGATGGAACGATGGCGTGCTTCTGCATGCGGTGAGGAGACTCGCGTATGACTTGAAGAAACTCCAAAAGTCAGCAGCGGTAGCCTCGAGGGCGCCGCGTTCCGTGAGGTCTGGGCTAACAGGGCAGTGTCAGCGCGGCGGTGATGAGCTTTGCAACATCCCTGTGATGGTGTGCACGCACCGCTTCCAGCGCTCGGCTTGAAGCGATCAGGACGGGTCCGTCCTCCGGCGAAAGCGGTGCCAGTCCGTGGCTGCCCTTCACCAAACGCGCATCGAGCGGGCAAGGCGCCAGCACATAACGCAGGCCGAGTTTTTTACGCAGAAGCGCTTTCGCCGCCCGCAACTTTCCACCGTTGGGATCAAAGAACAATTCGCGCGGATCGTATCCGGGTTTTTTGTGGATCTCGACTGCCTGCGCGAAGTCGGGTTTGAGTGAGTCCTGCAGCCAGTAGTCGTAGGCGAACCACCAGCCTTGTTTTGCGGTGATGATGAGTTCGCCGCTGCGCGGATGGTTGAGCCCCAGCTCGGCGCGCTCTCCGTCGGAGTAAACGCGTTCAACGCCGTGCAGACTCGAAAGGCAATCCCGCGTCCTTGCCACATCTCTCGGATCTTTTACGTACACATGGGCGAGCTGATGGTCGCACACGGCGAACGCCTTTGACATTCCCGGATCAATCAACTCACCCGCCGCATTGGTGGATACCGCAAGCAGCCCCGCCTCCCTCAGCGTGCGGTTTGGGAACGCCGCGTCCTGCACCGGCGCGATTCCGTATTCGCTGACAACCATCACTTGGGCGCCCCTAGGCTGCACGTGGTCAATGATGCTGCCCGCGCAGGCGTCGATTTCCGCCAGATTACCCGCGAGATGCGCGCCCTCCGGGCCGTGACGCTGCAAGTCGTAGTCGAGATGCGGGAGGTAGCAGAGTCCGAGGTCCGGCTTTTGATGATCCCAAGCGGTGATGAAACTCTGGGCGATCCAGCGGGTGCTCTGGGGGCCGGCGGTCGGTCCCCAGAAGTTGAAGAGAGGGAAGGTCTCGTGTTTTTGAAGGAGCGTTTCTCTCAGGTCCGGGGGCCACGCGTAGAAGTCAGGGGATTTGCTGCCGTCATGATGGTAGACGGGGCGCGGGGTGACTATGGCGGCGGTGCCGGTGTTCATCGCATACCACCAAAAGTGTTTGAGCACTTTCCATGGACGCCCCTCCCAGACGTGCGGGGCTTGGACGAGCTTTTCGCTTTGGCGCCAGAGCAGGATTTCGTTCAGATCCCTGAAATACCAGCCGTTGGCCACGATGCCGTGCTGTTCGGGATCCACTCCGGTGAGCATCGAGACCTGTGCGGTGGTGGTGACCGCAGGCAGGGCGGGGGCGAGTGGTTTGGCGAACCCTTCCCTCGCCAGACGGGACAAGCTGGGGGTGTGCGGGCCCAGGTGTCGCGGCGTCAGCCCGACGCAGTTCAAAAGCACGAGTGGTTGCATAAAGGTGGTTGTGGTGGGAAAACGGGTTTTAGAGGCGCCGGTCCGCCGCGCCGTTGAAGCCCGCCGGAGTGGCCGGTTTTAGAAAACAGACAATCCAGAGTTGCTTAAAGACGTTAAACAGAAAAGAAATAGAAGATCTATGAGCGCACAGGAACCAAACTCCGCCCCCCCTGCTTCCAATGCTTCACTGGATCCGTTGATCGCAAGCGTCGAAAACTACACACGCAAGGAGCCCACC
>JBILUQ010000324.1:0-4062 GCA_044370935.1 Chthoniobacteraceae bacterium
AATACATCCGGAGTCCGGAATCACTTTCGCCGAAGGCTGACTGGTTCATAAAAAAAGCATCTCCGTGGCGCGCATCCGATCACCAAGGCACTGAACCAACACCCGCCCTCTGGCCCGTTAAAAACCCATCAACCCGCGACCGCCACTGCACCCGCACATTCCACACACTCTACCCGCAACGCGCACCGCGCAGAAAACACCCCTTGAAACAAAAGCCATTTGGTTTCCCATACCCAAAACCGCCATCAGAACCTTGCCGCCGGACACTCGAGCAACCCCGCCCACAACCATTGGAGCGGCGCCCCGCCTCCTACCTTCTTAAGACTGAAAAAACGCGGAAAACGTTCGAAAATGATGCGTCAAAAAACGCTCGTTTCCTCGCCTTCATGCCCCCGCCCATCTTTCACTCCATCTCCCACCTTCCACTCCATCGCCTAAAGCCGCGCCGCACCAAACAAACTCCGCTTTAAGCTTCAGGCCATCGCTGACCCCGCATAGACTGCGCGCCACTCGTGAGCACCCCCTTGATCCACCCCGATCTTGCCACCCTCAATGCGCTACCCAACCCGATCTGGGCGGGCACGGCCGCAGGTCAGTGCCACTTCGCCAACGAGGCGCTCGCGAAGCTCGTCGCCACCCCGGCATCCGAACTCCTCGCATTAAACTGGCTGCGCTTCGTGCCCGAGGAGGAGCAGCAACCGCTACTGCTCCAACTTCAGGATCTGTCCTCGCGCCTCGATCGTTTCAGGACACGCATCCGACTTCAGCTCCGCAACCGCGTTCGCGCCTTCCGAGTCGAAGCGCGGATCCTTGGCGCCGAGCGGGGAGCGGAGCCTCTGATTCTGCTCAGCCTTGAGGACATCACGTACACCAGCCGCGCGTCGCTACGCCGCCAACTGCATTCCGAGCAGCTTCGAATCTGCTTTGAACACGCGCCGGTAGGGATCGCGTTTCTAAACACGGAACTGCGTTTCGTGCGGGCAAACCCGCTTCTTTGCGCGCTGACCTCCCCTGAGGCCGCACACCTCGAGGGCAAATCCCTCCAAGAAGCCCTCGAACCTCACATGCAATCGCACGCGGTGGCCGACATCGTCAGCGTGTGTAAAAACACCCTCGCAACGGGGACCCCGCACACTCTCCATCGCTGGCCCGCCGGCCTCTCCAGGGACGACCGTACCAACCGCTTCACAGATTGGGAAATCAGACGGATCCAGACCACGGAAGGAGAACCGGTCGGACTGCTGCTCACACTCGCGGACGTTAGCGAACAGAAAGAGGCAGAGGACCGACTGCGGCTGCTTGCGAGCGTTTTGGAAACCACAACCGACTTTGTTTCGGTGCATGCCCCGGACGGAGCGATCCTGTTTCTCAACAGCTCCGCGCGCAACGCCGCGGGGATAGCGCCCGAAGCGCTGGTGGGAGGCTTGCATTACCGAGACATCCAACCGGAATGGGCATGCAAGATCGTATCCGACACTGGATTTCCAACCGCCGAGCAGGAAGGAAGCTGGGAGGGCGAGACTGCTTTTCGCGAGGCTAATGGCACCGAGATCGCTGTTTCCCAGCTGGTGTGCGCCCACCGAAATCCGGCGGGGGAGATCGAGTTCTTCTCGTGCATCCTGCGCGACATCTCGGAGCGAAAAGCGATTGAGTCGATGCGGCTGGAGTGGGCCGACCGGTACGATACGGCGATCAAGGCCAGCGGCCAGCTGCTCTTCGACTGGCTCACAGCGTCGGGCGAAGTCAAGTACGCTGGTGATGCCCTCCGTGTCCTCGGGGTGGATGTCAACGCGCTGGAGGGAGGCGTGCCCCGTTTGCTTGAGCTTATTCACCCAGACCATCGGCACGGGTTTGAGCAGGAAACAAGACGCGTCGCGGCTTCGCGCGAGCCGCTTTCCTACGAATTCCGCGTCGCCAATGCCGACGGCAGGGACATTTTTGTGCAAGCGCGTGGATTTTCGCTGTCCCAGTCCGCGGAGGGCGATGGTCGGATGATTGGCTTTTTTGAGGACGTGACCATCGCACATCAATTCAGGGAGCAGCAGACCCGTTCCCAGGAACTGCTGGAACGTCGGGTGCAGGAGCGCACAGCAGAACTCGCGCTCGCAAACGCCGTCATCGAGGACAGGGCGCGACAGCAGGCCGCCGTGGCGCAACTCGGGGCGCGCGCCCTGTCGGCGCTGACGACTGAGGCGTTTCTGAGCGAGGCCGCCACCACTGTCACCCAGACGCTGCGCGTCGACTTCTGCTCAATCCGCGAACTTTCCCCCGACCGAAATTTTCTCGAGTTAAAAGCATCGGCGGGCTGGCCGGCTGACATCCAACTCGAGCAGCTCCGGGGTGGAAAGGAGTCGCAATCGGGCTTTGCGATTCTCACGGGTGAACCCGTGGTGGTGGAAGACATGGCGACGGAAACACGGTTTGAAATCAGCGATTCGGTGAAGAAGACAAAGTGCACCAGCAGTGTTTCCGTTCTTATTGCGTTCGAGGACAAGCCGTTTGGCGCGATGAGCGCGTTCAGCCGCTCAAAGCGCAACTTCACAAAAGATGACACCAACTTTCTGCGGGCGGTTGCTAATGTTGTGGCCGCTGCCGTGCAGCGTCAGCGAGCCGAGGAGGGACTGCGGCTCGCGCGCGAGCAGGCCGAGCAGGCCAACCGCGCAAAAGGCGAATTTCTATCCCGCATGAGCCATGAATTGCGAACGCCGCTTAACGCGATTCTGGGCTTTGCGCAGCTTTTAAAACTCGAGGAACCGGGCGGCGCGCAGGCCGAAAGCATCGGCCACATCGTGCGCGCCGGGCAGCATCTGCTGGCCCTCATCAACGACGTGCTGGACATTGCACGCATCGAGGCGGGCCGGCTGCCACTGACGCTCGAGCCCATCGACGCAGAGACTGTGCTGCGTTCGAGTATGGAACTCATGCAGCCCATCGCAGCAAGGCACGGGGTGAATGTCGAACTGATCACGCCCGCCGCCAAGTATTTCGTGAGAGCCGACCGCCTGAGACTCAAGCAAGTCGCATTGAACCTGGTTTCCAACTCGATCAAATACAGCCCGCGGGGCGGCGTCGTGGACATCCGGATCCGATCCACGGGTGACCAAGTCCGCCTCGAGGTGCAGGATCGTGGACAGGGCATTCCCGAGGAAAAGAGGGAACACCTCTTCCGCCCTTTTGAGCGACTGGGAGTCGAGGAGGCCAAGGTCGAGGGCACGGGGATTGGCTTAAACCTGTGCAAAGGACTGGTGGACGCAATGCATGGCGAAATCGGGCTGGATTCGCCAGCCGAGGGCGGCGCAATTTTCTGGGTGGCGCTGCCGGCCGTGGACTCGGCCGAACCGGCACAACTTCGCTTGCAACCCGTTCAGCCCTCGGCATCCCCCGCCCCCGCCCCTCCACTCAAGCAAGAGCACGAGGCAAAGGTGCTGTACATCGAGGGGCACGACTTCGATGTGCACGTGATGGAGCGGATGCTACAAAACACGCCCGGCTACCGCTTAATTTCCGCAATGCAGGCGGACATCGCGCTGGAACTCGCGAGGGAATACCAGCCCGATGTCATCCTCCTGGACTTGGAGTTTCCTGATGTGCCGTTCGAAGCGCTGATCGCGCAGATGCAAGCGGAGGAAGCGCTCAGGAACATTCCGTTGATTCTGGTTAGCAATGAGCAAAGCGACGCCCGGCTCGGACAACTGCCCAACGCGGGCATCACTGACGCCCTGACCAAACCCTACTCGCGGGCCCAGCTGATTGCGGCCATTGGCCGGGCCCTTGAACGCTGATTTTTTGAACATAGCCGTCCCTCCGGTGTCGAAAAAGGGGAGGGTGGGCCGCCGTCCAGCCCAGCACGAGGATCCGGTTTCAGGGGAAATGAAAAGAGGATCCCACGGTGCGCTGGGGGTGCGGGCGCCTGTCCGAAACCACACCGCCCGAAATGCCCGAAACCCAAGCCTGAAAACCCCGACCTCTCCAAAAACAAGCTGCAATAGGCCAACGTCCACAACGCTAATGCAACTGGTTCAGATTTTTACAGACCCGAATTAGTGAGCGAGGGCGCTTTTT
>JBILUQ010000077.1:0-14566 GCA_044370935.1 Chthoniobacteraceae bacterium
CAGGTGCAGCGGGAGTCGTAGGCGCGGCGGCGGCGGGGGTGCTAGCCGCGGGCGTCGCAGGCTTCGCCACGGGAGCGGGCGCTGCTGGAGCAGGTGCAACGGGGGTCGTGGGCGCGGCAGCGGCAGGGGCGCTAGCCGCGGGCGTCGCGGGCTTCGCCGCGGGAGCGGGCGCTGCCGGAGCAGGTGCAGCGGGAGTCGTGGGCCCAGCGGCGGCGGCGGGCGAACTCACGGCTGCAGGCGCTGGTTTTGCAGCAGCAACAACCTCCCCGCGATCCACACGAACAATTCCCCCAGCTGCGCAGTTTGCCGAGACGCTCACTCCGTTCCTTTCCAGTGTGAACTGTGCGGTCACCTGCTTCTGCATCCCGATCGCTGCATCAGGCTTCGCCTTCAGCGCGAAGGTGAGCTGAGTTGTTTTAGAGTCAGCCTCCTGAGGCTCAGCTGACACACCGTTTGGCAACCCCAGCAGTTCGATTTTAACCTTACCTTGAAACTCAGTTTTTTGCTCAAGATTCAACTTCATGCCCCCCTCCGCGCCCTGTGAAAGAGACGTCCTCACAAGAGCACCAGCGAGTGGAGACTCCACCACCTCGAACTCAAACACGCGCGAACTAAACCATGTGACTCCAGACCCGAAATCTGCATTTGCCACCACACAAAGCGGCCATTTATTGAGCGGCGCTGTCGGGGAAACGCTCACAGCAAGCGTGATCTGATCCGCACCTTCTGGAATCTTCACGGTGCCAGAGGTACCCAGTCCCGTGGGTGCATAAAGCAGTGCGACATTCACCGGCCCCTTGAATTCACCGGATCTCTTCACTTTAACCTTGAGCCCAAACTGGCAGCCGCGAATCGCAGGCGCTTGAGGCTGCTCAACCTCAATTTCCGCCGGAAGAGCGTTCGTTACAGCGATGGGCAGCAGGTGCTCGTTGACCGTGTAGTAAGGGGGCTGGTTGCCGTTCTCACAGATGTTCACCAAGTGCTCCACAACGACTTTCGGGTTGGCAGGCAAAGGCGCAGCCGGCGCCGCAGGAGCGGGTGCTGCACCGGCTGACCCAGCAGCGACCGGTGCCGCTGGAGGGGCGGGAGGGACCACTTGGGTTCCCGAAAGATTAAACAACTTTTCATCCAGAGCCGCATCAGGCTTCGCTTCAAAAACCAGAACTGCGGTGTCTATCGTTTTGTCCACATAGCCAACCGTTGCTGTGACATCGTTCGGTAAATCCAACGCTTCAATATTGACTGCGCCCGCCCAATCATCGCGTTTGATGCGCACCATCGTCGCGTAGCGGTTTCCCCTTGGCACTACGACCGCGCGCCGCTCCTGAGATGAATTCAGAATCACTTCCGGCAACCATGCCTTCACCGTTGGCTCCGGAGCCTTGATCTCAACTCGGTAGACAAAAAGGTCTCCTCCACGATTCATCTGGTCTCTGACACCGAGGACAAACTCCCCGTCAGCAGGTGCGGTCCAACGCAGATAACTATCTAGCTTCCCCGCGTCGTCGTTGAGCGTCAGCCGCGTCCCCTTTGCGTCAAGGATTTCAATCACCGAATCCATCGGCGAGCGCAAGCTTCGCGCGAAGGCCGTGACCTCGTAAACCTGCCCCTTCTTCGCAGAGAACCGAAAATAATCGTTCTCCTTGGGCTTCGAAATGATGCCATTGAACGCCGCCGGGAGGGAGCTGACCTCCTTGGCGTCGGCAGGAGAAGCCGTCTGGGTTTTCGACTCCAGAACATTCGGCATGTTCGCGACACGCGCGATCAATGGGCTTGGGGTGAGGATGGATGGAAACACTGCACCGACTGAGTTGTCGCGACTTCCGGGCGAGGCAGTCGTCTGGATTGGGCCGAGAGGGTCTCCAAGAAGCGTAAACTGAGTCTGCTTTGAGGCAGGACCGCCCGCGGGGTAAGCCATCATCGGCCTCGGAAAATCTCCAACGTGCATGAAATAATGACAGGGCCCCGCACCGGCACGCGTGGAATCATGAATCGTAACCGTGTACTTGCCGTCGTCTGGCACGAGCGCGCTGAAAACAGGATTACCGCGCCCGAACGCCGTTCCGGCTACGCTCTTGAAGACACTACCATCCGGCTTGCGAACAATCACCTCCGGATCATACGGGCTCTGGGTCTGCAACTGCATTCCCATCACCTCGATGCTCAGGCGCTTGCCCTTCTGTAAATTCACCACGAACTGATCGGAATCCTCACCCTGAGTGTGACCGTAGACCGTGGTGTTCACTGGAACCTCCTGAGGTCCATCAACCGCGGCCGGCGCAGCAACGGGTGCAACCGGAGCTGGCGCGCCCGGATTCGCCTTTGCTGCCGCCTCTGCCGTCGCCTTAGCCGCAGCAGCAGCAGCTTTCGCCTCCGCTGCCTTGGCCGCCGCACGAGTCGCCTCCGTTGGAAAACTCTCCTCCAGAATCGGAAACGGCGAAACAAAGAACGCCCTCAGATCGGATACGCCCGAATTCGTGATGACCCTCAATCGATGCTCGCCAAGCGAGGCATCCTTAGGAATTCGTATCTTCGCGGTGTAACGCGCAGGCTCCGCCTTTACAGTGGTTACGTCAAAGCCTGCGGAATCAAAAAGAATCGTCCTCGCATCCCCCAATCCAGAGCCGGAAAAAACCACCTCCACCTCGGTTCCCAACTGCCCAACTGAGGGGTAGGCCGCGGTGACACGGGGTGAACCAGCGAAGGCGCTAGCTCCGGAGAGAGCGAGAGCCGCGCAAATGGTCCAAAGCTGGGCACCCCGAGGGTACCCGTACGGGGAGCAGTCCAAACTCATATGTTTTGCCGGGGGTTACTTTTGAATCATTAAAACTGAAAATCCTGATTGGAAAAATTACGCAAGCAAATCGGTCATCACCTGCCCGTCCTTGACGATTGCGGCAGGACGGTTGCCTGGCGCCATCAGCGCCTTTTCCGGACGAATCCCGATCTGATTGAGAACCGTCGCCGCCATGTTTTCCACCGACAATGGGTTGGACTCGGGTTCCGCGCCAGTCGCATCAGAACCACCGTAGATGAGCCCCCTCTTGAACCCGCCGCCCGCGAAGACGACGGAGAACACGCGCGGCCAGTGGTCGCGCCCTGCGTCCTTGTTGATCTTCGGGGTACGACCAAACTCCGAACTAACCATGACAAGCGTCCGGTCAAGCATTCCGCGTTGCTCCAAATCCGTAATCAACGCAGCGTAAGCCTGATCGAAAGGAGTCAAATTCGTTTCAATGGACCGAGCGATATTCGTGTGGTGATCCCATCCACCAAAAGTCACTGAAACGGTGCGCACGCCGCTTTCCACCAACCGGCGAGCCATCAGAAGGCGCTGGCCCGCCGCATTCCGTCCGTAGCCGTCCCTGAGTTTCGCAGGCTCGGCTGCCAAGTTGAACGCCTCGCGGGCGCTGGCCGAACTCAGTAACGAATAGGCCGCCTGATAAAAGGAATCCATTGCGTTCAGAGCATCCGCCTGCTCGAGGTACTTAAAGTGAGAGTCCACCGTGTCCAGAATGGAGCGACGCCGCTCGAAGCGCTCCGGAGTCACTCCCGCGGGGAGATTCAGATCCCTCACCTTGAATCCGTCGGAACTCGGGTCGCTGCCAAGAGCGAATGGCCCATATGCGGAGGAAAGGTAGCCGGTGCCGGCGAACTCGTTGGGAACAGCCGGGACGCAAACATACGGCGGCAGTTCCTTTCGGGATCCCAGTTCATGGGACACCAGCGCGCCAAACGATGGGTAATTGAGAGCCGGGGAAGGACGGTACCCCGTGAACATGTTGTGGGTTCCCCGCTCGTGCGCAGCCTCTCCGTGCGTCATGGAGCGCACCACGGTCAGACGATCAGCGATTTTTGCGGTGTTTTTGAGGAACTGAGAAAACTTAACCCCGGGAATAGAGGTGTCCACTGTTCCAAGGGGTCCACGATACTCGGAAGGAGCTAACGGCTTGGGATCCCACGTCTCCTGGGCGGCAGCCCCCCCCGGCAGGTAAATATGGATCAAAGAATCAGCCTTGGCCTCCAGCGGCGACGCCTCCTTCTGCTCCTCCGCGCGGAGCTTTAAATAGTCACCGAGCGTTAAACCTAAACCGCCAACCAAGCCGGTATACAGAAATTCACGACGGTTAGGTTTTCCAATGCAAGAACCAGAGCTAAGTTCCATAATTTGATGGGAATGTGAGGGGATTTTAATGCTTTCCTAGAGACAAACTAAGAAGTCGCCTCATGTCAGGAAACCCCTAAAGGGCCACATTTATTAGTTTTTTTATCATTCCTTGCTATTTTTAAAATCAAAAACAACACCCCTGCTCCGCCCCCCTTTCAAAACCGAAGCTGCCACCTTACAAAATCGCGCTTGAAAGCCGGAAAAACGCGCTTTGCCCCCACCCACAATTGGAGCATCGACGCAACAGGCACCATGGGTCGGGGGATTCTCATCCAAACCGGGACCTTTGTTGAAAATTCGGCCTCTGTCGGACCGCCTCCTTCGAGCACTCAAACCCTCATCCCTCTCCAACGCGCCGTCAAATCGGTCTCCTTTCGTTGGGAGCCTGTGCAACCCGACCTTGGAACGCTGGCGCGAAAACATTCCGTACGGGGCCCGGAACCCTTTGTGCAATAATACAGAGCACAGAGCCTTTCCCTCATCCCGCAGCCTACATCCTGATGTTTGCCTACTCACCAACCCCGCGCGCCCTCCTGCAATCTATGAGCGAGTCGCTCTCGCAGATCCGCGACCCTCGGGCACGGCACTGGCTGGTCATGCCGAGACGAGGTCGAGCGGAGTACGTCACGCGGCAATGGGCCGACCGGACCGGCATTGCCAGCCATGCCCAAGAAGTCACGCTGCGCGAACTCATTGAACAGGCCGCGTCCGGCCCGGAGCCGCGCTTTGACTTCGAGCAACTCAGGCTCGCCATCGCTTCAGCCCTCCCGGACTTGGTTTACCATGCCGACTCGCCAATCCCCAAGAACGTCACGCTAACCCCGATCTCAGCCTCAGTTCTGGACTGGGCGGCCTCCCTCTCGCGGGCGCTCGACGAAACAATGCTTTGCAGACGCAAGCACGAGCGTTGGCAGCAAGACTCCTTCCTGAGCGCGCTTGCCTCGCATCCCACCGTCGAGAGAGCGCTCAGAACGCACATTGGAACCATCGACTCGGAAGCATTCGAAGAACACGCCCGCATCTGGGTGTCATCTTGGGCTGCGCGCGGCGGTATCCCTCACCTTTGGGTGCAACTCGACGGCGGCCTGCCAATGGTTCAACTGGAACGGTTTGACCAGTTCCTAAGCCTACTGGCAAAAAATCATGCCGAGCGCGTGCACCTATACGCAATCAGTCCGAGCATTGAGTATTGGGGCGAATCAGAGCTTCGCCGTCGCAAACGCCGATCCGAGGGTTCGCCGGAACCCGACCCCGAACATTACCCGGGAGGCGTGCTCTGGGCTTTTGGCAGGTGTTCACAAGACCTGCACAGGCAGCTTTCAGAATCCCTGTTTGCAGTCGGCGACGGCGGCATCAACATTGATGACCGCGAGCCTCCTGCCTCACTGCTGGGAGCGCTTCAACGTTCCTGCCGAAACGCTGCCTCGCCGTCCGAAGCAGAGCTCTACGAATTGGACTCAAACGACGCGTCTCTCACCGTCCATGCCGCACGCAGCACACTCCGAGAGTTGGAGACATGCCGAGACCGAATCCTACAAGCGATGCAGGAGTTACCCAACCTAAGGTACGAGGACATCCTGATTCTTCTGGCGGATCCCAAACGGCAGGCCCCGTTCATCGAGGCAGCTCTGCGCGTAAACGACTCGCCACACGGCACCCTGCCCTTCGGTTTACTCGGATTCGGCCAAGCCGTACCATCACCATTCGCTGAAGCTGTCGGCACACTCCTCCAAAAAATACGAGGCAGGCTGAGTCTCGAGGACCTGCAGGCGCTGATTGAAAATCCGCTGATCGCCTCGCAATTCGGATTCAACGATGCGGCTGAAGCCGGAAGAAATATTGTCGAGTGGCTCCGCGACGCACAGTTCCGCTGGGGCACAAGCGCAGACCATCGCAGCGAACATCAAAAAATCACGGAATCACGATGGAACCTTTCATGGGCCGTGCAGCGTTTGGGGCTCGGCGCATTGAGCGCCTCCACCGAAACAGTCGGCACCTTGGAGCTACCCGATGGCAAGGGGGTGGCGGTACCGCTCGAGCGCGCCTCTGGCTTATCGCTGAAAGACCTCGCGAATCTGGCCAAATTCACAGCCTCTCTTGAGCGCGCACGCAAAACATGGACTCAAACCGGCCCCCAACCGTTGCTGAGTTGGAACGCGCAGCTCAAGACTCTGATCGCTGATTTTGTGGACTGCTCGGACCTAGGCCCAGCACAGCATCTCTCGAAACTCACAAATACGATCATGCCTTCGCTCAACCGAGCGTCCACAGGGCTTGAATGCCAACTCAGCAGCGATGGATACATGCGCTTGTTGGATGAGAAACTCAAATCCATTGCTGAGTCCGGAGCGCGCGGTCCGGGCGGAATTTGCGTGGCCGACCTCAGGGAATACGCGGGCGTTCCGGCGCGCATGATTTTAATCGCCGGCCTAGACGCAGACACTTTCCCGCGAACCGAGGAACGCTCTTCTTGGCATCCGCTCAGCGCCGGCCGCAAAAACGGCGACCCTTCCTTACGCGACGCCGACAGGCATGCGGTACTTCTAGCCCTCATCGCTTGCGGGGAGCGCCTCGTACTCTCCTATCAGGGCGGATCAGACGAAGACGGTAAGGACCGGCCTCCTTCCACTGCGCTCGCCGACATTCTGCAAGCGGTCGACTCAATCGTTGCGCACTCGGCGGACAGCTCGCCTGAGCAAAAACACGCTGCAATTGTGTTTCGACATCCCCTCAACGGATTCAGCCCCGCCGCGTTCCACGCGCATCAACCCGCAAGCGCACGCGGCTATCTACGCAGCGATTTCGAGGCGGCAAACACGCTGGCCCGTAGACGGGGCCTGCCCGCCTTCGCGGGACTTTGGAGCCAGCAGCTCCCCCACGAACCGCTGACGGATGGAAGTGCAATTTCCCTGCGCACGATCCAAACACTGCTGTCAAAACCCACAAAGCTTCTCCTAGAACGCATCGGAACGCAGCTTCCGGAGGACCAAGAGACGCTAGCATGCGGTGATCTGCTTGAACTGAACGGCCTCGAAAAATGGACACTCCGCGACGCTTTGCTTTCCGCGAAGATCGAGGGCCGACCTATTGAAGAACTGAGCAGAGTTTTCACCGCCTCCGGCGCGATTCCGCGAGGCGGGCTTGGAGACAAGTTGGTGGATAAGCTGCTAATCGACGCACCGAATGCTCCGGATCCCGCATTAAAACCCGAACAACGAATCACCCGCACTCTGCGCGTGGAACTGACTCACCCGGCAGACTCCGACCGCCGCTGCACTCTGGTGGGCGAACTACGAACCGGTTGGTACCTTGATGAAAGCGGCGGCACAACCCGCTACCACTACTACTCGGCATCAAAAAAGGATCTTGGAAAGGAGCTCCAATTCCTTGCAGATGCGCTTATGCTGGCCGCGGGTTCGGATGCATGCAGCACGACGGATCCTCAAGACCCGCCTGCCTCATTGAAGAGGGCGGAAGCGCATTTCAGAGAAAACGCATCCTACTCAATCACGCTACCCCAGCCCGATCGGGCGCGTGAATTGCTCGGGGAGTTACTGCCTCTCCTGGAGGCTGCGCAAAGTGTAGCGCTCCCGCTTTGGCCGAAATCGTTCGAGGCCATGTGCAAACACACAACCCCGAGCGCCATGGCAAGCCCTTCAGAAATCAGCCGTGCTCTGGAAATCGGTAGAGAAAGCTGGGAGTCTGACACATACGGGTCTGGTTCTCCGGAGTCTGATGACAAAGCGACCCAGTATGCGTTTCGCGGTTGTGACAATCCATTCACATTGGCCGGCGAGGGCGAATCAACGCACTTTCTGCCCGCAAACGGCGCCCCGCTCACTTGGCGTCTGGCGATCTTTTTGCACGAGTGGAAAACAGCCGCGGAGAACGCTCAATAACCTACCATGGATCAAGTCAACTCACGCTTTAACCCGCTCACGCAGCTCCTCCGCGGCAGGCATTCAATTGAGGCGAGTGCGGGCACAGGAAAGACCTACTCGATCACTCTGCTGTGGCTTCGACTGCTGATCGAAGAGGAACTTTCGGTTGATCAAATTCTAGTCAGCACATTCACCAAAGCAGCCACAGCGGAGCTAAAAGAACGCCTGCTAGCCGCGCTGAGAATTGCGCTTTCAATCGCGCAGCAATCCAAAAACGAAGGCGTAGCAAAAAACGGCCCGGAGGCGCAAATTGTACAAGCCTCAAAGCACGCTACAAAAGGCGACTGGGACCGGCTCGTACTATTGATTAACGAGGCGCTCAGCAATTTCGATCTCGCCCCGATCTCAACCATTCACAGCTTCTGCCAATCCATCATTTCACGCCACTCTGTTGAAATGGGGTGCGACTCGGGCTTGGTTCTCGTTCAAGATCACTCTGAGTTCTTGGATCCCATCATAGATGACCACATTATGCACCTCACTGAGTGTGGGGCTCCTGAAGTCACAGCGCTCCGGAGCGCGGCAAGGATGGTTGCCTCACAAGCAAATTCACGCCTTCTTGTGGCAACTCCGGTTCCCCCCGAGAACCTCGAACAACTAGCACAACAAATCCTTAAGGAAGCCCCGAGCGCGCTCACACAACTCAAAGCGGGAAAAAGCCGAGACACCGCAGCCAACGTTGTTGAGGCATTCAGATCCAACCGAACCTGGGCCGTTTTCACCAAAGCCGCCCTCGCAAAACTCCCCGCAGCGTTCATTTCGCTTTGGGATGAATACAAAAGACTGCTGAATCACGATGCCCTCGTTTCGTTCGGCGCGTTTGCGCAGTCCGTCAAGCGCGACTTTCCAATGGCGAAACAGCGTTCCGGAGTGAGGGGCTTTGACGACATCGTTCTAACGGTTCAAATCGCACTCGAAACTCAGGGCCCCGACGGACCGCTCGCCAACTCGGTTCGGTCGCGTTTACGCGCCGCGATCATCGACGAGTGCCAGGACAGCGATGCGCTTCAAACTTCCGTTTTCGAAAGGCTTTTTGGCCATCAGGACACAATATCCTTTATCGTCATTGGCGATCCAAAACAGAGCATCTACCGATTCCGCGGAGCAGACCTCGCGAGCTACAAGCGCCTCGCAACCGATGCGCAAGCCGCCAACCCGATGACGTGCAACTACCGCTCCGACCAACCATTGATCGATGCGATAAACAACCTCTACACGGAATCCTACATTTTTCCAGACGCCCTGAACCCAGAGGCCCAGACCGCTTATGTCCGCGTCGCGGGTCAACATGGCTCTCGTATCCATGATCCACAAAATCTCCCTTCACTGGTTTTTCAATGGAGCGAACAAACAGCCCGCAGGACCGCCCAGCAGGAATTAGCCGAGCTCGTGGCCCGGGAATGCACTCGGTTGACCGGCGAGCGCGTCACCATTGAAGACAGGCATACCGGCGAGCGGCGCCCCATGCACTTTGGAGACATCGCTGTACTTTGCTACGGACACCGCGAATTGGCACTAGTAAGGCGTGCTCTGACTCACGCTGGAATTCCATGCCAGTCCTCCGGCGCGGGTCTCGGCAGCGTTCTTGAAAGCCCTGAGGCTAACGACGTCCACACGTGGCTACAGCTACTGGCGGCGATCAGTGGTCACGGCACTGTATTGAGCAAGCTTTTGGCGTTCGAAGGGACTCCGCTTGGCTGTGCCCAAACAAAAGCGCTTTTATCAATCCGCAGTAATACCGAGATTCAGGCTGCGCGCTGTGCGGGATATCAGCGCGAGGCCGAGATGATGCAACGACTCGGCCCCCTTCCAGTGATGCTCAAACGCTTGGACAAAACGCACGTCATCGCAAGCAACCTTGACTTCGCCGAAGGAGAGCGTCGGTATACAAACTGGCGGCACCTAGCGAGCCTGCTTCAGCAGGAACACGCTCGCGGCCGGCGTGGTCCTCGCGCGCTCGCACAGTGGCTTGGCAGACAAATCGCTCGCGGGACCAGCACATCTGCATTTGAAGCCCAAGCCGGCGAAAGCGCTCTGATGAAGCTTGAAACTGACAGCGCGGCTGTCCAGATGGTGACCGTACACAGCGCAAAGGGTCTTGAATATCCGGTTGTTTTTTGCCCCTTCCTTTGGAGCATCCGAAGCAAAAAGGAACGTCGCAAAAAAAGGGCCGTATTGTTCCGCACGAGCAAAGAGTGGTGCGTCGATGTCGGGTCTGCAGGCTTTGAGAAAAGCCTCACGACGGGCATCGAGCAAGAGGACGAAGAGGAGTACCGGAAGCTATACGTAGCGCTCACTCGAGCGCGGCACAGACTTTACATTGGCTTCGCTCCAGTCGGTGAATCCGCAGGGAATCAAAACGGGGCTGCCCGTTCACCCTTAGCGGCGCTGCCAGGTCTCGGCCTTGTTGACACGGAGCTCTCATCTTGGCGCGCGCGCCTTGAACAAATCGAAGGAATCGCACTTCAATCACACTCCATCGATCCGTCGCAACCTCGCCCTTCTGGCGACGTACTTCTGCCTCACTGCACTCAAGAGGTCCGGACAATGCATCCGCCGCCTGAACACCCCTCCTACTCTCATCCACTGAAAAGAACGGCGAGCTTCACCGGTCTCTCTAAATCTGAAAACGAGCACGACAGCGCAGCCGACCGAGACATCGAGAGGCTTGATGAAAAACAGCAAAGCCCTACATCCACCGACCTACTCACGGAACTCGGCGATGCCGGTGCGGCTCTCGGTGATCGATTACACGCTGTCTTGGAAGATTATCTTGGAAACCGCGCTGAGATGAGAGAGGCGATTGCGGAGTGCTCCCCCGCTCAGGCCTGGACGACGGCAATCGCTGCAATCGTTGAATCACCGCTCACCCTAGGAACACACGCACCCGTCTCGCTTGCTGAGCTGCGCGAGGGATGCATCACAGAAATGCAGTTTCATCTTCCAGTGACCGTTCTCAATCCGCAGACCCTCTCGTCCGCACTGATGGAAGACCCGGGAATAGCCCAAAGTGAGGAGCGCTCGCAGTGGGCGGAACACATCTCAGATCACTGGCAATTCGGAGAATTCGGCGGGTACTTGCAGGGGTACATCGACCTCATTTTCCAACACGAAGACCGGTGGTTCGTGCTCGACTACAAAAGCAACAAACTGGACGGCTACGCACCCGAAACCCTTGAGCGCGCGATGATCGAGAAACACTACCTTCTGCAGGCCCGTCTCTACGCCCTCGCACTGCACCGCCACCTGCAAGTTCAGATGGTAGGCTACGATCATTCCAAGCACTTTGGAGGCGTTGCCTACTTGTTTTTGAGAGGACTTCCCTCTGGAGGCCTTTGGTTTGAGCGTCCCTCGCTGCTCGGCCTTGAGAGCCTTGGAAATCTATTTCCCTGCGCCCAACAATGAGCACCTCCAAACAGTCCACCGCCGCGAGCGAGTTCAAGGACCTCGCCGAGCTAACTTTGCGCGGGAGCGAACCAACGGGCAGTCCAAGCCCCAGCAACCGCATGGTAGAACTGCTCGCTGAGCTTCTGTGCGCGGCCGCAAACGGCAAAGGCGCCGTGACCCTCTCGAGCCTCCGCGTAACTGACGCTGAACGACTGGAGATCGCTCGGTTGAAGAATTTTTTCGCAATTGAACACCATTTACTTCGACTGCCTAGATACGCAATCCACGCGAGGCATGTGCGTCTATTTTTTGAATCACGGGCTTTAGAAAACAACGAGACATCGCGCCGGCAGTACTCGCATCAAATCGTGAGCCACGCTCTAGACGCGATCTTACCGGAGGAGCGCATCAGGTCTACAAGCAGCGGCAGCGTGATTTTTGAAAACACCCACCAGCGCATCGCGGTTGCTGCTCTATGCGATGCTAGGATTGGGGTCCTCACAGGGGGACCCGGCACTGGGAAAACAACTACCGCTGCGGCGTTGCTGGCTGTCCGAAAACGAATCGAGCCGGGACTCGCGCTTTCTGATGTGCTCCTAGCAGCGCCCACCGGCAAAGCCGCCTGCCGCCTAGCCGATTCCATTTCCAAGTCGGCGCAACATCTCAAGAACCTCAGCCAGACGGAGGTCGATTTTTTAAAGTCCCTTCATGCGCAAACTTTGCACAAAGCTCTTGAATGGGGACCTACACCGCAGGAACGGGGCGGTCCGTTTCGCAGGGGAGAAATTCGACCTCTTGACGCGAAATTGATCCTCGTTGATGAGGCAAGCATGGTCGATCTTTCACTCATGCACGCGCTCATCAAAGCGACCTCTCCCTCTGCAAGCGTCGTGCTCATGGGCGACAGCGACCAGTTGGAGAGCGTTGAGGTCGGCGGCGTCCTAACGGAAATGGTGCAGCGTGACGCGCAAAGCAAAACAGCGCCTACTGCCTGCGCGCAGATCGCTGCGCGCGTTGGCTTAGATCCGTCGACAGTCGCTAGAGAAATAACCGAGGGCTTACCCTCTCCAACACAGGGGGCGCATCCACCGATTCACGGCCTTGTGTTCGGACTCAAGTATAGCCGTAGGGCGATGCATTCACCCTGGGTGCTGGAACTCGCCAACCTTGTGCGCCCAGGGACCGATCATTCATTCGATGAGGTGAAATCGTGCATTGCCGCAAATGCCGGCAAACTGCAATGGTATGCAACACAAAGCCAACAGAGCCGCAAAAGCGTCCTGCACAGGCGATGGCTTGAATGGAGCAAAGCCTCCATTCAATGGTGCCTCGGCTCGGAAACTAAAAAATCCGAAGCGTTAAAGAGCGCTCTCAACTCTTTGGGGCAATTCCAACTCCTCTGCAGCACTAACCTCCAAGTGGACCGGGCAAATGCGGAGGGAATCGGAATTCTTGCAAGTAAATCAAAAATGGGAGTGAACTCCACCATCCCACACGGCTGTCCTATCATTATTCAATCCAACAGCCACGCCCTCGGACTCAGCAACGGAGACATCGGAATCGCACTCGGAAACGTACACGGAGAGCCCGCAACCTTGGCGCTTTTCGCATCAGGGGTAGGCGAAGTGCGACTGATCCCCCTGCCCCAGCTGCCCATGCACCGACCCGCATTCGGACTAACGATCCACAAAAGCCAGGGTTCCGAATGGTCGGGTGTCGCGATCGAATTACCAAGCAAGAGCGAGTCAGCTTTGCTTGGCAAGAATTTGCTATACACAGCAATCACCCGATCCAGCTCCACGATTGAAATACTCGGCCCAGAGGAAGTGCTTCGCTCGTTGATGGAGGGAAAGTAGCGAAAACAGAGGGGCAGCAGAGCCAGCAAAAGCAAAAACGCCGCCCCGCTTAAAACGGGACGGCGTTTAATTAACTTTCAGTATGTTCTTAAACTAGGCGGTCGGCACGCTCGCAATGGTCTGCAGGATGCGGCTCGCGATTTTGTATGGATCGCCCTGCGAATTCGGACGACGGTCTTCCAAGTACCCCTTGTACCCGTTGTTCACAAAGCTATGGGGAACGCGGACAGAGGCCCCGCGGTTCGCGATTCCATAGTTAAACTTGTCGATGGACTGGGTTTCGTGAAGCCCAGTCAAACGCAAGTGGTTGTCTGGACCGTACACGGCGATGTGCTCGTTCTTGAACTTGTCAAACGCCGCCATGAGTTTCTCGAAATATTCTTTTCCACCCACTTCACGCAAATACTTTGTCGAAAAATTCGAATGCATTCCGGAACCATTCCAGTCGACGTCTACCCCGAGAGGTTTGCAATGCCAGTTTACATCCACCCCATATTTTTCACACAGGCGCATCATGAGATAACGGGCGACCCAAATCTGGTCAGCTGCCGTGCGGGATCCTTTACCGAAAATCTGGAACTCCCACTGGCCTTTCGCCACCTCGGCGTTGATGCCTTCATGGTTGATGCCTGCATCGTGACAGAGATCCATGTGCTCTTCGACGATCGCGCGTGCGATGCTGCCCACTGAGTCATAGCCAACGCCCGTGTAGTATTTGCCCTGCGGATAAGGGAATCCGCCACCGCCTGGAAACCCTAGGGGCACCCCGTCCTGATACAGGAAGTACTCCTGCTCAAAACCGAACCACGCATCCGGGTCATCAAGAATGGACGCACGCGAATTGCTCGGATGCGGCTTTCCGTCAGCCATGTAAACTTCGCTCATGACGAGCACACCATTGCGACGGGTTGTGTCGGGGTAAACCGCCACCGGCTTCAGTACGCAGTCCGAAGAGTGACCCTCTGCTTGGCGGGTGGAGCTTCCGTCAAAGCCCCAGTCAGGGAGTTCCTCGAGCTTGGGGAAGGAATCGAATTCCTTGATCAACGTCTTGCTTCGGAGATTGGCAACGGGCTCGTAACCGTCGAGCCAGATATATTCCAACTTGTACTTGGCCATAGATTGCTTCTATTAGGGTGTTTTGTGACACGGCACGCCTGTGCGCCGCTTGTAATTTACATCCGGATTCCAGCCCGGAATTCAGGCTTGCTCCCGTT